>DAOSJS010000479.1:0-2735 GCA_035367355.1 Candidatus Hydrogenedentota bacterium
CAGCGTAATCTGCGGATAAAACAAATCGTTGAGGGCGAGGTTGCATCCCTGAAACAGCCGGAGGATTTTCCGCCTCTACGCGCTCTTGGAGTAGCCTGCCGTTTCTATATGCGGTCAGTCTTGACAGGCAGCGATGGACATGTAAAGTAACATAGTTTCTTACATAACGTAGAGCCAGGCAATAGAGCAGCGCCGGGGAGGATGATTATGGATGAAGCAAGCGTCTCGCGGCTTGTTAGAGAGTTGCGTGCGCATTTCGCGCTCACGCAGGAGCAGTTTGCCCAAAAGGTCGGCGTGACCTACAGCACCGTGAATCACTGGGAGAATGGCAAGCGGCGACCACAGCCGTTTCTGATCAAGCGTCTCCTTGAGCTGAAACAGGAGATTGAAGGAGACGATTCCAAGGGTGCGTAGGATCGTGACCGATAGAGGGTGAACGTTATGGCCAGGCTTGAAGAGATTACACGAGGCGCAACCGTCAAGGGCATCTTGCCTAATGGTTTTGTCACGGTCGTGGATGTCTCCTGGATCGGTTCCGTGGCCATTGAGTTGACATATAAGGACAGCAAGGGCGAACTGGCAAACGAACTTATCTACCGGGATCAGGAAAGCGAGATTGAGGTCCTGGAATCTGGCAAGCCGTGGAGCTTTGATGGCGACGCCGACCTTTTCCGACTGGTCTCAGAGGCGCATCGCATCCGTCTCGCTTATCTCTTTGATCCTCTCCTTGCGGTCAACACATCGCTTGTTGAACCGCTTCCGCATCAGATTACGGCGGTTTATGAGACGATGCTTCCCAGGCAGCCACTCCGCTTCCTGCTGGCCGACGATCCCGGCGCCGGGAAGACGATTATGACCGGATTGCTGATCAAGGAATTGATCGCGCGAGGCGACTTGCAACGGTGCCTGATTGTGTGTCCTGGCAACTTGGTCGAACAGTGGCAGGACGAACTCTACCGCCGCTTCCACCTGCCCTTCGAGATCATGACAAACGATAAATACGAGGCGGCGCGAACCGGAAACTGGTTTGCCGAGAATCCGCTCTCAATCTGCCGTCTTGACAAACTCAGCCGCAACGAAGACGTGCAGGAGAAACTGAAGACTACGGATTGGGATTTGGTGGTCTGCGATGAAGCTCACAAGATGAGCGCGTCCTTCTGGGGCGGCGAAATCCATAGAACCAAGCGTCACCAGCTGGGCCAGCTTCTCTCCACGCTCACCCGGCATTTTTTGCTCTTGACAGCCACGCCGCATAACGGCAAGGAAGAAGACTTCCAGTTGTTCATGTCCCTGCTTGACGGAGACCGCTTCGAGGGCAGGTTCCGGGACGGAGTCCACGCCATTGATGCCAGCGACCTGATGCGCCGGATGATCAAGGAGGACCTGCTCAAGTTCGATGGCAGGCCGCTTTTTCCTGAGCGCAGGGCATACACAGTTGAATACGAACTTTCCGATGGCGAGGCAGATTTGTACCAGCGCGTCACCGAGTATGTGCGAGAAGAGTTCAATCGCGCTGAGCAGCTGGCTAACGATGGCCGCAAAGGAACGGTCGGCTTTGCCTTGACGGTTCTGCAGCGCCGGCTGGCCTCTTCGCCGGAAGCCATTTACCAATCGCTCCGACGACGTAAGGAACGCCTGGAGAAGAGATGTCGGGAGGAGGAACTCCTCAAGCGCGGCGCCGGAGTTCGCATTGATTGGCGAAGAGATGTCCCCGACTTTTCCGAAGACGACTTGGATGAGCTTGACGACGCGCCTGACCACGAGGTCGAAGACACGGAGGAGCGTGTCGTCGACCTGGCATCGGCTGCCCAGACCATTACTGAACTGAAGGCGGAAATAGCGATACTCAAGGATTTGGAGCAGGTGGCCCTGCAGGTTCGCCAGTCGCAGACGGATCGGAAGTGGGACGAGCTTTCGCGGCTGCTGCAGAACCAGGCGGAGATGTTTGACGTCCACGGTCACCGCCGGAAGCTGATCGTCTTCACGGAGCATCGCGATACGCTGAACTATCTTAAAGACCGCATTGGGTCACTGCTTGGCAAGCCAGAGTCAGTGGTGACTATTCATGGCGGTATGGGCCGGGAGGAGCGCCGGAAAGCGGAATCGCTCTTTACCCAGGACAAGGACATTGAGGTGCTTGTCGCCACTGACGCGGCTGGCGAGGGCATCAATCTTCAACGGGCTCACCTGATGGTGAATTATGACCTGCCGTGGAATCCCAACCGCCTTGAGCAGCGCTTTGGCCGCATTCATCGCATTGGGCAGACCGAAGTGTGCCACTGCTGGAACCTCGTGGCGTCTGAGACGCGGGAAGGTGATGTTTACCGGCGCCTGCTCGAGAAGCTGGAAGAAGAACGCAAGGCGTTGGGCGGAAAGGTGTTCGACATTCTCGGCAAACTGCTCTTCGGTGATCAGCCCTTGCGAACACTCTTAGTGGAGGCCATTCGCTATGGTGACCGCCCAGAGGTACGGGCCAGGCTTAACGAAGTCGTTGACAAGGCAATGGATCGGGATAAGCTTCGTGAACTGATTGAAGAGCGCGCGTTGGCGCACGATTCTATGGACGCCTCCCGAGTGCAAGCGATTCGGGAAGACATGGAACGCGCTGAGGCGCGCCGGCTCCAGCCCCACTTTGTCGCCGCTTTCTTCAATGAGTCCTTCGAGCGGCTTGGCGGCACATTACGGGAGCGTGAGCCGAAACGTTACGAGGCGACTCACGTCCCTGCTGTCATCCG
>DAOSJS010000480.1:0-2729 GCA_035367355.1 Candidatus Hydrogenedentota bacterium
GGGATAATGGTCTGAACGCTCCCCTTGCCAAAGGTCCGTTGCCCGACGATGATCGCCCGTTTATGGAACTGGAGCGCTCCGGTGACGATTTCCGACGAGCTGGCGGTGAACTGATTCACAAGGATCACCAGTGGAAATGAAATGGGCTCCGCGGGCCCGCCCTTGGTATAGAGCATCATGTCTTCTCTCAGTTCGCCCGTATCGAGGTCACGTTCCTTTGTGTACGTCACCAGGGTATTGGCTTCAAGAAAGAGGCTGCACACGTCTACGGACGAATCGAGAAGACCGCCGGGATTCCAGCGCAGGTCCAGAACCAGCGATTTCATCCCCTGGCTGTCCAGGTCTTTGAGGGTCTTACGCAGTTCGTCGTCCGTGGTGCGTTTGAAGTCGCTCAGCCGCAAATAACCGATTCCGCCCTCCAGTACGCGGGCTTCGACAATGCTCTCCAGCGGGATCGTGCCCCGCTTGATGTCCACTTCAAGGATTTCATTTTCACCGTTGTCGGCGGCAGCGGGGCGGAGCAGCGTCAATTTAACGACGGTGCCGCGGGGGCCTTTGATCAGCTGCGCTGCTTCGGCCAGGCTCATGCCCTTCGTCGCCACCCCGTCGATGCGGATGATCCGGTCGTTGGCATGGACTCCGGCCTCGGCGGCCGGGGAACCTTCCAGCGGCTGAAAGATCATGATGTTGCCGTTCTCGTCGAGCTGAATCGTCACGCCGATACCGTCAAACTCGCCCTGGGTCTCGTCCGTGAGTTCCTTGTAGACATCGGGCGGAATATACGAGCTGTGTTCATCCAGCGCGTTCATCATGCCCTTGAGCCCGCCTTCCACCACCTCGTTCAGGTCGGGTTCATAGACATAGCTCTTCAGGATTTCGTCAAGGACGTTTCCAATGGGTTCGATCTGGGTAAACACATCAATGTCGGATTGCTGCGCGAAGATGCGGTTCACGAAGCCGTTGGTCAGCAACAATCCGAGAAAGAGCAAAAAGCACAGCAGACCCAGGAATTGCGTCTTCGTATCGCGCATGTAGTATCTCCAGTCGGCAAACATCCAGACTTCGCACGGGTGAAAAAGACCTCGGGCGCCCGCAGTAGGCCCCGACGCCCACATGAATTATGATACCAGACGCCCGTGTGTATTGCGAACCGGCCAGGTTGATTGGAGCAGCGCAACACGCCTCGGTAAAGCATCGATTTTCAATGCCTTGCCGGAAAACGGCAACCGGCGGAACCTGTGTTGCCTGGTCAAAAGGCCCGAAAACAACATGTGGGCGGCCCCCATACGCCGCCCGCATGTTTTTCAGCCAGCCGCTCGCTCAGGATTCAGGGAGTATGCTCATGATGGCTGCACTCATGAAGCATGAGTCCACCCTGGTCGCAGGGGAATTCTCCCGGATAACGTACAAACTCAACATGCCCATCCATGTAAAGGACGTTGCTGCCGCCGGGGATATGATTGAAGTGGCTGGCATCTTCGGCAACCTGATCCCACATGACCGCGATCGCCGATTGCGCCTGGGCGCTGCCGGACGGATTGTTGATGTCGGTCACCATGAACCGCTCGATGCCCTCGCGAAGCCGGTAGAGCGTGTCCTGCCCCTCCATGGCGGCGAACAACTTCCAATCCTGGTCAACGCGGGCGGGATCCGCCTCCAGAGCGTTCTCCACAAAATCCGTCAGGTTGTCATGGAACAGTGCGTAATCTGTGCTGACGAGACTGTAGGTAAGCGCCCAGCCGTTGTAGGAATAGGGATGACCGGTAACTTCACAGGGTTGCACCACGCCATCCGGGGCGCCGCCATAGGGTGCATAATGGCCAACCGTGCGTCCTTCGTCCCAGAGCTCCAGGGGAGTTCCGCCGTTGGCCGCACTGGGACAAATCAATACATTGAGGTCCGTCAGATATTCCGGGTAGACCTCTTCCAGGGCCACGGCCTGTTCAAACGGCAATTGCACACCCGCGCAATCAAAGATCATCATGTGCGGGAATTTCTCTCCTTTCGATTCGTTGGCGTACATTTTGAAAATCAACCCCATCTGTTTGAGGTTGTTGGCGCAACTGGCACGACGGGCGGATTCCCGGGCGCGAGCCAGGGCCGGCAGTAGAATCGCGGCAAGAATGCCGATGATTGCGATCACCACGAGCAGTTCGATCAATGTAAATCCTCTGTTTCGCATGAGTGCACACCTCGTATGTCGGTTTCAGGTATGAAATTCGGCTTCAGACAGAAATACGGCGAGAGACCTTCCGGCTCGCGCCCCAGAGCGCCCGGAAAGACGGGAGGCCGTACGGATGCAGCTACGCAGTAAGTGGAGGCCCACGCAGGAAAAAGAAGCTGCAGTACGGAAAACGGAAAAGGACCCGGAGCAGCATTACAGCCTGGGCAATGCGCCGCAGGAATAAAAAAACCGTCCGCATCGCGCAGGCGAGCCCGGGCGTCAGAAAGAGGGCACAGAAGGCGCAACACGGGTCTTGTTCATGATGAGCGTGAAGAAAAGGAACGAAAAAATGCACGAGCGCAACGGCATAAAGCGCCACCAGCAGAACGGCAATGCCATTGCGAAAAAACCTACCGCTCTTTTTACCAATGAGTGCCATAGGAACAGCATCAACAGGGTTATGAAAACCGTATACCCCAATTTTATCTTAATTTATCCTATTGTCAATACCTCGAATCGCGCCATCTAAGATCTTACCGGAGATGGTATCGTCCTGCCATTTGCG
>DAOSJS010000481.1:0-494 GCA_035367355.1 Candidatus Hydrogenedentota bacterium
CGCTGGCGGAGCTGGACGCGGCATTCGCCGACCGGACCTGGCTGCCGACGATCCCGCTGACCACGACGGTGGACGACCTGGTGGGCGACCTGAAAAGCCAGCTTGACCAGATCGCCCGCTATGCCAGTTTCCGGCTGGAAGCCCCCAAAGTCCGGGCGCTCTTTGCCAAGGGCGTTCCGGAGCGGGAGATCCGCGCGGCGATGGCCGCCTTGCCCAAAATGAGCGATGTCGTGACCACTTCCACCCGGCCCGCGATCAGTTGGATCTCGCCCGAATACGCGCTTTACAGCGACGCGGTCAACCGCTGGCAGCTCCAGCTTCAGGAGCGGGCCGCCGGCGGCGCGCCGGAGGTCAAGGGGCCGGTCCTGTTCGCCGATGATTTCGCCAATTATCCCGAAGGGGCTGACGGCCGACCGGCTTGGCAGGCGGCCACCGACGCCGCTCAGGGTCAGCCCCGGCCGCAGTGGATGACCGAGCGCGGGGCGATGACCGTC
>DAOSJS010000481.1:504-2720 GCA_035367355.1 Candidatus Hydrogenedentota bacterium
GCGCCGGCCTGCTGCTGACGGGCAAGCCCGAGTGGGCCAACTACTCGGTCCAGGTGCGCGTCAAGCTGCTGCGCGAGGCGCCCGCAGGGGGGAGCGTGGGCATCCGGTTGCGGGTGAACGGGGCCGACGCGCCCCAGTCCCAAAGCGGCTACGCCGCGCGCCTGAGCGGCAAGGCGCTGGAGTTCGGCTGGATCGCGGAAGGCAAATTCAAAGTTCTTCAGCGCGTCCCGCTGACCGTGGAGCCGGGCAGCCTGCATACCCTGCGGGTGGACTGCAAGGCCTCCGGTTTCACGCTTTACCTGGATGGCAAATCGCTGCTGAGCCTGGATGACTGGTATGGCCCGCGCGCCGGCCGGGTGGCTCTGGAAACATGCAATGCCCAGGGGGCGTTTGATGATTTCACGGTGAAGGAAATCAAATAGGGTGGTGTTCTTGGTTGGCCCCCAAACTCATGCCCGGCGTTCAAGCCGGCAGGGTCGTTGGGTGAACTCCTTGAACTGCTCCTCCAGAATACGGATGCCGCTCCACTTAATAAAAGAACAAAGGATGTCTACTTGGTCGGCTGAGAGGAGTTCCTTGCGGAGTTGCGATACCAGACTGGGGTCCAGACGCGTGCCCGTCAACAGGCAACCCATGGCCAGAGGTGTGTCGGGCCGCTCCAAATGTGGTTGCATGGCGGGCAATGGATTATCGAGGATGGCAAGCAAGCGCTCTGATTCCTCGGCTAGGATTAAGTTTTCACCAAGACGTCCATCTGTTTGTTCATTGAGCAACTCGATGATGCGGTTGCAGATTTTTAGTTGGTGATCCAAGCGGCTTTCCCGTTCACCATGCGCAACCCGGCTTGAATGATGCCCATCAGGTGCTGAGCCAGGGTCACGTGACTTTCACCAGGGTCCAGGCGCTCTTTACTCACGGTCGTCCGTTGCAAATCGAGCTGAGCAATTCGCCCAGCCAGCATCTGGTCGATGACCTGTTCGTAAAGACCTCGCGGCGCATTCATCCTGTGCCCATCCTGCATCAGAAATTGATCTACAACTAACAACGGACTTGCCAGGTCCTGCTCACGGCAGGCAGGCTCATGATTTCCCAAAATTCCCGAAAGGGGCAAAACAACTATTACACATGTCCTTGCAGACTTTCCCCTCGAAAATTTCCTCCGGTGCAGAAATCGGCCAGACACTACATGGAGAGATGTACGAACTGCGCCTGCAATGAGAACACAAAAACACTCAGCCAGGTTTGCTGCTTAGATGTAAAATGCTCTTGAACAGGATGGCCCCGTGGCAAAGGTCCGGAGGTCTTCCGCCCCCTGTGGCTCAAAACCATCGAGACACGACGCGCATGCAGACACACGATACTCCGTTAACTATCCGCCCCGCGACGCCCGCGGACATGGCGGCTATTGGTCGCCTGGGGGCACTGCTCGTCCGGTTACACCACGACTTCGATCCGCAGCGCTTCCTGGCCGCCACACCCGGCACTGAGCGCTCCTACGCAGCATTCCTCGGGGGACAACTCAAGGTGCCGGACGTCATCATCCTGGTCGCCGCGCGCGGTGGCGACGTGCTCGGTTACACATATGCGGCCATCGAGGGAATCGACTACCTGACGCTGCGCGGGCCGGCGGGATTGCTGCACGATCTTGTGGTGGACCCCGCCCACCGTAGGCAGGGCCTCGGGCGGATGCTGCTGGACGCCACACTCGTGGCGATCAAGGAGCGTGGTGCACCCCGAGTTGTGCTCTCAACGGCCGCACAGAACGCTTCCGCACAGCGCCTGTTCGAGTATGCTGGATTCCGGCCGACAATGGTCGAAATGACGCGCGAGCTGACCGACGACGTCTGAGGCGGGGTTGCACTGTATTAAATTTCAAGGTTGGTTCCGCACACTCATGCATTCAGACTTACAGTTCGCAAAATGGCCTCTCGGCAAAAATCGGCCAGACACCAAACAGCGCATCCACGAACTGCGCTCGCATCGAGAATACGCAACACATTGAAATCCCTAAACTTGCCTTTCGGACGCGATTCAGACTTCGTCCGAAATAATCGGAGAATCCGGGGCCGGAGAGAGAATAAAAGGGCGGAGAAAGCGGAGAATTGGGCAGGTGGAGAAGGGGTCCGGCTTGATGTGGAAAGCGCGCAAACCCTTTAAAAACAGGCGCATATGAGAAACTCGACTCCCCGGAGAATGACTCCGGAGAGACGGGTTGG
>DAOSJS010000482.1:0-2710 GCA_035367355.1 Candidatus Hydrogenedentota bacterium
GCGAGATCATGTTTACGGGCGCGCTCACCTTGATGCGCGGTTCGACCGCCTGCAGGGCGAAGGTCTGCGTGCCGCCGCCGGACGCGCCGGTACAGGCCAGGTTGCCGGCATCCACATAGGGCAGGGAAGCCAGAAAATCGACGACGCGCATCGAATTCCACAACTGAAACGCGAAAGGGTGCAGTCCATACAGCTTGTGGACGGGATCCTCCCAGCCGTGATTGGGAAACTGCAGACTGTCCACATAGCCCACCATGTCGTAGCTGAACGCGACCATGCCCATGCGGGCCAGGGTGATGCAGCGCGCCGGAACCGAGCCCAGGGGTTCGTGCCCCAGGCGTCCGGCGTTCCAGTGGCCGTGCGGGCAGGCCACCCCGGGGAACGGGCCTTCGCCTTTCGGCCGGTACAGGTTGCCCGTGACCAGTACGCCCGGCCGCGACTCGAAATACACCTTCTCGATGAGGTAATCGTCGTGTTCCGCGGCAGGCTCGATGTGGACGTTGAGCGGCGTCCGTTCGGGCATCGGCCACAGCGCCGACGACACCAGGATCGTGCGTCGAAGGGCCGCCGCGTAAGCTTCCCAGTCCTCGCGCGAGGCAAAGGACGTCATGCAGAACGTGGCATCGGTATCGCGAGGCAGGTTGTAGCGGCCATCCAATGGGACTTCCGGCTGGTCGAACACGCGCATGCAGGGCTGGGCTTTCTCCGGATGGAAGCCGGCATCCGAGCTCAGCGCTACGGAAGCGATATTGCCTTCCAGCGCAATTTCGACCGGACCCGCGGGCAACTCGGCCTCGCCGGCCTTCACCCAATGGAAGGAGCCTTTGCTGGACGCGTTTTCCAGCGCCTGAAACGCTTCACCGCCCAGGGTCACCTGAGCCGCGCCTCCTCCGCTGGCCCACAGCCACACAGAGTACGTTGCCGCGCTTGGCAGGGTCACGGTCCCGCCCTGCAGCTCATAGGCATCCAGCCAGACGGTTCCCGGCGCTTCAACGCTCATGCCCAACAACGAAAACAGTACCAGCATCATTTCTGCAACCTCCCTGACAAATGAGTTTCAGTTGAGCATATCGCGAAACGCGGTAAAATCAAAACGCAGAGGGACCGTCCGGGCATGCAGCCGCCAGTGGCGGGAAAAGGCGGATTGCGGAGATCATCGTAGCGCTGAAATCAGGGGGGCTGTGGTATGCTCAGCGCGCTGTGCGCAGAGGAGCATGCATATGCTGAACAAGACCGACAGGGCCGTGATTCGAGAGTTGGCGGGCCGGGTGGCCGGGATCGCCGCACTGCCAGTGCAGGAAGAGAAACGCGCGTTGTGGCGCAGGTTGAACGCGCTTGACCCGGTCCGGCCCATGGTGATGGTGGATCAGGTGGCCTGGAACGAGATCCAGTGCGAGGAACTGGCCCTTCGCTGCACCGATCCCGAATGCCGAGTCTATGAAACCGCGCTGCGCCGCAGCCTGTACCAATGGGACCATTTCCCCGTCGACCTGGTGGTGGAGCCATTCATTTGCGTGCCCAAGGCGATTGAGAATTCCGGTTTCGGCGTCGAGGTTCTGGAGGACACCGTCGCCACCGATCCGGCCAATGATATTGTGGGCCACCGCTACATCAACCAGTTCCAGACGGAAGAGGATCTCGAAAAGATCCAGACGCCCCGCCTCGTGCACGACACGGAGGAGACCGCGCGCCGGCTGGGCGTTGCCCACGAGCTGTTTGACGGCCTGCTCGAGGTGCGTCCCTGGGGCGTTGACCCGTATCTCTCCTACTGGGACCCCATCAGCACGTGGATGGGCGTCGAAAATGCCCTGTTCGCGCTCGTGGAACGGCCCGAGTTCATGCACCGGCTGGTGCGCCGGATGATGGAGGGGTATCTGGCCATGCTCGACCAGCTGGAGACGCAGGGGCTGCTGTGCGAACCGCAGAGCCTGATCCATTGCACCGGCGCGTACAGCGATGAGCTGCCTGCGCCCGGATATGACCCCGAAAAGCCGCGCACGAAAGATCTGTGGATGTTCGGCCTGGCGCAGATGTTTTCGACCGTTTCTCCTCCGATGTTCAAGGAATTTGAGGTCGATTACCTGGCGCCAATCTGTGCGCGGTTCGGCCTGGTCTATTATGGATGCTGCGACCCGCTCGATGGCAAAATGAATGAGGTGCGGATGATCCCCAACGTCCGCAAGGTGTCCATGAGCCCCTGGGTCGATGAAGAGCGTGGCGCGGAAGCGCTCCAGGGCGAATTCGTCTATTCACGGAAACCCAATCCCGCCCTGCTTGCGGATACAACATTCGACCCGGCCCGCGTGCGCGCCCATCTCACTGAAACGCGCGACGTTTGCGAACGCCACGGCTGCCCGCTCGAGTTTATCCTCAAAGATCTGAGCACGCTCCGCTACGAGCCCGAGCGCCTCGACGCCTGGGCCGAGATCGCCATGGACGTCGCCGGCGCCTGACGGAAACTGCCCGCCATCGCCGGCGCCTTCCGCCTTCACGGTGCGGATCCCGCTGAGCTTCTGGTATTCTGCGGCCGCTGAAACTGCAGTCTGCATAACGGAGATCCAAATCCATGCGCAAAGAATCGCTCGCGTTTCTTAAGACCCTCGTGACCACGCCCAGCCCGTCGGGCTTTGAAGAGGAAATCCAGGCCGTCTGCAAGAACTATGTGAAACCCTACGCGGACAAGGTCTACAAAGACGTTCACGGAAACCAG
>DAOSJS010000483.1:0-2679 GCA_035367355.1 Candidatus Hydrogenedentota bacterium
CCTTGGCGTTTTTTTCTTCGGAACTTATCAACGGAGAAAGGAGCGCGAACAAAAAGCGGCCCAATCTCTTCCGCCGCAATAGCCCGCTGAATTATGCTGCTTACCACCAAAACACCGTTCACACCGGCTTCCTCCTTTTGCTTGTTTAAGGGCTTACGCCCTCAGTCTCCCCTTACGGGGGTAAAGTTTGCCTCGCCAAAGTTATCGCGGCTTGTCGTGACACGGACACTATCCCGTACCCAAAATGTGATGGATTGGGTAAAAGACACAAACAATGAAAAAATTCACCCAACACAAAAGCCGGTTAGCCTTCTTAAAGCACTGATTCAGATTTTTACCGATGAGGGGGATGTTGTGATTGACCCCGTCGCCGGAAGTGGATCAACGCTTGTCGCCGCGATTGAATGTAACCGTAAGGCGTTCGGGTTTGAGATCAAGAAAGATTTTTACGCAAAGGCAAAGGCATGGATTGAGTGCAACTCGTCTTACCTAATTCACCAGATTCGCCCGGATCGCCTTCGGCGCCTTCTGCATCCGGCTCACCTGCCCTCTCATTGATGCGAAAGTAATTTTCGGCGCCTCGCCGTCCTTCAAATCCTTAACCTTCTCGTTATACTCCCGGACCGCCTTGACGATCTTTTTATGCTCTTCCTTGTCCTGCTTTCCAAGCAGCCAGGCCCGATAACGCTGGTAGATTGATTGTCGCAGCTCGGCATAATGGGAAGATTGGCGCTTCCCTTCCCAGGTGCGTTCCGCCAGCACGGCTTGCCTGGTGGACCTGAACCCCGCAGCCCGCGCCGCTGTTTCACCGGCCGACGGTTGGAGCGGGCGGCCGCGCTCGTCCCATACCCGATTATTCGCCCTCGTAGAGACACCTTCTCTCGCTTCCCGTGTCGCCCGGATCGGGTTTGCGAGGCCCGTCGGTAAAACACTTTCAACCGCTTTGCTGTATTGACCGCGCATAAGCGCCTTGCCGCCGGTCATCACCGAATCGGCAACGCCACCAATCGCCCCGGTCAACTCCAGCATATTGCGAGGAATACCCACGCCGATAGAAAGCGATCCGGAAATATCCACTCCGGCGGCACCGGTCAGGCCATGCCGACCAACTCTCTCGGCCGTGTCGCCCAGGTGTTCCCGGATCGTATCCCATACCCACTTTTCCGGATCCCGATCTTCTCCGAACAACGACCGCAAAACGAACCCGGCAACCGCAAATATCGTGTCCTTGAACGGCAGCGCTGCGCCTCCAGCGACAACGATCGGCGACAGAAACGCGAACATCGCCGCCTTGACATTATGCTTTTTAAAGCCCAGGTCGTAAAGCATTTGCAGATAGTTGTGCGAGAACTTCGAATAGATATACATCATCTGCCCGATTTTGGCCGCCGGATTCTGCCCCTGCGCCCACATCGGCAGGGTCGCGCGTCCGTAAACGCCATGAGCCCGGTCAGACGATTCTTTCGCGGCCTCTGCGGCTGCCGCATGATCTAGCCCACGCTTACGGGCCAGGCGGTAAGCCGCGAGCATGGTCGTCCCTCTGTTCCATTGCTCCGACTTCCCAAATAGATACATGGATGCATCCATCATGGTCGCCCACACGCGAGAATGCGTCTTCTCCATCGTGCCGAGGGCGTCCCTGGTATATTGCGCGTCATCCCAGCCCTTTTTATGGACATCATCGAGAAATGTCTGCTCGCCTGCATTTGCCAACTTCTTGCCTGCGAGCACGGCCGCATAATCCTTGCCTGCCCTTCCAATGGCGTCATAGACGCGATACATCGAGCCGGTGCCGCCCATCGCATATTGATGGATCGATGCCGGCGCCGTCGTGACGATTGCCGTCATGTTCACGGCCAAGGAACGGAGATTGAAGCCCAGGAATTTGAACGTCGCAATAGACTTTGCGATACCGATAACGCGGTCCGATGCGTCCAGATTGCGAAGTTGTTCACGGATATACGCCGTCGCGACCTCGTATTCTTTCGGCTCCTTGGCCGGATCGATGCCGCCGACGAGCTTGCCCTTTACCTTCTCGCCCAGCAGCTCGGCCATTGCCATGCGGGCAACGCGGGCCTTCGCCGTGCCGCTTGCGATTTGATTCATGTAAAGGACGTTCCGGCGGATAGGGTCCTCAATATAGCCTTTAACGACTCGGCCCTCTTGCCGGTGCATCATGTGAGAGCGGAAGCCGCGAGCGCGGATTTCGTCCGCCACGGCAGCCAGCAAGTCGCGGTTAAACTGCGCTGTGAGTATCGGCCCAAACCCTTCTTTGTTTTCGAGGCGGTCCAGCGCGGCATCAATCAGCTTTGCCGTCGCGAGCGCGTTCGTGTCCTGGTAAACGTCCTCGGGCAGCTTCTCGACGCGGCCAATGTCGTAAACCTTCCAGCCGTCGCGCTCCAGGTTTTTCGCCAATCTCCGCGCCGCCAATTCAGAGCCTCGATGATCGCGATACCATTCTTTATTGTTTTTATCGCCCTTATAGGCCAGCACCTTCCAATCGCCCGTTTCGCGGATACGCGGAGCATAGAAGCCGCGCCATTGCTCCATCTGCGCCAACGCCCCTTTGAGCGTATCCTTGAGTTGATCCAGGTCCGGCGACGTTCCTTTTTCGGCCGCCTCTGCAATAATATCGGCGATCATTCGGCGCATTTCCCGCGTCTGAACGTCCAGCGCCTT
>DAOSJS010000484.1:0-2648 GCA_035367355.1 Candidatus Hydrogenedentota bacterium
CGCAGGCATTATCGTCATCGTCATCGCATGCAACGGGCGTCGGCACCTCACCGGCCGCGGATTCAGAGCAGCGCACGCGCCATGGCGAACGGCTGACCCACGGCGCGAAGGTCAAGCGCGGCCAACTCAATGCGGTGCAGCAGGGCCGTTATGGCACGGGCCCGGCACCCTACGGTTACCGGCGCGGCAGAGAGGGAGAAAACCCACTCGAGGTCGATGACGCGGAAGCCGAGGTCGTGCGCCTCATCTTCCGGGAATATCTTAATACGCGCAGTACCGGCAAGGTCGTCGAATACCTTCTTTCCAAAGGCATCAGCACACGCAAAGGCAACAGCTGGTCGCGGCAGGCCATCTCGATTATCCTGTCGAACCGTACGTACCGCGGCCGTGTCAGCTACGGCGATGTCGAAACGCAGGGACTGCACGATGCCATTATCGAACCGGCCCTGTTTTACAAAGCGAACGCACTTCGCGAACGGAAGCGCCGCAACCGCGGCCGCAAATAGCCTTCTTGCTTTCAATCCGCTCTTGTTTCCGGGCGCCCAGGACATCTCAGGGCGCCCGAACTGCATTCACGGGTTTCTTCATGCCGCCCGGGTTGTCTCCGGGGAGCAGAGTTTGGCTATAATTGCCGCGCGCGTGAGCGGCTCTTCACGGCGGCCATGTTCGCAGAAGACAAAACGGCACGGCCCACGTGCCGCCGCCTCAGATTGCACAACCGAAAAGGCAGGTCTGAATGTTGAACCGTGCTTCGGTAGCCCTGGTGGTCATAGACTTGCAGGAATCACTGATGTCCAGGATTCCTGCAGCTCCCGGTATTGTGAAAGAGACCATCCGCCTTATCCGGTTTGCCAGGATCCTGGGGCTGCCTGTCCTGTGGACGGAGCAGTATCCGGCGGGGCTCGGCCCAACCATTCCAGAGCTCGCCGGAGAGCTCACGGGGTTCCAGCCCATCGAAAAACTGGCCTTCGGCTGCATGGCGGAACCTTCGTTCGTGGCGGCCCTTCAGGAAACGGGCCGCACCAGCCTGCTTATCACAGGAGTCGAGACCCATATCTGCGTTCTCCAGACCGCCCTGGGAGCCGTCGAGCGCGGATTCGAAGTCTGGGTAGTGGCCGATGCCGTTGGCGCACGAAAGACGCAGCAGCATGACGCCGCCCTCAACCGTATTGTAGACAGCGCCTGCCAGCTCGTGACGGCGGAAATGGCCATCTTCGAAATCCTCGAGAGAGCCGGCACGCCCGAGTTCAAACAGTGTCTTCCGCTTCTGAAGGGACAGGGAGGAGAAATCTCATGAGACCGCTTGCAACAACCAGCCTGATTTTGATGTGCTGCGCCGGAACCGCCACGGCGGCGCCCTTGTCCGTTCAGTTTGACGACGACGGCATGATCACGGTAAACGGCCGGCGCACGGTGATCATCGGCTCGTATTATCCCGCTCAATCCGACCGGCCCTATGCCGATATGGCTGAAGCCGGCTTCAATCTCGTGCGAACCGGCAGCAAACAGGAAGAAATGGACAAGGCGCTCGCGGCCGGCCTCATGACCTGGACCAGCGTCGGCACCGTCGACCTGGAGAACCGCGAGGCCAGCACAACAAAACTGCTCGACGCCGTGAACGCGATCAAAGAGCATCCCGCGCTGGCGTTTATCGAGAGCGTGGACGAGCCTGCGTGGATCTGGAATGAAGCCGGGGCACGAATCCCCCCGCAGCCGTTCGCTGAGGCGTATCCGCTGATCAAGGCCGCCGACCCGAATCATCTCCTCTATATGAACCACGCCCCCACCAACCTGATCAAGACCATGCAGGCCTACAACGCCGGCACCGATATCGTCGCCTGCGACATCTACCCCGTCAATCCCGGCGGACTTCGCCCCATGTACGCCCTCTTTGAAGACGGCCACCAGGGCGATCTCAACAACCAGACCCTCAGCCAGGTGGGCGATTACGTAGACAAGATGCGCCGCGTTACCGGGCCAAACCGGCCCTTGTTGATGGTCCTGCAGGCCTTCGCCTGGGAGGCTCTGCGCGACGAAAAAGAACGCGACGAAAGCAAGGTCCTCTATCCCACCTGGGAAGAAAGCCGCTTCATGGCGTTTCAATCACTCATCAAGGGCGCCAACGGCATCATCTACTGGGGCAGCTACACCATGCCGCAGCCGTCTGATGCCTGGACAGGCATCACGCGCGTGACGCGCGAAATCGCCGACCTGGCGCCCGCCCTGTCGCAGCGCAACGCCGCGTTCACACCCTCCGTCGATTATCACGAGATCGGCCATTCGGTGGACGATGGCGTGCAATGGCTCGCGAAAGAAAACGACGGCGCCCTCTACGTGTTTACATGCAATGCCTACCGGTATCCATGCCGCGCAACCCTGGGCGGCTTTGGCCACTGGAAGACCTGCACCGTCCTGAATGAAAACCGCAGCCTGGATATCACGGATGGCGGAATTACGGACGACTGGAGCGCATTTGACGTGCACATTTACCGCTTTACCAGCGAGTAGCCTCTGGCGGAAGACTGTTGCCCCGCCTGTGCCGGCGGGTAACGCCGCTCCGTGATTTTCGCAGTCGACCCTGCCCGGCCTCCCGGCCGGTCCTGTCAAGCCATTTGCTAATCTTACCGGGGCGTATATCGTCGCGCCAT
>DAOSJS010000485.1:0-2644 GCA_035367355.1 Candidatus Hydrogenedentota bacterium
TGCCTTTGAGGATGGTGACGCCATCGAGCAGGGAGGCCCGGTGCTCCGCGGCGATAACGGCGGCCAGGCACGAAACCTGGTCTTGCCCGACGACGCCTTCCGCGCAGTACACGATCGGTCCGCGTTCAATCGCTACGCGTCCGCGGTCCGCCTCAACCTTTTCATGTGCCAGAACCCGACGGATCGGCATCGGAAGGCGCAGGCTGAGGGTGTCGCCTTTCTTCCACGAGCGCGTCACGGGTACGTACCCGTTGACAAGTTCCAGCCGCTGTGGCTCGCTGTTGACGCTGAGTTCGCAGCGTGCGGAGCTGGGCGTCTGATAGCGGTACAGATCGCTGGGGAGCGGTTCTTCACGTGCCCAGCCGGGAATGCGCACGTTCAGCGTGAATTCCACGGGCGAGTCCGGTTCAACAGCGATTTCAATGGCGCCGTCCCACGGGTAACGACCCTGCTGCGTTAAAGTCACGGGCACCCCGGCAACCGTCAGTTCGGCGGAGTCTGCGATGAAGAGATTCAAAAATACCTCCCGGCCGCGCTGCCCGTAGATGTAATTAGCCAGCGACGGCACAAAGCGGGCGACATTGACCGGGCAACACGAGGTACTGAACCAGGGGGAGCGCGACGTGGAACCGTGATTGAATCCGTAAACGCCGTCGCTTTCCAGCGGATTGGGGTAGAAAAATGTGTCACCGTCGAGCGAGACGCCGACGAGAAAGCCGTTGTACAGCGTGCGTTCAAGCACGTCGATGTATTGCGCGTGCCCGTGCAGCAGAAACATGCGGTGGTTCCAGAAAATATTGGCGATGGCGGCGCAGGTCTCATTATAGGCTTCCTTATTGGGGAGGAAATAGGCCGGTCCAAACGCCTCGCCCTGCCGCTGGGCGGCGGTCCCGCCTGTGATATACATTTTTCGCGAGACCGCGTCGTTCCAGATGCGGTCAAGCGGGGCCAGGTAGGCCGATTCACCTGTCAGCGCTGCGACATCGGCCGTGCCGCTGTAGAAATAGCCAGCCCTTACAGAATGGCCCACGGCCTCGGTCTGCTCGAGTATGGGCAGGTGATCCTGAAAGTACTCGCCAAACCGGGTCCGGCCGTTTTCCTGGCCTCGTTCATCGACGAAAAAGCGGGCCAATTGAAGGTAGCGTTCATCTCCGGTTTCCCGGTAGAGGCGGCACAGGCCGATCTCGATTTCCTCATGCCCGGGCACATTGCGAATGCCGTCCGGCCCGAACACGCGATCGACCAGGTCTGCGGATTTTCGGGCCACCTCGAGCAGCGAAGCTTTGCCGGTGGCCTGATGGTGTGCCACCGCGGCCTCGTACATGTGACCGATATTGTAGAGTTCGTGGCTTACCTTGAGGTTTGACCAGCGGGTTTGACCGGCGCCCTGGGGCGGATTCTCAGGATCGATGGTGCGGCAAGTGTAGAGATAGCCGTCCGGTTCCTGGGCGCCCGCGATTTTCGCGATCAGATCGTCGAGATAGGCGTCCAGCTTCGGGTCACTGCGGAGTGCGAGGGCATAGGCCGCGCCTTCCACAACTTTCACCACATCGGAGTCATTGAAGAAAATTCCCTCGAACGTCCCGTCTTTCATCCCCGCAGCCACGGCGAAATTGTCTATCCGGTGCGTTTCCTCGCATTTTTGAAAACAGTAGGGGATGGTCACGTCCAGGCACGTCGTCTGCCGTGGCGACCAGAACGGGTCGTCTATTTTCACCCGCGTGAACGGCACAGGTTGAATGGGATAGTCGCTTGCGGCCAGGGCCGCTGTCGACGCTGCGAACAGGACCAGGAATACGATTATCCGCTCCAGACCGATAACCATAGTAATCCGCCTCCATTCGATGGAAATGTCGTGGAAACCGCATTGAGAGATCCGAAAACCGCGCATGGTGCGGTTCAGATCGGGAACGATAAAAGCCTATCGCAAAGGCGGGAGGGACTCAAGCGCGTGACGGATCGTCAGCGGACCGCAACGTAGGGGGAGACATCGGCCAGGCGCTTATCGCCAATGCCATTGATATTTTTAAGCTCTTCGACACTTCGAAAGGGCGTTTGGCTTCGGTATTCGATGATGCGCGAGGCCAATACCGGCCCGATGCCGGGAAGTGATTCCAATTGAGCCTGTGTGGCTGAGTTCAGGTCGAGCAGGCCGTCTCTCGCCGACGTTCCTGAAACGCTGCTTTCCACGCCGGGGCCGCCTGAGTGTCGCACAGGCGAAGGAGCGTCCGGCTGCCATCCTGACAGCGTGTATTGGGGCGGATTGGGCGGCGGACAGGCGGGCATGCGCGGCGCGCGGATCGTGCCGTGTGCATCAAGCAAAGGAGGTTGGCCCGGTACAGTAAGGGTGCTGCCGTCGAGGAGGCGGGCCGCCACATTGATGTCGGAGATGTCCGCGTATTCTTCGAGCCCGCCCGCGGCATCCAGCAGATCCTGCACCCGCGGCTCGTTACCGGAATCAAACCGGTACAGGCCGGGAACTCGCACGGCGCCGCGCACCGCCACCCGCAGGGGCTGGGATTGGATCAATGGCGCAGGGTCAGATAGCCCAGAGACGGGCGGCGGTGCCTGAGATGGAAGCTCCGGCGGTGCAACAGGGGTGGGTACGGCTTCCACGACGGGCACAGTGGTCAAGGTCTCGCAC
>DAOSJS010000486.1:0-2638 GCA_035367355.1 Candidatus Hydrogenedentota bacterium
GCTACAACAAGGCCCTCGTGCGCTCGATCGCTCAGTCCCTCAACATACCCGTGCCCCTCGAGACCTATTCCGGCCCCGACGACCAGGCCGCGACCCTGCCGTCGCTGTTTCCCGCGCTCCTCAAACCAAACTTCGGCGACAGCAGCCAGGGCATCACGAAAGACGCCGTCGTGCACACCAAGGAAGAACTGATCGACTACCTCGAAAGCCTGCGCCGCGACTTTCCACGGCGCCCAGTGCTGGTTCAGGAATTTCTTACGGGGACCGAATACAGCGTCGGCGTCATCGGCAACCCCGGCCTCGACGTCACCGTGCTGCCCATGCTCGAGGTTGATTACAGCGGCCTGCCCCAGGGATTGCCGCCCATTCTCGGCTACGAGTCCAAATGGCACCCCGACTCGCCCTACTGGAACGAGATCCGTTATCACGAGGCCCGCATAAGCGAAACCGTCAAACGTGCCCTGAACGACTATTCCCTCGCCCTGTTCGAGCGCCTCGAGTGCCGCGACTACGCCCGGTTCGATTTCCGCGCCGACGCACAGGGCCGCATCAAGCTGCTCGAAGTCAACCCCAACCCCGGCTGGTGCTGGGACGGCAAACTCAACTTCATGGCGGGATTCGCCGGCCTGGGCTACCCCGAGCTGCTCCAGCTCATCATCGAGGCCGCCCAGAGCCGTTACCAGGCCGCCGGCGCCCTGGCCGAAACCGTCTACGCGTGAGGCGCCGGGCGCCGGCTCAGCGCTTCGCTTGCTTGCTTTACAGACGCCGGTGCGCCCGCTCCGGGCAAACATCACCTTGGGGCTTCCTGCGCGCCTGACAGTCTCGGATCTGCGTTGTTTCAGTGTCTTGACAGCGGCCATTTTGCATCTCGCCGCGCTATGGTGTATACTTTGCTTCAATGTAAGACCTGCTTAATTGTAGTGGTGTGTTTAACGTCGACGCTCGCTCCTACACTTTGCTCACCTCAGAGTCGGACCCACATGCGTGATGCTTCCTGCTTTGCCGGTGCTGAAAAAGCAGAATACTCCCTCGAACGGTACTGACCGGCAGGGAAGAAGGAAGATCACAGTGAATTTTGAAGAACTGAACATTGACCCCCGCTGCCTTCGCATTTTGAAGAGCCAGCACATCAACGAACCCACGCCGGTGCAGGCCCAGGCGATCCCCATCGCGCTCGAAGGGCGCGACCTGGTCGGCATCGCACAAACCGGTACCGGCAAGACGCTCGCGTTCGCGTTGCCGTCATTGGCCCGTCTCGCGAACGACCCAAGCGGTAAGGCGGGCATGCTCGTGCTCACCCCCACCCGCGAGCTGGCCCAGCAGGTGCACGCCGTGCTCGATCCCCTGGCTCGAGCCATGGGCCTGCGTACAGCCTGTATTTTCGGCGGCGTCGGATTTGATGCCCAAACCAGAGCCCTTCGCCAGAAATGCCCGGTTATCGTGGCCACGCCGGGACGCCTGCTGGATCATATGGGCCGTAAGAACACCAATTTTGAACACCTCGCCGTGCTCGTCCTGGACGAGGCGGACCGGATGCTCGATATGGGCTTCCTGCCCGACATCCAGCGCATCCTCGGCGGCCTGCCCAGGGAACGCCAGACGCTCATGTTTTCGGCAACCTTCCCCAAATCGATCGAGCGCCTGGCTGCCGAGATGTTGCACCAGCCCGCCCGGATCAGCGTAGGTGCCGCCGCTACGCCCGCAGCAGCCATCCGCCAGGGCATCTACACCGTGGAGCATGGCCGCAAGCTCGGACTCCTCTCCAAGCTCCTCAGTGAGCCCGGGGTGGATTCGGCCCTGGTATTCCTCCGGACCAAACACCGTACCGACCGCACCGCGCGCGCACTCCAGAAAGCAGGGTTCAAGGCAAAAGCCATCCACGGCGGCCGCACCCAGAGCCAGCGCGATCAGGCCATCGAAGGATTCCGCAAAGGACGATATAAGGTTCTTGTGGCGACCGATGTGGCCGCCCGTGGGCTGGATGTCGAAGGCATCAGCCACGTGGTCAATTTTGACATTCCCAATAACCCGGAGGACTACATTCATCGGATCGGACGTACCGCGCGCGCCAACGCCTCTGGCGACGCCATCACATTCGTCTGTCCCGACGAATTTCTCGCCCTCAACGAGATCGAAACCGCGCTCGGCAGGAACCTCCCCCGCGAGGAATGGGAAGGGGCCGTCCCCGTGGTGTCGCTGTTCAATGGCGATAATCACGGCACGCTCAAGAATAAACGGAAAGGCTTCCGAAACGCCCGCCGTGGCCGGCGCCTGATGGCGGTCCGGTAATCCGCCCGGCACATCCAGCAGATCGTGAATTTGTGTGGAGGCCGGAACATGAGTTACACTCCGCCGCCTTTCTTCTTACAGCGCGGCTGACCGGCCGGATAGTCTGAAACCAGCAAGGAACCCAGGCGCATGACCAGTGTCCACAAAATCAGAAACGTGGCCATCATTGCCCATATCGATCACGGGAAAACCACCCTGATCGACAGCATCTTCCGTGCAGCCCGGGTTTTTCGCGAAAACGCCCAGGTAGCCGAGCGCGTCATGGACAGCAATGAGCTCGAACGCGAACGCGGCATCACCATCCGGGCCAAGCATTGCACTGTTGAATGGAACGGCTACCGAGTCAATA
>DAOSJS010000487.1:0-2636 GCA_035367355.1 Candidatus Hydrogenedentota bacterium
ACTCCAGCAGCACGACCTGGAAGCCGCCCGCATCCCGCAGGCGTGCGATCGTGCGCCCCATCACCTCGAAGTTGCGCGGGCCGTTTTCGGTGTACCCCCCGATTCGCCGGCGCAGCGACGCTTCGGCATTCGCCCATTCGTCTTCGGAGAGGATCCTCCAGGTCCGGGCCTGGTGCAGGTCAGGAACTACCGGGCCGGTCACCAGATTGAGCACAGCCGAAGGCCGGGCTGAAAAGAACCCGTGGTGATCCAGAAAGAAGTTCCCTGTGCGCCGTGGCAGTGCGATACCCGCCAGATCCGCTTCCTCGTCAAACGCGCTGGAATCCAGGGCCAGCCGCGGCTGCCGCACCAGATCCTCGAAAAATCCGCGCGGCAGCGCCATTTTCCCCGGCGACACTCCCAGGATCACCACCCCCTGCATGTGGCCGGCCACGAGATCGGCAATGGCCGCGGCTTCCCAATGCGTGAGACCCGCGGCGGTCAGGGGAACCACGCGGACCTTCCGGCCGAGCTCCTCTTTCATCAGGCCGGCAAGGTCATCCGCGCCCGCGATGGATTCCCGCAGCGCGGATGCCCCGATCAGCGCTATCACCGGCTCCGGGGAATTGTCTCGCGCCTCCTGCAACACCGTACACGTCAGATAGGCGTAGTCGTCTTTCCAATCCACCATGAAATAGCCGCAATTCGCTTCGGCCAGCAGATCTTGCGTGAGCAGGGTGATGCAGGACAAGAAAAGAACCGCGGCAACCAGCAGTGCGCCCAGAAGAGCGGGCAACGACGGATGAAACGCGCCGGCGGCCAGCTCGCTCAGCCAGCGGTGTAATGGTCTGCTTTCCTCAACTTCTGTAGACGTCAAGCGGTTCACCCTGGCAGACAAAAACAAACCCCCCTGGGGAATCCCAGCGGGGAATTTCCGATGCTCTACTGGTAATATTATCAAAGACATGGCCAAAAAGGCAATTCGAGAGCGAAATTCGGTGCGCCGCGACCTCAATTGTCTCCCGCAAAACGTCGGTTGCGGCAAGCGCCCTGGCGCTCCGGGACGCGTCCCAACCCCAAGCCTGCACTGGTACCACGGCCGGGATGACGCACAGGCCCGGGAACGCTATGATAAGGGCCGCCAGGAAACCAGCCCGCGAAGTATCCGGGGAGAAATGCCATGCCACGCAGCCTGATCATCCTGTCGGCGATCGCGATCGCCGTTACCGGCATCACGTGTCAATCGCTCACACCGTTGTCCACGCCGCCGCCGGGCGTCTACCTCGTCCGGCAGATCGACGAACCCCTCACCATCGATGGCCGTCTTGACGAACCCGCCTGGCAGCGGGCCAGCGTGTTCAACCGCTTCTTCGTCTTCCGTCCGGCCAACGGTTCCTTCGCGTCCCCGACGGTCCTGCGGATGCTGTGGGACAGCGAGTACCTCTACCTCGCTTATGAGTGCGAGGACGAGGACATCTGGTCGTTTTCCGATCAACCCGACGATTCGCTGTGGAACGGCGACGTAGTCGAGTTTTTTGTGAAGCCGTTCCGCGACCAGACGTTCTACTATGAATTCGTGATGGCGCCCAACGGGGCCCTGTTTGACGCCTGCTACCCGAGCCGCGGCGCGGGCGGGGCGAACCGGTTCAAAACCTGGGATTCGGGCGCTCGCATCGCCACCACCATCAACGGCACCGATAACAACCACCGGGACGACGACCAGGGCTACATCGTGGAGATCGCGATCCCCTGGGCGGCCTTCCGCGAGGCGGGAAAACCGGCCATCGGCACGGAATGGACATTCGGCGCCTTCCGCTACGACTACTCCAAACTGTTTCAAGACCCGCTCCTGCTCAAATCGTTCCCGGGAGATGCGCCGCACGGGTTCCATTCCTACGAAAAATACGGAGAAATGCGCTTCGTATCCCAATAAAACACCGGATGTTGCAGGCAAGCCAGGGGGAACCATGGCCAAAGATTTTATTCTTGCGCTGGACCAGGGCACCACGTCGTCGCGGGCCATACTGTTCGACCGCGAAGGCGCCATCCACGCTTCATGCAACGAGGAATTCCCGCAGATCTATCCCCAGCCCGGATGGGTCGAGCACGACCCCGAAGCCATCCTGCGCACGCAGTGCGCCACCGCGAAAAGAGTCCTGCATGAGGCCGGAATCCCGCCCGCCGACGTCGCGGCCATCGGCATCACCAACCAGCGGGAAACCGCCGTCGTGTGGGATCGGAACACGGGAGAACCCATCCACAACGCGATCGTGTGGCAATGCCGGCGCACCGCGGACCTCTGTGAGCAGCTCGACGCCGCGGGTCTCAGCGGCACATTCCGCGAGCGCACCGGCCTTGTGCTCGACGCCTACTTCTCCGGCACGAAAATCAAATGGCTGCTGGACCATATCCCCGGCGCGCGCGCGCGGGCTGCCAAAGGCGAGCTTTGTTTCGGCACCGTCGATACCTGGCTGCTCTACCGGCTTACCGGCCGCCACGCTACCGACCCCAGCAACGCCTCCCGAACGCTCCTGTACAACATTGTTGAGCAGCGCTGGGACGACGAACTCCTTCGCCATCTCGACGTGCCCGCCGAGATGCTCCCCGAGGTGAAGCCGTCGAGCTGCATTTTCGGCGAGACGTCTGCATTTGGAGCC
>DAOSJS010000488.1:0-2625 GCA_035367355.1 Candidatus Hydrogenedentota bacterium
GGGGATTGGACGTGGGACTTGGGATTGAGGTACGCGGCGACATCATGGATCTCGCCGTAAGCGACCGTTTCGAAGCGCGCCTGCGTTCCATCCTGGCCGACTACCCGGACTTGACCAGCCTGTGGCTGTGGCAGCCGGAAGGCCAGGCTTTGTACCCTGGCGACGAGCCCGCTCCGCGCTCTGCGTGGGCGTCGTATGCGCAGCGCTGGGACGATGTCTTTGGCGACAGCATGGACGCGCGGCAACGGGCCGAGGCCGTCCGGATGGCCTTGTTCGCCCTGTACGGCCGGCAAATTCTGGACGCATTGCGACCGGATATCCGCCTTGTGGTGAGCGGCTGGGGTGGCGACGCGTGGCTTCGGTGCACGGATTTTTATCCGGCCCTGAACGCGCTGCTTCCCGCGGGGGTGGTGCTTTCCGCACTCGACAACCAGTGGACGTCTTCAAACGTCAGCAGCGTCTACGACCAACTGTCATCCGAACGGGCGTGCTGGCCGGTGATCTGGCATGAATTTGCCGGGGATCTCTGGATGCCGCAACCCAATCTGTATGACACGGCAGGCGCCTGCCGTGACGCCCGCAGCAAGGGATGCGAAGGATTGATCGGCGCGCATTGGCGCACCCGGTCTGTGGAAGAGGCCATGGGCTTCGCAGCCCGGTTCGCATGGGATCCCGAACTCACGCCAGAGGCGTTCATGGAGACCCGCGCAAAACACTTGTTCGGCGACAAGCTCGGAGCGACGTTCGCGCCGGCCCTGATGCAGTTGCAGGAGCTGGGCTACCGCTATGTGGGCGGTGCGGGGCAGACTGAGGGCGGCCCTTTCACATGGTCGGCAGGCGATGAGGATAAGCGCGCTCAGCTCGCACAGATAGCTCTGGAAGTGCGTAACGCGCTCGGTGAGGACCGCGCATTTTTCCGGGAAGTGGTCAAAGAAATCACCGGTCTGGTTCCGATACCGGAGGCAGCCAGAGAAATCGTCCCCACGCTGGCTTTCAGCATGACCGATGCGATCAAAGGGGTGCTCCTGGGCGACCCCATTCGGCCGGATCGGGCAGCACGGCTTCAAGTGGAGCTTTCGCAGATCGCTGCGGTTCTGGCGTACGATCATGCGGCGGGCGTCCTGGGGCCCGGGGGTGAATTTGCGAAAAACCTGAACGAGCAGAATGTCGAGGCCGCGCTGGCCACCCTGCGCAAATCCAAGCTCGCGGATGCCATGTACGCTCAGGGGCGCGGGATGACGACCAAAGGCCAGCTTGGCGTGCTGGCGTCCATGAACGGACGGGCCTGGGCAGACATACGGGCACGGCTCGACCTTCCGCCAGAGAAGGTTGCCGAATTGACGCAAGCACCCGCAGAAATCACGGTCGAGCCGCGGATTCTGGTCCTTCCGGACCGGGTGATCGTCCTGGGACTGAATGTTGCCGATGCGACCGTCCGGGTGCGGGCCAGGCCGTTGGGAGCGTCCCGCTGGGAGAAACGCGAACTCTATCCTTTGGGTGTGCAGAGCTTTGCCCTGGCGTTTCCAAAACAGGCGGCGGAATGGCCGAGTTTTGAATGGGGGATCGAGGTTAGTTCACGCTTCCGGACCTTGCTTGCCGCTCCGGACACCTTCCCGAATCGCAGTTTTTCATCACTTAACATTACTGGCGCCGCGCCAGGATCACCGCCCCCGGCTGCCGAACGGGAAATTACTCCGGTTGCCGTCACGCTGGAAGTCAAACCTGACGCCGGATGCGTTCGCCTGACTTGGAACGCCCGGCCGGGTGAACTGTACCAGGTGCGGCGAGACGGCACGCTGCTGGGGATTACGCCGGACGGATGGTATGAAGACGCTGCGCCTATGTCCGGACATGAGGCACGTTACAGCGTTACCGCGCGCGACCTTCTGACGGGCCATACTGCAGAGCAGCCCGTGCATGTGGCTCTTCCCGATTTTCCGCTGCCGGAACCGCCACAGAACATCACGGTCGCCACGCGCAACAGCCGGATTGTGCTGGGCTGGGAGGCCGCGTCGCCGCTGGCGGCGGCTTACCGCATCTGCAGATACGACGAAAACGACAACGCAGTTGGAACCGTAGACATAGCATCGGTGCCGGGCCATTTCCTGCAGTATGCGGACAAGGTTTCCGCAGGAGAGATCTACACCTATGAGATCAGCGGTGTAGCTCCCGACAGCCGCGTGGGCCCCCCTTCACGGCGCATCGGCGTAATCGCCGCGGAATCTCCCATCAAACCCATGGTATCGCTCTCATTTGAAGACACGACCTTCCTCGCGGGCCTGGCACAGATTGCGGAGAACGCGCTGGCCCTCGGCGGCAGCGGCTGGGCGGAATTGTCGCCGCAACCGGAATGGAATCCGGCGGAACAGCTTTCGGTGTCGCTCTGGGTGCGGATGGACGACCTGGAAGGGATGCCGGTGCTTCTATGCAAGGGGGCCTGGCAGCAATCGGGGTATTTTCTGCAGATTTTCCGGGGGCAATTGCGCTTTTACATCGCAGGAGTCGGCACGCTGGATGCGGGATATCTCAAAGCCGGGGAATGGCTGCATCTGGCTGCGACCTACGGCTTTGGGGAGATGCAGGCCTACATCAACGGCGAGCTTGCAGGCTGCAAACGCGTGGCGG
>DAOSJS010000489.1:0-2617 GCA_035367355.1 Candidatus Hydrogenedentota bacterium
AGGTGCGACAGGCAAGCCATCAGATAGGCCATCTGTGCGGAAACCAGGGCGGAGGGAAAGCCGAACATGGCGACATCGAACGCCGGGTCGGTCTCGGAGACCTTGTCGATCAGGAAGCTGTAGTAGAGGTAGCTGCAATCGGGCTTGGAGGGGAGGCCCTGATACAGACATGTCTGGCCGGGCAGGTGGTCGATGAGGGCAAGCGGGTTGCCGCTGCTGCCTTCGGGGTCGGATGGGCAGATGAGCACGTTGAGGTCGGAGAGGTATTCGGGGAAAATGGCGGCGATCTGCGGGGCCAGGCTGGCTCGAATGTTGCCGGAGGTGCATCCGGCCGGCAAGGCCGCACCCCAGGGCTGATCGCCGTGGATGCGCGGAAAGAGACCGCCCGATTCGTTTGCATACATCTTAAACACGAGACCCATCTGCTTGAGATTGTTCTGGCAACTCGCGCGGCGGGCGGCTTCGCGGGCGCGTGCGAGGGCGGGCAGAAGGATCGCGGCCAGAATGCCGATAATGGCGATGACCACCAGCAATTCAATGAGTGTGAATCCGGCAGCCCGGCGGGCAGGGTTAGTTCGTGGCGATGTCGTGCGCAATGGACTGTCCTCCGTGATGTGTGTACTCATCCGTCGACAAGGACGGATGCGCCGCGTAAAGGCCGCCGCCCTGGAATTCCTGGAGCGCCCCCGCACGGCAGGATCCTTTGGGGTCGGGACTTTGACGAGGCTCCCTGTGCCGCTCCAGGGGCCCTTCGCAGGCATTCCATATGCCATCGGCGAAGGCGACCAGCCCCTGGCGGACTCCTTTGAGTTTCCCATATCAGCCTGCCTGTTGTAAAATCGCGCACTGGTTGATTCTCCGCCGGAATTGCGCCATGATGTGGGCGAGACTGGGTGACGGATCCGAAATGATGGGAGGTATGAGAGATGGATGCTAAAGCGAGCGGTTCCCGGACGACGCGCCGGGCGTTTGTGAAGTCGGCGGGCGCGCTGGGCGCCAGCCTGTATCTCGCGGGGGGAGGATCGAAGCGTACCGTCCTGGCAGCGCGGGGCAAGAAAGAAACGCTGGCGTTGAACGGGGGCCCGAAAGCGGTTACGACAGCTGCCGGCGATTCGACGAAATGGCCCCTCTACGGGGAAGAAGAGATTGCGGCGGTCACCGAGTTGTTGCGTTCTCCGGGCTATGGGCCCGTGGCGGAGTTTGAGGAAGCCTGGAAAGCCTACCATGGCTGTCCTTATGTGAAAGCGCACTGCAATGGAACGAGCGCGCTGACCTCGATGCTGTTTGCGCTGGATCTTCCCGCCGGCAGCGAAGTGCTGGTGCCCAACTACAGCACGTGGTTCCCGGTGGTGCCGATGCGCTTTTTCGACCTGGTCCCTGTATTCGTGGACGCCGATCCCCGGACGATGAATCTGTCGCTTGAAGACTGCAAGAAGCGGCTGACGGGCAAGACGAAGGCGATCATGCCGGTCCACTGGTATGGCCTTCCGTGCGAGATGGACGAGATCATGGCGTTTGCAGCCGAACATGGGCTGGAAGTTGTTGAGGATGCCAGCCACTCGCATGGCGCGCGGATCCAAGGCAAGCTGACGGGCACCTGGGGCCGCATGGCGGGCATCAGCCTGCAGGGGACGAAGCCGCTGCCGTCGATTGAGGGCGGAATCGCCAACTATAAGGAACAGCGGGATTACGAGCGGGCGACCACCTATGGCAACTACGATCTGCCCAACACGTTCCCGGAGGACAGCCCGTACCGCAAGTACCAGGGGACGGCGTTTGGCTCAAAACTGCGGATCCACCCGGTGTCGGCCATCCTCGCCCGCATCCAGCTCAAGCAAATGGATGCGCGGAACGCGGCCGGCGTGGCCCAGATCCGGCGTCTGAATGACCGGCTGCTGCAGTTGCCCGGCCTTACCGAACAATATGCGCGCCCTGACATGGATCGGGTGTATTACTCGAAGAACACCATGTTTATTGACGAGGCCAAGGCTGGGATGTCGCGCGCGGTGGCCGTGAACGCGCTGCGAGCCGAGGGCGTGGATGTCAATGAGTGCCGGTGGACGCTGCTGCACACCTACCCTGTTTTTGCAGAGAACGAATGGTGGCGCCACATGCCCGTGTTGCCGGCGGAAGGCTCGGTGCCGGGATGTGAGCAGTTGAACCGGACCGCCATCCATCTGCCGTACTGGACCTCCGACCAGCCGGAACTGGTCGAACAGTATGTGGCGGCCTTTGAGAAAGTCTGGGCGCACCGGAAAACGCTGGGGAAAGCGTAAACCCCGGGAAATACGTTGGATCTGTCTACCGCCACGCGGGCCCAGGCCGCGTGGCGGTAGTTGTTAAGCAGTCCGATGCCCCTGCATGCATGCCTCTGCAAAGGCCAGGAGGCGCTGCCTGCGAATCTATGCGTCACACAGCGTGAAAAGACCTGCCCCCGGCAGAGGCCCCCGGGCGTCTTCCAGGCTCCCCGCCAAGCCCACACATGCGCAAGCCGGGCTCAGCCTTCTTCGAGCACCTCGAACTTCATAAGCCGGGCCAGATGCCGCGCGTCGTCCATGTGATCCCCATAGAAAACAACGCGGTGGAGCAGCGTCATGGCGTCTTCGGTGTCGAGCGC
>DAOSJS010000490.1:0-2609 GCA_035367355.1 Candidatus Hydrogenedentota bacterium
GCAGGATCAGCTGTTCTTTTCTTGTCAGGTAATTGTTGAGCACAGCGCCAGCCCCTGCTAAGGATCTATTTAAACGCGTATGCACTATGCCAGAAATTACTGTAGTGCGCAAGACGGACCGCCCTGGGGGAGGCTTCGGAGAATTGCCCATCAACGACTTTCCACGTTGAAAAAAGCACCGCCGCGGATATCGGCCCGCGGCGGTGCGTGCGGCATGCTATCGACGCCTTGAGGTTCTACATCAAGACTTCGGCGCCCTTTCCTTGTGCAATGAGCGAGGTGTACCCCTCGAGCTTGGCCTGCATATTGCCGTCCGTGAGATCGAGGGTTTCTCTGCGCTCCGCTGCCATGTATGCGGCCTGGCACAGTTTGGTGATTTCGAGCCCATATTCCCAGGTTGCCAGCGGTTCCCGGCCTTCAGTGAACGCCGCCACGGCATCTTCCAGTTCGGCCACATAACCGTACAGGTCGGCCTCGTTCGGCTGCACTGCCAGTAGCCCACGGGAGGCCGTGGCTTTTTCCAGCGCGCTTTCGGCATCGAGGACAGCCTCGGCGGCTTCGTCGCCGATAAACACCTCCAGAGGCGAGCGCAGTGTGTTGATCTCGAAGGTATAGCCAGGCCCGAGCCCATCCATGAGCAGGCGAAGTCCCTGTTTGTCGTACATCCACGAATTGGTGAATTGCCCCCGGACCAGCTGGCCGGTCTCGGGATTTCGGAAGGTGATGGTGCCCGTCGCGAAATCTTCTGCCGGCACCTTGGCATAATCCACGCCCATGCGCTCGAGCAGCTGCTTGCGGTACTTTTCCTGGCCCCACTTGAGCAATGCCAGGTCCGCCGTGACCGACACGGGTTCCATGAAGGTGATCGGTTTGCCGACAGGAGTCAGCATATACCAGGCAACGGCGATGCTGTGGCAACCCATGTCGGAAAGCACGCCGCCGCCCTGGCGGGTGGGATCCCAGAACCAGCCCTCGTGCGGGCCGCTGTGCTCTTCCGCGCAGCGCGCCAGGGTCAGTTCACCCATAGACAGCCGCTGCGGCTCGAGCTGATGGAGCGCCTTCTGGATGCACTGCATGTGCAGCTGGTTTTCAAAGTAGGCGTTGGGAATGCCGGCCTCTTGAACGAGGTCCACCAGGCGTTTGGCCTCGGCGACCGTGCGGCCTAGCGGCTTCTCGCAAATGATTCCTTTCAGTTCGGCCCCCGCCTTGACAGCCGCAGCCACTTCTTCCATCAACTCGACTCGAACGTAATTTGGGGCCAGAAGCGCCACTACATCCACGTTCTTGCACAATTCCGCGACACTTGAGTACACCCGGCAGTCGCCGAGCCCCATCTCTTTCGCCTGGGCGGCAAGCGCGTCGGCACCGTCAAGGGAATACACGCCGGCAAGTTGAACCCCCCGGACATAACGAAGCGCCCCGGCTTGAAAACGCGCAATGAACCCCGCCCCGATGAATCCCAGTCTCAGGTCCTTCATGACACGGCCTCCCGTTTAGCACCCACTTTCGACACAGCCCAGTATACAGGCACAGGATGCCCGGTATTCAAGCCATGCCCTCAGTGTGGCAGCCCTCCTGCCGCCGTCCTCTGCATGCGGAGGGTCCGCATTTGCTGTTTCGAGGCGTCATCAGCTACCATGGCGTTCCGTGCCTGTTATCAAACTCGTGACAGCAGTCTCTTGCCTCCAGGAGAGACCAACGATCTTATTGGGGACTTCTTATGCGAATGTCTTGGATTGATGTGCTCGTTCTTGTGCTGTACTTCGCCGCGATGGCGGCCATGGGGCCTTACTTCGCGCGTAAAAACAAGACGACAGAAAACTACTTCCTCGGGGGAAGGTCGTTCCCGGGATGGCTCATCGGCCTGTCGATGTTTGCCACATCCATCAGCTCGATCACGTTTGTGGCGTACCCCGCCGACGCCTACAAAACGGCCTACCTGCGATTTCTTCCCTGTTTGATGCTCCCGGTAGGCATCTTTCTGGCCTCGAAAATTTTCCTGCCGTTTTACCGGCGCGCGCAAATCACGTCCGCATTCGAATATCTCGAGGTGCGTTTCGGCTCTGGCACCCGGGCGTATGCCGCCAGCGCCTTCATCATCGGCCAGGTCACGCGACTGGGCATGATTCTCTATCTCGTGTCCATGCTGGTTCAGGAAATGACCGGGCTCAATGCGTACTACAGTATCGTGCTCGGAGGTGTGATCACGTCGTTCTACACGATTACCGGCGGCATTGAGGCCGTCATCTGGACCGACTTTTTCCAATCGTTTCTACTGTGGTTTGGCGGATTCGCCATCCTGGGCCTGATCATCATCAATGTAGACGGCGGCCTGAGCACGATCATTTCCGTGGCCGCGGCGGACGGTAAATTCATGCTGGGCGACCTCAACACCGCCACGGGAGAACTCGTTCGCGCGCCCAGGGGGTTCAGCCTGGTGGAGAAAACTGCGTTGATGATGCTGCTCGTCGGCCTGACCAACTGGCTGACCGAATACAGCAGCAACCAGAACGTGATTCAAAAGTATGTGGCCACAAAAGATCCGAAAAATGCCACGCAAGCCATCTGGATCTGTTGCCTGTGCAGCGTGCCGACCTGGGCCTTTTTCA
>DAOSJS010000491.1:0-2606 GCA_035367355.1 Candidatus Hydrogenedentota bacterium
GAGCTGCTGCCAATGGGTAGTAGTGGGTGGTCCCGTAATCGCCGCCGTTCCCGCAGCCCAAAATGGATACTTCCTTTCCGTGGGGATGTTTCGCGACTTCTCCACGGTATCTATAGGCGGAAATCGTGCGGCCGTCGCGACCGAGGAGTTCGTTGATATCGCCGTCTGGCTTTCCCGCCGCAGTTGTCACGGCTTGACTCTTCTCAACGGCAATCCAATCAACTGGGATACGATCCGGCACCTCATGTCGAATTGCGGCAAGCTGTCGTTCGCGGCCCGTCATTTTGTGTTCTTTCATATCTTGATGAACGTTCTCATCCCCGCAATTCTTTTCCAACACAAGGCCCCTCAACACATAGCAGCATCTTGGCGGTGTCGCCACAGGGGGAATGCCGCGAGTCGCGGCCTAAGGCGGTCAGAACTTTTTCGCACGATGTCGGGGCATCCGAGTTTTCATCTCTACACTTATCCTGGAATCCAGAATGTTTTTTGCGCCCGGACGGGTCGCGGCGGACCGTCCAGCTCAAGGGCAAGGGTCGTGGCGATGGGGTCCTTCAACGGGCAGGGAAGCCCTCGAAGGAACAACCGGTCACCTTTCTGCTCGAACGGCACGGGTTGGCCGCCGTCCAGGAAACGCGCCGAGAGCACGCGGTTGGCGATCTCGGCCAGGCAGTATTCCTTGCCCGGTGAGGCGAAAAGATGGACGTAGGCCACATTACCACGGGTGGTCAGTGTGGAGCAGTTGTTCCAACTGAACGGCGAGCGGGTGGAGTTCGGCAGAAACTCACGATTGCGAGCGAGCCATTGCCCGGCCTCGGTCAGGATGCGAGCGGAGTCCTCCGGGATCGTGCCATCCGCACGCGGACCGACGTTGAGCATCAAGTTGCCGCCGGAACGAGCGGTGGTCGTCAACATGCGAATGACGTCCTGGGCCGTTTTCCAGTGATGGTCGCCGGCATGATAGCCCCAATTGTCATTCAAAGTCAGGTTTGCCTCCCAAGCGCCTTCCTTGGCCGTCAGGGATTGCTCCGAGACGCGAAAATCGAATGGCTCACCATTGCGTTCGCTGATCAGGATATGCGGCTGGAGCTTCCTGGCCAGCTCGTTCGCGCGGCGCCCGTCCGTGGGCTGGGGGATGCAGCCGTCATACCAGAGGATGTCCACCTTGCCGTATTGCGTCAGCAATTCCTCAAGCTGTGCAATATAGTAATCGACGAATCGCTTCCGAGCCGCCTCATCAGGCCAGTCGGTGGGCCAATCGCGAGCGTAGGCACCGGGATAGTCGGGGTGATGCCAGTCAGCCACGGAGTAGTAAAAGCCCACCTTCAGGCCTTCGGCGCGAACGGCCTCGACGAATGGTCGCAACAGGTCGCGGCCGGGACCAAGACGCGCGGCGTTGTAGTCCGATACCTTGGAGTCCCATAAGCAGAATCCGTCGTGATGACGGGTGGTCAACACGACATACTTCATGCCGGCCGATTTCGCCAGGCGGGCCCACGAGCCTGGATCATAGCGTTCCGCCTTGAAGTTGCGGACATACTTCTGGACATACTCGTCTTGAGAAACCAATTCTCGGTTGAGAACCCATTCGCCCCTGGCGGCAACAGCGTATGCGCCCCAGTGGATGAACATTCCGTAACGGGCTTCGTGGAACCAATCCAAATTTGACATAGGAATTGAATCCTTACTTCTCAGAAGACATTAGAAGACAGCCTGTTGTTTGCATGGTTTTTCGGATGTGGCCGCGCTAACTTGCAAGGCCGATCTTCCGCGAAGGTTGCTTACTTCTTGCTCTCCGCCTTCAGGACCAATCTGATGGTCTTAATCTCGAACGGCCGGAACGCTAACGCCACTCTCCCGCGGGAAAGTTTCAGGCGGCGTTGTCGTTCCTCCAGCATGTTCGCCTGTGCAGCCGCAGTGGCTGGTAGAGAGGTCGTCAGAACGCAGGTCGTAGCCATCCGCTTGGATTCATACAGGCGGATAATGACATCACCAGAGCCGTCTTCGGCGGGCTTGACGGTTTCAATGATGATATTGGGCATGTCTACCGTGAACAGCGACCGCCAGCCGCCGTTGCCGCTGATGGTTAACACCGGACAATTTAACTCATAGGCCTGTCGCACCACATCGCTATCGGAAAAGCTGCCGTTCCAAGCGAAGTAACTGTAGGTAAACCGCTGCGTGCCCTGATCGGCAATCGGGTCGGGGGCCAATGGGGCACGCAGCAGTGTCAGGTTGATGGATTTCCCCAGGACGTTCAGGCCGTATTTACAGTCGTTGAGAACCGCACAGCCGCGATTGGACTCAATCAATGCCGTCCACTTATGGTTGCAAACCTCAAATCTTTCGGCATCGAAAGGCCTGGAACGATGGTTCGGGCGACAGATATGCCCGAACTGTATCTCGTGGACAGCATGGTCTGCCTGAATATCAACGGGAAAAGCAACTTTCAGCAGCTTGTGACGCTCCCGCCAGTCAATGGTGGTAATAAAATCCACCCGGCGGCTGCCTCGGCGAAGTACGATGTCCTGCGTCATCTTCGAATTATTGAGCATGCGAGTGATGCGCAGACTGGCAACCAATGGCCCCGAGGCCATAACATCAAC
>DAOSJS010000492.1:0-2578 GCA_035367355.1 Candidatus Hydrogenedentota bacterium
ACCTGGGCGATACGGCCCGGGTGCCCTACGGCACGAAATCCGGCGAAACCATCCTGCGCTATGCGGCAGGGTGCGCGGATGTGCTCGTGGAACGCGGTATCAAGATGCTCGTCGTTGCGTGCAACACAGCGTCCGCGCACGCACTCGACTCGCTGCGTGACGAACTCGCCATTCCCGTGCTCGGTGTCATTATCCCCGGCGCGCGGTCCGCAGTAGACCTGTCGCGGAGCGGTCGGATCGGCATCATCGGCACGGCCAGCACCATCGCCAGCAAGGCGTACGAGGAGGCGATTCTGGGCATGGCGCCCGAGGCCAGCGTCTTCTCGAAATCCTGCCCGCTGTTCGTGCCGCTTGCGGAAGAAGGCTGGCTGCACGGCGCCGTCCCGCGTCAGATAGCCGCCGCCTACCTCGAAGAATTGCTGCCGCACCACATCGACACGCTCGTGCTCGGGTGCACACACTATCCGCTGCTTCGGGAAGTCATTCAGGAGGCCATCGGCCCGGATGTGACCCTGGTTGACAGCGCCCAGGCCACCTCGCGCGCAGTGGCCGAAACGTTGACCGGGCTGGGCATGAAACGCGACGCGGCGTCCCCACCCAGCCATACATTTCTCGTGACCGATGCGCCCGGCGCCTTTGCGCGGGTCGGAGAGCGCTTTCTCGGCCGCGCCACCAGTCCCGTCGAATGGGTGGACGTCTAATGTCCGAGCCCGTGCAAACCCCGGACCCCGGCCCGCCCATGGACTCAGCCGTCGTGCGCACCTCTTTACGCGGGTTGATCATCTCGATCGCCGGCCTGATGGCCGTGCTCCTGCTGATCCTGGTCAACGCCGTGCTGATACGCCGCCACATTGCCTCGCTCCCGCTGAATCTGGTGCCCGCCACGAATGCCATGGCCGAGCACATTGAAGACCTGTGCAGGCGAAGCCACTTGCCTCCGGAATGCCTCAAACACTATGAACCCATTGCGCGTCACGATGATGGGGCGGAATGGAATGAACACGCCTTCGAGGCTGGCGTTCCCGCCACCATCGCGGCAGAGAACTTCATCGCGGCGTTGACCTGCGGCATGGCGCTCCAACAGGTCTCGATGGAGCGCACGGACGCGCCTCAGGGCCGCTGGACCGAACTGCGTTTTTCCATGCTTAACCGGCCGTTTGCGGTGGTGCGGGTCATGGGCGGCGCCGAGCGCTATGAATACACAGCCGCCTGCGACAAACTCGCGCAGACCTTCCTCGCGGCGCTGGCGCACATTCCCGATTTCACGGACGTGCAGGAGACCGCACAGCACGATCGGCAGGAAGGTCCCGTACGCTGGCGCACGTATACATTCCGGGCGCTCGCCCGGCAGAGAATCGAGGCCGGCGCCGTGCGCGAATTGCTCGCCACCACCCTTCCGGAACTCCAGGGAGAAGTTCCGGTGGCCGTCGCCGTTCCCGGGCAGGATGCCATTGAAGTCGTGTGGAAAGGCCTTCCCATTGTCCGGCTGGATGTCGAGTGCGGCGAGCACCTGTTGGGTGAGACGGAGGCCGGGCAGCAAACGGATTCCCCCGAGCCTCAACCTGCGGAGACGCCACCCTCCGCCAGTCTGTCCCGGCTTGCCCCGGGAGCCGCCACGAAGACTACCGAAAAGCGGCCGGCGCCCCCAAAACCGCCAGTCCTTTCCGGCACAACGCCCCGCGCCGCCATTATCGTAGACGATGGCGGTTATGGCACGCTCGCATCCGACACCATTCTGGCCATGGACACCCGTCTGACACTCGCCATCCTTCCGGACACGCCGTTCGCGCGCGAGACTGCCGAGACCGCGCGCTCCCGGGGATTCGAGGTGCTGGTCCATCTGCCGCTCGAATCCGAGGGCGCCGGGGCTGCATTTCCCGAGCAGCTCACCACGTCCATGAACGAAGACCAAATGCTGGAGCGCCTGGATGCGGCTCTCGCCCGCGTACCGGGCTCCGCTGGCGTGAATAATCACACGGGCTCAAAATTCACGGCGGATGCCTCTGCGATGCAGCGCCTCCTCAGCGGCATCAAGCGCCGCGACCTCTTTTTTGTCGACAGCCGGACCACTCCGGACACCGTCGCGGAAAGCTGCGCCCGTGAACTCGGCGTACCCACGGCCAGCCGCTCGGTATTTCTCGATAACGAACCTGAACCTGAGGCCATCCGTGCACAGGCGGCCGCGCTGGTGGAAATGGCGGAATCCGGCGTTCCCGCGATTGGCATCTGCCATTTCCGGGCTTCCACCGCCAGACTGCTTCCTGAAATCGTGCGCCTTTTGGAAGCCCGCGGCGTGTCGCTCGTGCATGTGTCGGAGCTGGTGCAATGACACGCGTGCTCGGAATTGAGACCTCCTGCGATGAAACCGGCGTCGCTATCGTGGCCGACGGCGCCCGAATCCTGGCCAATGAAGTCGCCTCGCAAATCGACGTGCACGCAGAATTCGGCGGCGTGGTGCCGGAAATTGCTTCGCGCCAGCACATTCTGTGCATCTCCCAACTGGTGCGGAAAGCTCTGGATGATGCGGGCTGCGGCCGGGACGAAATTGCGGCCATTGCGGCAACCAACGGCCCGGGCC
>DAOSJS010000493.1:0-2574 GCA_035367355.1 Candidatus Hydrogenedentota bacterium
CGTTCAGGTGCAGGCCCGGGAACCCCGCTGCGATGGTCTTTTCCCGGAAGCGGTCGAGGGCCGCGCGGGTGGCGTCGAGGCTTCCGAAACTCTGGATGAGGGTATGCAGTTCATAGACCGAGAAATAAGGGCGGCCGTCGATTTGCCAGTGGCAGGGATGTTTGAAATAGGTCTCGATAATGTAATCGGTCATCTGCTCGAACGTCTCCGGCGTCACCGTACCCGGATAGAGCACGGCGCTCTCTTTGTCCGAGCGCGCGGGATGGATGTCCATCCAGTCGTGATTGGCCCACATCAGGGCGAATTTCATGCGGTCGCGGTTGGCGGCTTTCATGAAGCCGTCTTCCAGGCCGCGCTGCAGGAACGGACCGTCGTCATACCAGTACCAGTCAAAGATGAAGACGTCGAGTCCGTGGTCGGCCGCAGCGGCGATCTTTGCAGCCATCACTTCGGGATCGGATTCGTCGGTATAGCCCCAGAGGGGTACATTCGGCTGTTGATGTCCCTCGAAGCGCGGCCGGGACGCTTTGACCAGTTCCCATTCGGTCCAGCCCTCGCCGTGTTGTTTGGCGTTGCGAGCGTCCGGATGGTAGTTGGGGAAGTAATAGGCGGCAACCGTGTACGTATTGGGCATGGACTGCTCCGTTTCGGGTGTTTGCGCCGATTCAATCGCGCCGTACGTGCATAAGAAGCTCAATGTCAACAGTGCGGTATACATGGTATTTCTCCAGGCCAAAGTTGGACCCTAGCTTAGCCGCTGCGAAAACTGTAAGCAAACCGCCGACTGCGGCAAAATTCTGCACAAAAGGCAGGGCAAGCAGCACCGTACTGACCGCAAGTGTGTGCATGGAAGAAATCCCATGTCGAGACTGCTACAATGCCTTCGATGACATCTCAGAAGAATCCACCATCGGGGAGGACGGATTAATGATCGAGCGATGGCTACGTATCACGTTAATTCTGGGGGCCGTTGCAGCGTTTGCAGTGCCGGTCAGCCTGGCTCAAACCGTGGATGTGCCCAACGCATCTTTTGAGGAAGGACAGGACGGTCCGGCCGGCTGGACTCTGTCCGGCGGATCGGGCCAATGGCTCGATGGCGAGGCGTCCAGTGGTTCTCGCGCCATCCAGGTGACGGGTACCGGCAACGACAGCAACTTCTGGCGATCCGGCGCGATCGCACTCGAACCGTCGTCGGTGTATATGGTGACATTTGACGCACGAAACTGGGGCGGCAGCGGCGGGACGGCTATCACCGGCCCGAGCTTCTGCAACCGGGATCTGGGCGTGCTCACGGGGGAATGGAAGTCATACAGCTCGGTCTTCTTCACTCCAGACGCGCCAGGGGAGGGGGGGCTTCGGTTCGGTCAGTGGCAGCATAACGGATCAATGGCCTTCGATAATGTGGCCATTTTCGCCGTGCACCCTCTGTACGTCGAGCAGGAGGGCATGCGTCTGGGAGAGGGTGAACGCATCGATGGCCTCTCTTACATCTTCTCAGCGCCGCATTATTCCGCTTCGCGTAATCAAAGCCGGCCGCTGATTCGGCAGCAATGCCATTTCAATACGAATCGATGGACCTTTGGCGCCGGCAGCGAGCTTGTCTACCGGCACCAGCTGGCTGGCCGCCAGCAGACCGGTGCGAGCGTCGAGGTGAGCCTTTCCTACTATTCAGCCGGCCGCCTGGCCGCCGAAGCCTCCCGGGATGGCAATGATTGGACGCCCATCGGCGAGGCTGCCGCGGATGGGGGCGCGTCGTTCACCTTGCCGGACAACCTGTTCCCCGCGAGCGAAATATGGATCCGGCTGCGGGGGGTGCCGGGCGACGCTGCGGAGGGCCGCGCGGGTTCCTGTGCCTTCACGCTGAACGACTATACATACCGGGCAACACTGGACGGCACGCCCGTCACGCTTCAAGGCAGGACCCGCTTTGTCGCAGTGACAGCCGCGACCCCGGGCATCAACGTGACCGTGGACTCCCTTGGTGATGTCCTGCCTGGCGGCGCGAACACGGCCCGCCTGCTGGTCGACAACCGCGCTGATACTCCCGTGTTTGTTACGCCCACGGTTTCGCTCACGGGGGAAGGTGGAAGGCTGGAGCAGGATTGCCCGCCGGTGGAGCTGCCCGCCGGAACCAGTGTTCTCGAGATCCCCTATGAAGTGCCGGGTTCGGGCGCCTTCGCTCTCGAAGTCGCGCTCGATCCGGGGCCTGTGTTTGCATTCCACGCCGATTTCCACGTACCCCACCTCTTCGAGACCGCCTATGGAGAGCGTGTGCCCGGTTCTACAGCCGACGTCGCGCTGTGGCGCGCTTCCTCCGGATGGAAGATCGCCCAGACCCGCCCTGCACCCAGCCGTCAGGCCGATGCGGTCGAATTGCGCCTCGCCCGTAATGAGGCCGAGGCCGTCCAGTTCGTGATTACGCCCCAGCGCCCGCTGACGGGATTGACCGTTACTGCGGGCGATCTGGCCGGTCCCGCTGGCGCGGTGCTGCCTGCATCGGCTGTGGAAGTGCTGCGGGTGCGTTATGTCGATGTCGTGTACCCCACCGATGAGACCGGCGTAGCCGCGCCGTGG
>DAOSJS010000494.1:0-2570 GCA_035367355.1 Candidatus Hydrogenedentota bacterium
GGGTGGGTCATTTTTACGTTACCACGGGGGGTCAATTTTAGGTTGCCATTACCACGGAGCAAATTTTGTCAAAAAAACGGGCTTATGGCATCCAAATACAATGGCTTAACCATTAAGTCAAAGTAGTCCCGACAATAGCGTCAGACTGTCAACCGGAAACAGCTGTCCGATGCGTTGCAACGCACCAAACAGCGGAGTTAATGCCCGTTGCAACCATTCCCGCGTCCGAAAGGATAAACTCAATGGTGGTCAAAATTACGAGGCAGGGAGTATTTATTTTTCTGCGACACAAAAGAAAGATCCCATTACGCCTTGATCCATTCTTCGGAGAGCACCTCAGCCTGTTCCAGCACTGTCTGCGTTGCCTTCTCCTGCTTGTCCGGCGGATAGCCATACTTGCGCAGGATGCGCTTCACCAGGACGCGGAGATGGGCGCGGACATTCTCGCGCAGGGTCCAGTCGATCGTGACATTGCTCCGAACGGTCTCGACCAGTTCATGCGCAATGATGCGGAGCGTCTCGTCACCCAACATCTTCACCGCGCTGTCGTTGGTTTCCAGCGCGTCGTAGAAGGCGACCTCGTCTTCGGACAGCCCCAGCGCCTCATCGCGTTTCTGGGCCTCGCGCATGTCCCTCGCGAGCCCGATCAGTTCTTCGAGCACCTGCGCCGCCTCGATGGCGCGGTTCTGGTACCTGCGAATCGTCTCTTCCAACATCTCGGCAAAGGAACGCGCCCGAACCACGTTCTTTCGGCCCCGCTTGCGGACCTCCCCTCTCAGCAATTTCTGTAAGAGTTCCACAGCCAGGTTCTTCTGTGGCATCCCTCGAACCTCGGCCAGAAATTCCTCCGAGAGGATGGATATATCCGGCTTCTCCAGCCCTGCAGCGGCGAAGATGTCGAGTACCCCTTCCGAGGCTACGGCGCGGGACAGGATCTGGCGGACGGCGAGGTCGATCTCCTCCTCGGGCCGTGCATCGCCGGGCGCCCGCTTGGCCAGAACCGCGGCCACGGCCTGGAAGAAGGCGACGTCATCGCGAATGCGCAGCGCCTCGTCATGGGGCACCGCCAAAGCGAAGGCCTGGGAGAGTTCCCGGACGGCGCGCAGACAGCGTTCCTTGCCGTCCTCCTGACTGAGGATGTGCTCCTGCGCCACAGGAAGGAGCGCCAACCTCTCCTGTGGAGTCCCCGATACCCAGCAGGACCAATCCACCCCATGGAAGAGGCCGCAGCAGACCTCGTACTTCTCCCGCATCAGGGCCACGGCCTCGTCCTGGTCCAGGGCCGTGCGGCCCGTTCCGCCGCTTTCGGTGTAGGTGGCCAGGGCGGCCTTGAGTTCATGCGCAATCCCCAGGTAATCGACCACGAGGCCGCCGGGCTTGTCGCCGAAGACGCGGTTCACACGGGCAATGGCCTGCATCAACCCGTGGCCGCGCATAGGCTTGTCCAGGTACATGGTGTGGAGATTCGGCGCATCGAAGCCGGTCAGCCACATATCGCGCACCAGGACGATCCGGAATGGGGCCCCGGCAGTTCGAAACCGGTTGGCCAGCGCCTCGCGTCGCTTCTTGTTGCGGATATGAGGCTGCCAGTCCACCGGATCAGCGGCCGATCCGGTCATCACGACCTTGATTGTTCCTTTCTCATCATCATCATTATCATTATCGTCGTCATGCCAGTCGGGCCGCAAGCGCACCAGTTCGCGGTAAAGTTCGACACAGATCCGCCGGCTCATGCAGACCACCATTGCCTTGCCATCCAGGGCTTCGAGACGTCTCTCGAAGTGATCGACGATGTCCTGGGCCACCAGCCGCAATCGTTTTTCCGCGCCGACCACCGCTTCGAGCTGTGCCCACTTGGTCTTGATCTTCTCCTTGCGCTCGACCTCCTCCCCTTCGGTCGCCTCTTCGAAATCCGGGTCGATCTTCGGTCGCTCGGATTCGCTCAGGGCCAGCTTGGCCAGGCGGCTTTCGTAGTAGATGGGCACCGTGGCCTTGTCCTGCACGGCCCTTTGGATGTCGTAAACGCTGATGTAATCCCCGAAGACGGCCCGGGTGTTGGCATCCTGCAGTTCGATGGGTGTCCCCGTAAAACCAATAAACGAGGCCTTGGGCAGGGCATCACGCATGTGCCGTGCATAACCGTCGATGAAGTCGTACTGGCTGCGGTGCGCCTCGTCGGCGATCACGACGATGTTCTGCCTGTCCGAAAGCGTCGGGTGCCGGTCCCCCTTCTCTTCGGGAAAGAACTTTTGGATCGTGGTAAAGACCACACCCCCGGCATTCACGGACAGCAATGCCCGCAGATGGGACCGGCTCTCCGCCTGGACCGGTGGCTGGCGCAACAGATCCCGGCAGCGCGAAAAGGTGCCGAAAAGCTGATCATCCAGGTCGTTGCGGTCCGTGAGGACGACCAGGGTTGGGTTTTCCATGGCCGGTTCGCGGATGATCCGGCCGGCATAGAAGGCCATGGTCAGGCTCTTGCCCGATCCCTGGGTGTGCCAGACCACGCCTATCCGCCGATCCCCGGGCTTGCCGCCGGGTTTGAGGCCCGCTTCGTAACGGCCTTCTTC
>DAOSJS010000495.1:0-2565 GCA_035367355.1 Candidatus Hydrogenedentota bacterium
CGTCTCAGAGCCTGCACTGTTCAGGACGTAGTACCACTTCACCCCCGGCTTCGCCGGATGCTTCAGCGGCTCCGCCAGCCCCCCTGGCGAGCATTTGGGGCGCGGGAGCGGCCATCGGCGGCTCGCCCTCCGCGGCATCCTGGCGGCCAGTCTCGGTTTCTGTAAGCGCCCACGGATTCAGCAGAAGACTCGGACGTTCAAGCATGTTTCCCGGATATTTGCGGGCATACCGGCGGTCGAGGATGTACTGATATTCGTCTCCGATGGCGCGTTCCGACGTGTAAGCTGACAGGGGAGCCGGCACATAACTCATGCCGGGCCGCTCGATGGGAATGCCCAGATGCGCAAATTCGGAAAAGGCCGGGACAAACCGGGTCGCGGCCACGTGAACCCGCGTCGCGGATGAGCCGTTCGCGATCGAGATTCGAATGGCGTCGTCCACCGGTTCAATGGCCGTGACCTGGACAGGCGCGGGGTTAATCTCCTGCAGCCGGCGAAATGCGCCCATGGCGTAGCCGAGACGCGTCTCGCCTTTCGTCACACGCACCGCAATCTGATGCGGAATTGCTTTGAGGGTCAGCTCGTAATCGCCGGGCTCCAGGCCCGCCATGGCGATAAATCTGTTTTCGATGCGAAGATTGGCGAAGCGGTCCGCCATGTAGCCGCCGCGCAATTCGAAGAGCGCCAGTTCGGACCGCTCAGGCGCGGTCGCACCGCCCGTATAAGGCAGATACAGCGTCTCGCCGGAGACGCCCTGAAGAATGGACGGATAGGCTGCGGCATCGTTCGCCAGTGCCCATTGGTGCATTTCCCCGCCGGGTGAAGCGACCCCGAGCCAGTCGATATCCGCGAGGGCGCCAAGCCGGGCGCGCCCCTGGCCGTCCGTCTGAAGAGACACGTGGACGGTATCCCGGAAATCACGGTGTTTCAATTCGAGGCTGAGGGGGCGCCCGCCCTTGGCCTCTCCGCTCTTTCCGAAAAGCTCGAGGAGGTATCCGTCGGCGTTTCGGGTCAGAAAGACACTCTCGATGTTCTGCGTTTCGTCGATCTGGTTGATGGCAACGGCCCGGGCTGCGGCAAGGTCGACAGGTTCGGGGCTGGTGAATGGTTTTACTTTAGCCTTCAGGGTCAGGGTCATGGTAGACAGGCCTGCCGGCACACGGAATTCGTGCACGGACAACCGGTCCTCAAATAACTCGAAATCTGGTATCTCCCGGATTGAGGTAATGCCTTCATTGCTGGTGGAGGAGATGACCAGTCTGGGTTCTTCGAGCACAGAGAGCGTCACGGGCACCCCGTTCAAATAGAGCACGGGACGCACGCCTACGACGGCTGTGCCGCCCTGGCGGAGCGATTCGCGATCGAGAATGAAGCCCGCCGACAGCGAGTACTCTTCACCCTGATGGGTGAATCGCGCGAGGTCCGAGAACGTGCCGTCCGACAATACAATCATCTGCTCGCCGGGCTGAGTGCTGAACGGGAGCGTGACGTATCCCCCTTCGTCGGCCTGGAATTCGTGGCCTGCCATCCAGATGCTGGCGTTTTTCACTTCCGCGCCGTGTTCATCCAGCACGGTGAACACCTGGCCGGCGGTGCTGGTGCGCGAGAGGAAGGTGAGCGCGCCCTTCCGGATGATCGCGCGGCTGCTCTTGCCGTTGCCGATGAGTTCGATGACATAGACTCCGCGGTGGTCGATACCCGGAAATTCCAGCGTGCGCAGAACTTTCCGGTAGGGCGGGTCTTTGTACGTATACACCTGCTCTTCATTGGCGACCAGCCCGGCGAGATCGATGTCGGTGTTGATCTCGCGCTGGTACCGGCGGTAGAAGGCGTCGGTGTTCACTTCGAAGACGCGGGCGATCAGCGTGCCGGTGTTCTTGGTCCATACATCCAGGTGGACCGGGTCGCCGGCGCCATACTGCTCTCTGTTAGTGGGGTCAAATTTGATCTCCACACGTTCTTTGAGCTGCTGGAAATCGCCGGGCGTCAGCCAGGCAGTCCATTGCTCCAGATCTCCGATGCCGTGGAGGATCCTGGTTTCGGCGAAAACACGCTTAAGATAGCCTTCATCGAGAAATTCAGCGTAGGGCTGATAAGAGTCTTCCGTGCTGAAGAAGTGCTCGAGATAATCCCGCACCAGTTCCTGGTCGTCCCGGATAGGGGGCAAACCGGCGCAGGTCTGCTGGAGATCCGCCGTGAAGTTCCGATTCTCGGGGCGTTTCATGAAATCGCGGTTGATGTACGGCGTATTACGCGGGAGCTGCAGGTACGCCATGAAGCGGTCCTTGTCGCGAACGTCCTGCGCGCGATCATGGACCAGGCGCTGGTACAGCACGCAGGCCTTCAGAGAATTGTGGACCGGGCTCAGGCGTGCCGTAAAAGCCTCCAACCGGTCAAGCCAGGCCTGTCGAACGGCAGGTTCAGTCTGCAGGTTTTCGTCGGCACCCGGTGCGAGCCTTGCCAGATACGCCGCAATGAATTCACCGTTGTTAAGAAGGTCAGGCTGGAGGGCGAGCAGCTCATCGAGCTGGGCCAGAAGAAGGTTCTGATGGATGGGCAGCGAAC
>DAOSJS010000496.1:0-2562 GCA_035367355.1 Candidatus Hydrogenedentota bacterium
GCGCCCTGTACCTGCTGCCGTTGTTTCCCGCCATGGCGATTCTGATTGCCCGCAGCGTGCTCGACCTCATGGAGGGCGACCATGCCGTCTGGCGGCGCCGGACCGGCCTCGTCTGGGCCGCTGTGCTGCTGCTCCTGGCCGCTGCGCCCTTCGCCTTGCGGTTCTCTCCGTATCCCGACGCCTGGTCGGCTGAGCTGTTGGCGTTCTCCGCGTGCGCGGCCGTCTTTGCAGCCGTCACTCTCTATCACGTGGTTCGTACGGACATGCGTCAGCTCCACGCCCTCATGGCCAGCCATTTCGCAGGGCTGGTCATCCTCGTTGCGCTCGTGGCCTTGCCGCAGCTCAATGAATTCAAGTCGGCCCGGCCTTTTTGTGAGCCCATCCGCACGCTGGCAGAAACCGGCGAATCATTTCATCTGTATTCCGTCGGCTTTTCACGCGAGGAATATGTCTATTACGCGCACCATCCCCATACCCCCGTGCTCATTGAACTGCTCGATCTGGAAACGGCTCAGCCGCTCGCACCCCGCGAAATGGTCCGGCTTCAGAAACGGATGAAGAAGATCATCGCCGACGCGGTGGAAGACGTTCCCGCCGACGTGATGGACTCAGTGAGTGAAGCCGAATTGCAGGCCCTCGAGACCGCCATGCACGACGCCGCGGACGATGAAGTCGCCCCGGGACTGCTCGAACAGTTCCGGGACAAACTTGTCCGCGAAACCAACGTCTTTTTCGAGGTCTTCGAATCCGATGCCCCCGCCTTTCTGTTCGTCATGGAAAACGACTGGCGCTGGATCCTGGCCATCCATCCCAGCGCTTGCGCCTATCCGATCATCCGCAGCGAACAGGTCGGCAGTCGCTACGTGCTGCTCATCGCGAACAAAGCCGGGGCGGCCAGCCTCGAAAAGCATGGCATCGACATCCAGATCAAACGCCCCGGCGCCGCGTGAAGTATTTTGGGCCGCCGGAGGCGCGGCTCGCCCGGCTCAATGGAGCAGGATGAGGGTGGCCGCTTCGTAGAAGGCGGCGATCGTGAGCATGATCCCTGCCAGCGCGGTCGCGCCCACAAGAGCACGCAGCCCCGCCACATATTCTGCCGGCCAGTCCCCCGTCTGTATCCCACGAAGCACGCGCAGCGGAAGCACGCATACCGCAAACGACACCACCACGTAGGCTTCAAGCTCGAGCGTCAACGTGATGCTGTGGTACGTGTTCTGCACGGCGCTGCCCGTCCACATCGGCGCCATCACAAATCCCACAAAACCGAAGCTCAGGAGGTTTTTGAGCAATCCCGCAAACGGAAAAACCAGCGAAGGGAGCACGGAATACAGGCAGGTGCCTACGAGGTAGTTCTGGTGCAGCGTCGCCAGCGTCGCCCACAGAATGTTTCCCGACGCATACGCCCGCCCGATATGGCCCAGCACCCCTTCCGAAAAGACTGACCGGGTAAAGTCCAACGCATTCCAGGAGGCGCGGGGCAAGAGAATGCCCCCGGCCATCGCCCCAAAAAGGGTGGCATACAGGAGCACGTGCACAGCGGCCAGAAGCATCCGCCGGTTGTTCAGCTCCGTGAGACAGGGCCCCAGCAGAGTTCCGCCGTGGGGTGCGAGGGATTGCAGCAAGCGCATCTGGAGCAGCGCGCCACCCGCGGCCACCAGCACCAATCCGCTCAGCGTCAACGCCGTGATCGAAGCGGGAAGCCGGCCGGCCGGCATCATGAAACGCGGGGCGTCTTCACCGGACGTGACCGCCTCTTTGAGCGCGTCGAGACGCGCCAAGGCGTCGGGATCCAGCCAACCCCGCGTGCTGAGCTCTGGATCGGAGAACAGCGCATCAAACGCCGGGTCTGCCGGCAAAAAGCAGGCCTCCAGTGTCCCGGGAGTCTGTGGGGACAGGCGCCCTACGACCTGAAACGTTGTCCCGTCCATCTCAAACGAGTCGAACCGGACCAACGCCCCCGCGAGCACCTCTGGGCGGCCCGCTTGCGGCAGCCGTCCAGACAAGAGCGCGGGGGCAAAGAAATCCGGCGGAGCATCCACCATGAGCAGCCGCTCCGTTGGCGATAATCCGAGCAGCTGTAAAGCCTCCTCGCTGCCGGATTTCGCCCGCATTCGTTCCAGAAGTTCCTGTGTTGCCTCGGGAAGGTTGCTTTCTGGAATCAGCCGGGTGCGCAACGGCAACGCTCCCTCCGGCACATATGCGGCCTCCACGGCAATTGCCAGATCACGCCAGGGAACGCCGCTTTCCAGGGAGCGTTCCCTGCTTGCCGCGGTGAAGATCGCCACCAATCCGCATAACAGGAGGATAGCGCCTGTCTGGAAGGGTTTGATGAGGCCCTGGGATTGAGTTATCGTCGCCATACGGGCTTTACGACCCGCTCGCGGCCGAGCGCGAAAGCGCCGCCACGGCTTCCCGGGTGAGGTGGGTGAAAAACGCCTCCTGGTTCGGCCCGCACCAGTTCATGAGGTACATCTCGTACGCTTCCTTGCCGCCTGGCCGCGCGGCCGCATAATATTCGTCCGGCGACACATATCCCACGTAGTCGCCGTTGAAACTCAGCAC
>DAOSJS010000497.1:0-2499 GCA_035367355.1 Candidatus Hydrogenedentota bacterium
CAGATCCTCCGGCGCTGTCGCCCTCGACAATGAACAACTCGCACAAGGCGGGGTCCTTCTCGGAGCAGTCCGCCAGTTTTCCCGGAAGGGCGCTATTATCGAGCGCGCCCTTGCGGCGGGTGAGCTCGCGGGCCTTTCGCGCGGCCTCGCGTGCCCGGGCGGCCTCGATCGTCTTGCCGATGATGCGGTTGGCGATGGTGGGGTTTTCCTCGAAAAAGGTCTGCAACCCTTCATAGACCATGGAGTTCACGATGCCCTGGACTTCGCTGTTGCCCAGTTTCATTTTGGTCTGGCCTTCAAACTGCGGATTGGGCACGCGCACGGAGACGATGGCCGTCAAGCCTTCCCGGGCATCATCGCCCGAGATGTTCATGTCGGCCTTTTTGTTCGAATTGTTTTTGCGCGCATAATCGTTGAGGGCCTTGGTCAGCGCGGCGCGGAATCCGCTCAGGTGGGTGCCGCCTTCGTGGGTATTGATGTTGTTCGCGAAGCTGGACACGGTTTCGGTATAGGCCGTGGTGTACTGCAGGGCAATTTCGCACTGCAGCCGGTCTCGTTCGGCTTCGAAATAGATGGGCTTGCGGTGGAGCGTCTCGCGATTCCGGTTCAGGTACTCCACGTATTCAATGATGCCGCCCTTGTACTGCATCTTGAGGGCTTCATCATCGGTGCGCTCGTCTTCAAAGGTGATTTTCAAGCCTTTGTTCAGAAAGGCCAGCTCGCGCAGGCGGCCCAGGAGCGTGTCGGCATTGTATTCCGCCACCTCGAAGATTTCCGGATCGGGCCGGAAGGTCACCCGCGTTCCCGTAGACTTGGTTCGCGCCCGCTTCTCCAGCTTCCCCTGGGGCACGCCCTGCCGGAAGCTCATCACATGTGAAAACCCGTCGCGCTTGACCTCCACTTCGCACCATTCCGACAGCGCGTTTACACACGAAACACCCACGCCGTGGAGCCCGCCGGATACCTTGTAGTTCGAGTTGTCGAATTTTCCCCCGGCGTGCAGAGTCGTCATTACGACTTCCAGAGCGGATTTATTGCGGTACTTGGGGTGATTGTCTACCGGAATGCCGCGTCCGTCATCGACAACGCTCACGCTGTTGTCTATGTGGATCGTCACACTGATCTGGGTACAACTGCCGTTCAGCGCCTCATCGATGCTGTTGTCGACCACCTCATAAACCAGGTGATGCAACCCGCGGACGTTGGTATCTCCGATATACATCGCGGGCCGTTTTCGGACCGCTTGCAGTCCTTCCAGCACCTGAATGGTTCCAGCGCCGTAACTCTCTTTCGCCATTGAACTTACCTCACAAATTGGGAACATGGCCGGAGGCCGGAATTTCGTCGCGGTATTCTATCAAAACAGGACCGAAAAATCAAAGAAATACGCAACATTTTGCGTTTGAAGGCCGGCGTCTACACGCCATCTTGTGAGTCCGCCGGTTCCTCGCCTTCGGAGAGCACAAGAAAGATGTCGGAGATGAGCTCATGGCCGGCCATTCGGTTGATCCGGCCGATGAGGCGCCACTTCTGGAAGGCGAAGGTGTGCATCCACACGGGGCTGTCGGCTTCGATGTAGAGCGTGTTGTCGCGAATGCCGTGGGGCCGGCCGTGCTCCATGAGATCGGGGCCGGCGATTTCGGGCCAGCGCGACCAGATCTGGGCCAGTTCGAGCTGGCGTCCGAGCTCGGTTTCGCGCTTGAGCTGGGCCAGGACGTCCTGGATGCTGGAGGGATCTTTCTTGCGCGTCACCAGCCTGGCCTCGACGGAATGAAGCACGTCCGGGTCACGCCCGCGTCAAGGCCCCGTTCCGTATCTGGAACAGCGTGCACGCGAGCCCGGAAGGCACGGTGGCCGTGGCCATGCCGGTCGTGGTAATCAGACACTGCGCTTCCTCCGGAATCGCGTTGAACAAACGGCTTGACCGCTGAGCATCCAGTTCAGACAGCACATCATCAAGCATCAATACAGGATACTCGGAAATTCGCTCGCGTACCAATTTCAATTCAGCGAGCTTGAGGGCGAGCGCGACGCTGCGCTGCTGGCCCTGCGACGCAAACTGGCGTGCGGGCCGGCCCTCGACCTTGAGCTCGAAATCATCGCGATGGGGGCCGCGGCTGGTCAACCCGTACCGGCGATCGCGGTCGCGGTTTTCGCGCAGCACCTCGGCGTAGTCCTCGTCGCTTCGGATGTCAGGGAGATAGACCAGTTCGAGCCTCTCCCGTGTTGCGATGGCGTCGTAGGCCGGCGCGGCAAAGTTCGCCAGTTGCTGGCCGAAAAGCAGCCGGCTTCGCACCATGACCGTACCATGGCGGACGAGCTGTTCGTCCCAGGCGTCGAGCAAATCCCCGGTGACCTGGTCTTGTTTCAGCAGCTCGTTGCGCTGCCTCAGCGCCTGGCGATACTGCTGGAGGGCGCGCAAATAGGGCAAGTCGAGCTGGGAGAGGGCCATGTCAAGAAAGCGGCGGCGCACCGATGCGGTTCCCCGCACCAGCTCGG
>DAOSJS010000498.1:0-2495 GCA_035367355.1 Candidatus Hydrogenedentota bacterium
CGGGAGTATCTGTGGCGGGCGAAGCGGGCCGGGGTCTGCTGGCCATTGCCGGAGGGGATGGGTGAGGCGGCGTTGGAGGCGCTGCTGTTTCCCCCGGCGCCGCTTGACGGCACGGCGCGGCCATTGCCGGACTGGCAAGTGGTCCACGACGAATTGAAGGGGCGGGGCGTGACGTTGTTCGTGTTGTGGGAGGAGTACAAAGCCAGCTATCCGGAGGGCTTCCAATACAGCCGGTTCTGCGACTTGTACCGGGCGTGGAAGGGCAAGCTGCCGGTCTGGATGCGCCAGGAACACAAGGCCGGGGAGAAGCTCTTCATCGACTACGCGGGCATGACGATGCCGGTGCGGGATCCGAAGACGGGAGCGGTGCGCCAGGCCCAGATTTTTGTAGCGGCCACGGGTGTGAGCTATTACACCTATGCAGAGGCGACGTGGACGCAGACGCTGCCGGATTTCATCTCGTCCCACGTGCGGGCCTTCGCGTACTTTGGGGGCGTCAGCGAACTGCTGGTGCCGGACAATGCACGCAGCGCCGTCTCGCATTCGTGCCGCTACGAGCCGGATGCGAACCCCACCTATACGCGGCTGGCTGAACACTATGGGACCGCAATCCTCCCGGCGAGACCGCTGAAGCCCAAGGATAAATCCCGCGTGGAATCGAGCGTCAATGGCGTCGAGCAGCGCATCCTCGCCAAACTGCGCCACCAGACCTTTTTCAGTCTGGAAGACCTCAACCGGGCCATCCGGAAGCTGCTTGAAGAATACAACGACCGTCCCTTCCAACAGATCGAAGGCTCGCGGCGCAGCGTCTTCGAAAAGCTGGAGAAGCCCGCGCTCAAGCCGCTGCCGCGCCAGCCCTTCGAATACGAAGAGTGGGAGCGGCGCCGGGTCAACCTCGACTACCACGTGCGGCTGCGGGCGGACGAACACAACTACAGCGTGCCTTACCGTCTCGTGGGCGAAAGCATAGACGTGCGCCTGACGGAGGACACCGTCGAATGCTTCCACAAAGGACAGCGCGTTGCCAGCCATGTGCGCTCGCATCAAAAGAACGGGCACACCACCCTGCCCCAGCACATGCCCGAAGGGCACCGCGAACATGCCAAGTGGACGCCGGAGCGCATTATCCATTGGGTAGGCAAGGCCGGACCCTGCGCCGCGCAAGTGGCCGAGCGCATCATCGCCTCGCGGCCCCATCCCCAGCAAGGTTTCCAAGCCTGCCGGGGCATTATCCGCCTCGGCGAGGCCTATGGAAGCGAGCGGCTCGAGGCCGCGTGCGAGCGCGCTCTGGCCATCAACTCCGCTTCCTACAAAAGCGTTAGCGAAATCCTCAAACAAGGCCTCGACAGACTGCCCTTGCCCAAACCCAGGACGTCCTCGCCCGCCATCACGCACGGCAACGTGCGCGGGTCGGATTATTACCAACCCCAAACCCGGGCCGGCGATGAACCCGCCGACCCAACCCAAAAGGAGCCACGCTTATGTTAACCAACCCGACCCTCGACAAACTCCAACGCTTGCGGCTGACCGGAATGTACGACGCCTACCGCGAACAGCTCGAATCCAGCCGCTACGACGCGCTCGACTTCGACGAGCGCTTCGCCCTCCTCCTCGATCGCCAGGAGGCCGAACAAGACAACCGGCGGCTGCACACCCGCCTCAACAAGGCCAAACTGCGCCAGAACGCCTGCGTCGAAGACATCGACTACCGCAAATCCCGCGGATTGAACAAGACCCTCGTGCACGCTCTGGCCGAATGCCACTGGCTGCGCAGCCACGAAAACTGCATCATCACCGGTCCCACCGGCGCGGGAAAGAGCTACCTCGCCTGCGCCTTCGGAAACCACGCCTGCCGCAGGGGATTCACCGTCCGCTACTTCCGCACCCCGAGGTTTTTCCAGGCGTTGGCCGTCGCGCGCGGCACCGGCCGCTACGACCGCGTGCTGCGCAGTCTGCTGCGCATAGACCTCCTCATCATCGACGACTGGGGAACAGCCCTCCTGACGGATGAAGAACGAAGAGATCTCTTCGAGATTGTGGAGGACCGCTACGACCGGCGTTCCACCCTTATCGCCGCCCAACTACCCGTCGAGCACTGGCACGACATCATCGGCGATCCAACCCTCGCCGACGCTATTCTGGACAGACTGATCCACAACGCCCACACCATCACCCTCAAAGGAGAATCCATGCGAAAAAGAAACCCCACTTGACATCCCAGGGCCTGTCCAACTACAAACACAAACAACAGTTGAAACACCCGCGTCGCTACGCTCCGATTCGCCCGGTACAAAAGGGCCGATTCACTCGGAACACGTGGCCGCAATCACTCGGAAAACCCGGCCCGAATCCTTCGGAACTACCGGGCGCCTTCCTTCGGAACAACAGGGCGGAATCGTCGGAATACGCAGTACGTCGCAGAAGAAAGGGGAAGCCTGGAATGGCCACGACTTTGTGGTGAATATTGACACCAATGAAGACGGCACCTCAACATG
>DAOSJS010000499.1:0-2477 GCA_035367355.1 Candidatus Hydrogenedentota bacterium
GCGCTTCGTGGGGTGACAAGCCCGAGTCCATCGCCGCTTCGAGAAGCAACGCCGTCGCCCAAACGTCCCAAGCCTTGCCGATTCCGCCGAAGATTGAAGAATCAAGCACCGGGGAGACGCGCGCGCGCTTTGGGGTAAAGGGGGAGAGTCATCATGATATCGGCCGCCAAGATTCGACTGCTACTTATGTCGTGGGGGTTGCTGGCCAGCGCCATGGCATTCATGGCCCCGGCATTCGCAGACCTGCCTTGCGACGTGGACGCCTCGGGAGCCGTGGATGCGGTGGATGTCCAGTTGGTCATCAACGGCGCGCTACGGCTCGACACACGACCTTATTTCACCGATGTCGACTCCTCGGGAGCCATCGACGCGATGGATGTCCAACTCGCTATCAACGCGGCCCTGCGACTTGCTGTCGTTCTAACGCCGCGCGTCAATGTCTTCACATTGGGCCAGGGCCAAGTCGTGGTCGATCCCGCCGCGGAAACCTATGTGGCAGGGACCGTTGTGACCCTCACGCCCGCGCCGGGCGTCGGCTGGCTCTTTGATCATTGGGAAGGCGATTTGTCCGGCGCGGACAATCCTGCGTCCGTCACGGTCACGGCTCCGATGAACATCTTCGCGGTGTTTGTCCAAGTCGGTCAGCAGGGTCTCGCATCGCAGCACATCGCCCAACTTCAGTCCACGGCGCCGCGCCTCGGCTGGACCTTCACCGTCGGCGAAACTGACGCCGCCGGCTACCCCTTCACCAGCGTCACCGGCCTCATTCCGCCGCCGCCGGGCTACCAGGACGGCGCAAAAAAAATGACCATCCCCGACGCCAAAGTCGCCCTACCCGCCGCGTTCGATTGGCGCGACCAAGGCAAAGTGCCGCCAATTCGCGACCTGTATCACAGATCATGGCAATTTTCCGTCCGGAAGACACGAAGCACAAGGTGTATACTGGCGGGAGGCGCGCACAGCGCTATACCTCAAAGGACTTGCATCCTTACTCCAACGCACACTGGAACAGTCAGACGTATGATAGACAAAGGTACCAGAGCTCGGGATCTCGTAGACAATTGGGTCAGTCATCAGGGTCGAAGCACTATTCCTCTCCTTGGAATCGGACTTCCAAAAATGGGCCACGACGGTGAATGCCACCAGCCCAATAACTGCAATTACCATTATTGCCGCGAGAGCCTGCAAGATACCCTCAATTCCAATATCCCGAAATTTTAGGACTATTGCGACAGGAACAACAAAGAGGACAAGTAACACTCCCAATAGCGTCGCCGTTGCCATATCGTTGACAAGCACAAAACGGAAAAAGCCTACAACAAGAATGCCAACAAATGCGCCATACACCTTCTTTAAAAGACTCTGCCTTAATCTGGAAAGTTCTGATGGATCCATTATGGGAGCTCCTATTCTTCGAGTAACTTTGTGATAATGGACGTTAATGAGATGCTTATAGCATAAACCGCCCCAGCCAGAACGACCGGTAGTGCCAGCCCACTCGCAGTTAAGCACCCAGCAGACGCTCCTGCCGAGAATCCATTTCCAAAATCATTGCTGTGCTGGGATCGCATACCATAGAACATGTGGGCTATTCCATTTAAGAAGAAACAGATAATATATGTAATGATGCCAAACCGGACTGTAGCTACCAAGTGCTTAAAGGCAGGTGCAACTCCCTGCAGATGATCTCGTATATAGTCATTGAGCATGGAATTATATCCGGGGGGATGCAAAGCATGACCTGTAGCAGGATCGTACTCAACACGATCGAAGAATACGATAATCGACATGAAAATCAGTCCGAGCCAGATGGCACAAACAGTGGTTTCGTATAAGAAGCGATGACGGTCGTAATAGCCGACAAGAAACACGGCCAGAGACAGCATGACTCCACCATAGAGAAGAATCACCCCGGCGTGATGGCCTCGAAAACACTGTATTACACCTAAAGCCATAGTCAGGCATGAAAGCGTCCTCATCACCAAGGGTGGGGTCAGAAGCCTGCCAACGAGAGAACTTTGCTTTCTTATGGTTTTCTTTTTGGAAGGTCGAACCGCTTTCTTCGTGAGTGCGACCAATACGACGTTTTCCTCAAGCTGTTCCCGTGAAGGAATAACAATAGTTTCGCCGCAGGAAACACACGGACCACTGCAGGAAGCGCTTTTCTTTTTGACGCGCATACTTTGTAGGCAATGTGGACAAATCACACTTATAGATTCATCTGCCATTACTACCTCGGCCACCATTCAGTTGTGTGACAACATGTCCTGAGTATCAATGCGCGGCATAGCGCACGGATGGTTCATGGAAATAGCGCTTTACCGCGTCGGGATTCGCCCGGCGGCGTTCGAGATACCGGCGCACGTGTCCCATCAATTGCTTCTGGTCGCGCCCCCGTTCATCCCGCACTGTTGAAAACGCCGGGCAACCCGTACGGGAGTTCGGGGATTCGGCCCGTCGGCCTAGCCCGGCGCAAA
>DAOSJS010000500.1:0-2475 GCA_035367355.1 Candidatus Hydrogenedentota bacterium
GTGGGTCCGGGCGAGATGGTACAGGCCGTAGACATGCGCATGACGAAATCCGACAAAAGCTATTCGTTGACTCACGGTACGATCCTCCAGCAACGACAAGCTGTGGCCGCCGTCAAGGGCGCCGCGGAAATCCCGCTGCATGCGCCCCCTCTCCCCACAGGCGCCTTTGCCCTGTGCATGCACTTTACCCGCCCGGCTCCCGCAAACGCAACGTAGGGCATGTGCCCCAATCGCCGCCGGGCGCGCAGCAGGCGAGAAGCGCCTTCTTTTTCAGGGCCGGGCCGTCATGCGGGCAGGGTTGAGCGTAAGCGGGACAAATTCGCATACTGGAGCCGCCGGGGTCATGGGGACCCGCCGGACAGCGCGCGAACGACGCCATCGACCTCCGGAACTGCGTGGCGCATTGCACCGGGAAAGCAGGGAGTTGTGAAACCTTTTCCGTCGAGTTTTTTATGGGGAGCGGCTGTATCGGCGCATGCCGTTGAAGGGGGCCATTTTGACAGCGACTGGTGGCGATGGGAACAGCGCTCGGGCCGCATCGCCGACGGGACAACGTCTCAGGCCGGCTGCGATCACAGGGCCCGGTTTCGTGAGGACATCGCGCTGGCGCGCAAACTGGGCCTCAACGCGTTGTTGATATCGCTGGAATGGAGCCGTATTGAGCCGCGTGAGGGCGATTTTTCGTCCGAGGCCATGGCCCATTACGCGGAAGTCTTGCGTGCGATGGCCGGAGAAGGGCTGGAACCCGTTGTCGCGCTGCAGGAGACGACCGTGCCGGACTGGTTTGCCTCGAGCGGAGGATGGCTGCGCAGTGATGCGGCGAAACTCTTCTCCCGGTACGCGGAACAGGCGGGGGCGGCGCTCGGAAGGCTGTGCCGGTACTGGGTGCCCATATTGACGCCGGTGGCGACGGTCCGGATGGGGTATCTTCAAGGCCTCTGGCCTCCGGGGCGCCGGAGTCTTCTGGCGGGGTGGAAAGCGTTGCAGCACATGGCTCACGGACATGCCGCGGCATACCACGCTATGCGGGAACATTCTCCGGAGGCACAGATCGGCGCCAGTGTGCTGGGCGAGCTGGTGCGCCCAGCCGACCAAACGCGCCCCTGGGACCTCCGCGTGGCGCGCTGGGAGCAGGCCTTGTCCAACGAGGTTTGGCCGGCGGCGCTGATCTCAGGCCGCTGGCCGCGGCCATTCGGAGAGGAACGGGCGCTGGCCGGCACGGTCGATTTTGTCGGAGTGTCGTATTATGGTTCACGGCGGGTCCGGTTTCGCCCGGGCCGGGGCGCTTATGCACAGCTGGTGAACGGGCAGGGCAAACGCGTACCGCCCCACGATTGCGAGCCAGATGCGGAGGGTTTGGCGGCTGTCTTGCACGCCGCGGCTGGCTTCGGCAAGCCGCTGATGGTGCTGGGAAACGGTCTGGCCACCGACGACGACCGTGCCCGCAGCCATTATCTACTGGACCATGTCGCGGCGCTGCACTCCGTCGTGGATTCGGGCGTCGAGGTGCTCGGTTATATGCACCGCTCTCTGCTGGACGGCTTTGAATGGGATCGAGGTTACCGTGCGCGCTATGGCCTGGTGCACGTCAGCGGCGGCACTATGGCACGCACGCCCAATACCTCGGCGTACCTGTACAGGGACATCGCATCGGCCGGTGAGATTCGCAAAGGAACGCTGGCACGGTACTGTCCGGATTGGGAGCCTCCGGGCGGATTGGAGCTGCCATGACGCATTTTCTGGCCTTTGACGGCGGCGGCACGGCCACCCGCGCGGGACTCTACGACCTGCAGGGGCGGCTTCTCGCGGAAGCAGTCGGCGGGGCATCAAATCCCGTGGCTCTGGGCGAAGAACGGTGCCTGGAGGTCTTGACACAGGTTGGGAACGAGGCCCTGGCGCATGCGAATGGCGGCCTGGAAGCCGTAGGCGCGGCTTTGTCTGGAACCTGGAGCTCCGGCATGGGTTTCTGGCTGGCGGACCGCCTGCGCGAACGATTTGAGGCGGCGCGGGTCATCGTGTGCGACGATATCCGGCCTATTCTCTTTGCAAATATTGGCGATTCGCCCGGCATTCTGGCAACCGCGGGGACGGGTTCGAGCGTCGTGGCGCAAAGGTCCGACGGACGGTCGGATTGTGTCGGAGGGCGCGGTGCGCTGTTCGGAGACGATGGGAGCGCGTTCCAGATCGGGCAGAGCGCCATGCGGGCCGCTGCCCGGGCGCAGGATGGCCTTGGGCCCGACACAATTCTCGTGGCATTGCTGCCGGAAGCGGCCGGTGTGGAGTCGTTCCGCATGTTGCCGCTGTGGGCCGGGAGGGCGTCCATGCGGGACGTTGCCGGGCTGGCGAAAGCAGTGGCGCAGGCCGCTGATTCAGATATGGTTGCCAGAAGCATCATCACCGATCAGGCCCATCGTATGGCGGAACTGGTTCGGGCAGGGGCCGTAAAAGCCGGCCTGCCTCCCGACACCCCGGTTT
>DAOSJS010000501.1:0-2435 GCA_035367355.1 Candidatus Hydrogenedentota bacterium
CTGGTAGCTCGTTGGGCTCATAACCCAAAGGTCGCGGGTTCGAATCCCGCCCCCGCTACCAAATGAGTCATAAGGACTTACGCTACGGCGTGGGTCCTTTTTTTATTTGTAGTGGCCGGGTTCGTAGGTGCCTGCTTCTTTTCGGAAACTCACCGACAGCCTGTTCCAGCCGTTAATGGCCACGATCGCCAGCGTCAGATCTACCAGTTCCTTTTCGCTGAACTGTTTCCGGGCGCGCTCATAGACTTCGTCGGGGACATTCGACTGTGCGACATTGGTCACGGCCTCGGTCCAGGCGAGAGCAGCCTGCTCCCGGTCGCTGAAGAACGGAGTCTCGTGCCAGGCGGAAAGCGTGTAGAGCCGCTGCTCAGTCTCGCCGTGGGCCCGGGCATCCTTGGTGTGCATGTCCATGCAGAACGCGCAGCCGTTGATCTGGGAGGCGCGGTATTTCACCAACTCCAGCAGCGAGGGCTCGAGTCCACAGTCGTGAACGTACTTCTCCAGCCCCCACATGGCCTTAACGGCATCCGGCGCGACACTCGCATAATCCATTCGCTGCGTCATGGGCTTTACCTTTCTGTTGAGGGTGGGCGGACTAACAAAACATGATCGTTAACAAGAGCAGGGAATCCTCCATTCCGGTGACTGTGTGAGGGACCCCGCCCGGCAGAAACAGCCAATGCCCCTCAGAGAGGACGTGTGTCTGATCATCGGCGGAGAATGCGATTTGGCCTTTCAAGCAATATATCGTGAGGGGCCCGTCCACCTGATGGTTGCGGCACACCTCGTGACCTTCGGGCACCACCAGCCGGATGGCTTCAAAGGCGTCGGTCTTCACCAACGCTCGCGCCTTCGCGTCAGACAGCTCCACCGTCTCAGGTTGCAGGTCGACGGGGATTCCGGGGGCCGCATGCGGGAGCGCCATCGCGATTCCTCCTGGTTCGAGGGACACAACACCAACTTTTCGTGTAGGCAGGGGCGACGCCCTTCTCTTCCGGGGCTAGGATTGCTCAGTCTCGCGCGCGCCTGATGATTCTCCCCGGGTACGCGTCCGGCAACTGTACTGGCGGTGTTTCTCTGCGTGATTCCCGGCTTCTTCATGCCGTGCTCAATTGGGGAAGGCGCAGCCTTGCTCAGACGGCGCGCGGGCATCTTCCAGAGCCTCACCGGTCCTTACCAAGGATAACTTTTTGCAGCCGCGGCGTTATTCCCATTTGCACCGTCCGCCGGCCGACGGGTGGTTTTATGGTCTGAACCCCGGATTGAGCGGGGCAGGGTCAATCCGGGTGTGAATAGGGCGATTTTTCGGCAAACCGCTCACAAGTCCTTGGTTGGTCGCCGTTTTTAAGGGGTTTCACCTGGTCAGCCGCCAGACGTGCAGTCACCGGGCCGCGTCATGGCCTGTTTTGAGCCTTCGCGGTGGGCGGGGAGCCGCGCTGCCCAATTTTCGCGTTATGCCACGTTTTCGGGACGGGTTTCGTGTTCTAGGTGCACGCCGGCCTCTTCACCCGGGTCGAAGTAGTTTTCTTTGGGAAGGTGGCGGAACCAGAAGAAGTACATCCCGATGAGACCGATGATGCACAACCCGAGCGTCGGGTAGAAAGAACTCCAGGAGTGCATGATGATCTGCATGGGGAGTATGAACAAGGTGACTTGCCAGATCATGGCGAACGGCACACAGAGGATGTCGCGCCTGTGTTCGGTCTCCATGGCGAGTCGATCGTCTTCGTTGAGCCGGTCTTTAAACGGCCCCCAGAATCCCCACGGACGCGTGATGCGATAGAACCGGGCTACCACGTCGTCGTCGTCCGGCGCGGTGAGGTAGGTCCCGATGACGGACGCGATGGTGCCGATAGCGCCCAGGATCAGGAATTGCCAGCGCTCGTCGAGGTCAGGAAAGTACCAGCGCTGGAGTATGGCCGCCGCCATGCCGACAAACGTCCCAATCGCGAAGCCGCCCCCGTTGAAGCGCCACCAGAAGAGCCGCAGCAAGGTCGGGATCATCAGTCCGCCGCCGAGGCCCATGATGATCCAGCCCCAGACGTCGTTGATGCTTTTGATCGAAAACGCGAACACGAAAGAGATGACGACCAGCAGCACCACGCCCGCCCAGCTGATATAGATCAATTCCCGCGTTGAGGCGGTCCGGTGCAGATATTTCTGATAAATGTCGCGGGTAATGAAGCCGGTGCATCCGTTGACCGCCGCGTTGAACGTGGACATGGCAGCCGCCAGCAGCACGATCAGAAGGAGCCCGCGCAGCCCGGCCGGAATGTTGTACAGCAGCACGGCCGGCAGGATGCGTTCCGGGTCAATGCCTCCCTCGAAGCCGACCAGCATCAGTTTTCTGCTCCAGTCGGCGCCCATGATCTGCTGTAAACCGGTAATGAGCGTCTCGGAGTATTGTGCGGGATGGTTGGCGATATCCGACAGGG
>DAOSJS010000502.1:0-2384 GCA_035367355.1 Candidatus Hydrogenedentota bacterium
CATACCCCATTACGCCGTCCACACAGATGGGCGAATACTGGGCGGAGGCCGCCGCGGCTGGCCATATCAACATTTCGGACCGCTCGTTGATCTTCATCGAGCCCGAAGGTGAACATGCGGCGGCCGCCGTCACGGCTGGACTGGCGATGGCTGGGTTGCGTTCGTGCAACTTCTCTTCGGGACAGGGCATCGCGTATATGCACGAGTCGTTGTACGCGGCTGTAGGCAAGCGGCTCACGTACATTCTGAATATGGGCTGCCGGGCCATCACCAAGTCTACGCTCAACGTGCACGCCGGGCACGACGACTACCACGCTGTCGACGACACGGGCTTCTTCCAGGTCTTCGGAAAGAACGTGCAGGAAGTCGCCGACCTGAACGTCATCTCCCACAAGATCGCCGAACTGGCGCTCAATCCGGGTATTGTGGCCCAGGACGGATTCCTGACCACGCACCTGATCGAATCGCTGCTTCTCCCTGAGCGCCAGCTCATCGCGGAATACCTGGGCCTCCCGGATGACATCATCGACACGCCCACTCCCGCACAGCGGATCATCTACGGCGACAAACGGCGCCGGATTCCGCTTCTGTGGGACGTGGACAACCCCGTCATGGCCGGCACGGTCCAGAACCAGGACGCGTACATGCAGAGCGTTGCGGCGCAGCGTCCGTATTTCTTCGACCACATCGCGGACATCACCGACGAGTGCATGGCCGAATTCACCCGGCTGACCGGGCGTTTGTACAAGCGTGTATTGACCTACGGCATGGACGACGCGGACTACGTCCTGATCGGCCAGGGCAGCGTCGTGCCCAGCATGGAAGTCGTGGCGGATTACCTGCGCGAAACGCGCGGGCTGAAGATCGGCGTTGTCAATATGGTGATGTTCCGGCCGTTCCCGTCGGATCTGCTCACGCCGCTGCTGAAAGGCCGCAAGGGCGTTTGCGTCCTGGAGCGCACGGACCAGCCGCTTGCCGAAGATCTGCCGCTGATCCGCGAAGTGCGGGCGGCGATCAACAAGTGCGTTGAAAACGCGCGGTCCAACGGCAAGGGTCTCCCCTACCCGAAACACGACACGTACGGCAAGCCGATGGATGTGCCGCCGCTGTATTCTGGATGCTACGGCATGGGCAGCCGCGACCTTCAACCGGAAGGCATCATCGGCGCGATCGAAAACATGCTGCCCGATGGCAAACAGAAGAAGCTGTTCTACCTGTCGATCGAGTTCGTCCGGGACAAGGCCTACACGCCGAAACAGGAAGTCTATCAGCAGCAGATCCTGGAAGGGTATCCGCAGGTCAAGGAATTGGCCATACGCGGAAGTGAAAACCCGAACCTCCTGCCGAAAGGCAGCATCACGGTGCGCCTGCATTCCATCGGCGGCTGGGGCGCCATCACTACCGGCAAGAATATCGCCATGACCCTGTTCGATTTGCTGGGGTACCACATCAAGGCGAATCCCAAATACGGTTCGGAGAAGAAAGGCCAGCCGACCACCTACTATCTGTCTGCGGCGCCCGAGCCGATCCGCGTCAACTGCGAGTATTTCTACGTCGACGTGGTGCTGTCTCCCGACCCGAACGTGTTCAGCCATTCCAATCCGCTCGCGGGACTCAAGAAGGGTGGCGTTTTCATCATCCAGAGTGAACTGGGCTCCCCGGAGGAAGTCTGGAAAGAGCAGATCCCGCCGCGCTACCAGAAGATCATCGTGGACAACGAAATCCGCGTCTTCTACGTCGACGGGTTCAAGATCGCACGTGAAATCGCGACTGACCCCGAGCTGCAATTCCGCATGCAGGGCATCGCGTTCATGGGCGCGTTCTTTGCGGCCTCCCCGCTGCTCAAACAGCGCAACCTGTCGGAAGCCGCGCTGTTCAAGGCGATTGAAGACCAGCTGGAGAGCAAGTTCGGCGCCAAGGGCCGCCGGATTGTCGACGACAACCTCAAGGTGGTCCGCCGCGGCTTCACCGAGCTGAGCGAGCTCACCAACAAAACCGTCATCGACGCGGACGCCAAAGCGCTCCGGAAAGAACCGTCGATGCCGATCATGCTCAAGCGCCAGCCCAAGGGTGATGCGCCGCTGACCGACGTTCACCGGTACTGGGAACAGACCGGCCATTTTTACGCGACGGGCCGCGGAAACGACAACCTGACCGACCCGTTCATTTCCATGAGCTGCATCCCCGTGGCCACGGGCGTCTTCCGGGATATGACGAGCATCCGCTTCGAGCACCCGGTCTGGGATCCGATTCGGTGCACGGCCTGCGGCGACTGCTGGGCCATCTGCCCGGATTCCGCGCTGCCCGGCCTGGTGAGCACCATCTCCGACGTGCTGGCCACAGGCATCAAAAAAGCACAGGAAAACGGCGCCGAATTCAAGCAT
>DAOSJS010000503.1:0-2374 GCA_035367355.1 Candidatus Hydrogenedentota bacterium
CCCGGCCGCGGGGTCAGATCATCACGCAGAAGGCCAAACTGGATGCCCCGTTCCAGGTAATTCCCGAGAATGAAAAAGAAATGGCGCTCCACACCCGAATACAGGCTCGAGGCATACGACGGCGCGACAAACCAGGCCTGGCGCAATTCGTCCTCGTCCGACATGTCTTCCGCGGGCTCGGGTTCGGCGGCTTTGAGGCGTATGCCGCATTCCGTCAACCAGATGGGTTTTCCGCTGGCGGCGTTCCGCGGCCCCTCGAACTCGGTCAGATAATCGGCGGGGGCGCTGTAGGAGTGAATGTTGTAGGTGTCGAAATAGGGCCAGGCCTCGTTCAACAGGACACCCTCGGTATGCAATGCGGAGCCGCTGCCTGCGTACACATTCCAGCAGACCGTGAGCTCAGGATCGCCCGCCTTGAAGGCAAGAAATGCCGCCTTCTGGAACGAACACATCTCGTTGATCAGATGGCCGCCAAAAGACGTGATGTTGGCCTCATTCCACGGTTCCCAGGCCTGCACGCGCCCTTGGTATCGTTTGGCCAGGGCATTGCAGAACCGGTAAAGCACCCGGAGATCCCGCGGAAACCGCCCGCCCGGACTGGTGCTGTCGAGCTCGGTATTTTGGGCCCACTGCGGTGTCTGATGAAATACCTGCAGCACGTTCAGGCCCTCGGCCGCCGCCGCGGACGCTGAGGTATCGTACGAGGTGCTGTCTTGAGCGAAGACGCCCGGCGCCGTCTCAAGCTCACCCCACGACAGACGATCTCGCGACCAGTTCATGCCCGCCAGAGCCGAAAGCGACGCAAACGCGCGCTGTTTTGCCGCGTCCTTTCGCGCAAACCACGCCATCGCCGTATCAATGCAGATCGGTGAATCCGGCGGGATCGGCACGATCAGAGGAGCCAGTACTGCCGCGGAGGTCCGGGCCACCGCCTTCCCGCCGGCGTCCAGGAACTCAATCCGGTACCACCCGGCAGGAAGCGCCCCCGTGGCCGCCTGCGTGGCGCCGTTTACGCGCGGACCGCCGCCCTGCGTCTCACCGGCGTCATCGAGGATACGAAACTGGGTCCACGCCGTGTCCGGAGGGCCCGGTATCTCGACCGCCTCGCCCGTGAGAAAGACATTTCCCGGATGTCCGGGCAGCGGGCCTGGGATACCGCGTTCCATCCGGTCTGCTGCGGTATCCGAATCCGGCTCCGCACCAATCGCATCTGGGCTCGCCGCCAGAACGGCCGCCAGCAGCAGCAGCGCGCCTGCAGAAAACCACCATGTCCGGCATCCGCGGCCATATCGCATCGTCAGATCCCTCCCGTGTCGCAGATTCATTCCAGTCCCAGGCCCAGAAGGCGGCTGGCGTTCTTCCAGGTGATTTTTTCAAATGCATCCTCTGAGATCAGACGTTCCGTCTTGATTTTTTCGAACCAGGCGACGATGGGCAGGTCCTGGGGGTCATTGGCGATATCGGTTCCCCAGAAGAGGCGGTCCTGAAATTCTTCCAGAAACGCACAGCCGAATTCGGGGTCGCGGCTGATGGCGTTGTATCCGCTGCCCGCCGACAAATCGCCCAGGAGGTTCGGATACGTACGCATCAGTTCGACCACGCGGCCTGGTTCCACCGGTCCTTTCGGATAAGGCGTTCGATGGCCATTTTCGATCACATTGGTCCCGATTTCCGCCCAGAATGCCTGCGAATGCCCCAGAAATTGCAGCTCCGGAAAGGTTTTCAGCACGCTTTCGAGACGGGGCAGGCCGGGGTCGTCGAAGATTCCATAGCATCCGCCGATCTCGGGGCCGATATGAAACGTCAGGGGCAGACTTGCCTTTTCGACCGCCTCAAACAAGTTCAGGCAGCGGGGATCGTCAAAGGGAAGGTTGAACGTGCATTCCCCCACACCTTTGCATCCCAGGTCTTTGTAGGCGCTCAAAAGGTCCGAAAAATCCGCGCTGGCGTCATTGGTCAGGTACCGGGGATCGAGGTTGCAGAACGGGATCAAGCGTTCGGGATATTGGGCGCAGAGCTCGACGACGTCCTCGACCGTCACCACGGTATACCGGCATTCGGGGCTGACCCCCGCCATAATGCAGGCTTTGTCGATGTGTGCGTTGTCCATCATCTGGATCAGCGTTTCCGCGTCGGGATAGTGCGACCCGTTCGCGCGCGTGATCTCCGGGTGCCGCCGCGGCGACGCATGCACGTGAATGTCAATGAACATCAGATTCCCCTTCCCGTGTCTGTTGTCTGAGAAACGACTCTCATCCCATGGGGCGTCAGCCCGGGGGTTATGCTATCATGTTTGGCGCATGAGCCTCACGGCGGGGCTCGGGCGGGGGATATCCGGTCGCCGGACGTGTGATGGGGAACGCACCGCTCTCTG
>DAOSJS010000504.1:0-2371 GCA_035367355.1 Candidatus Hydrogenedentota bacterium
GCCCGCCCGCTGGACCATGAAGCCCGTGAGCCAGGTTTTGAAAAAGTAAGACAGCTCCGGGCCACCGCCCGTATGACATTGCCCGCGGGAAATTTCCTCCGGGCATTACCACAGCACCCTACGCCCGGGACGGCTCCGCACGGAGCCTCCCGGGTCGCAAATAAATGCCCGCAGACCATTCCAGCCCTTGATGGCGCGCAGCCAGTCCACCACGCGGAGCCCTCTGTTCTGCCACCCAGCCAGCCACTTGCCCCCCAGCCATTACCGCACTGAAACTCGCCAGAGCCGCTCGGCGCCCCTGGCCCGGCTGCGCGTTCTGCCTGGCGTTTGCATACCTGTGGAGATCGGCGCGCTGGCCGATGGAGACGGGGGAGAGGTCATTTCAGGGGGGAAAATGGTCGGGGCGGCGGGATTCGAACCCGCGACCTCCTGCTCCCAAAGCAGGCGCGCTAAACCGGGCTGCGCTACGCCCCGACTGGATTGAGGTGGCCGGTAGCATAACATACGGGGCAGTCGTGAAGCACGCGTTTTGAACCGGGCGTTTTGAACCGGGCGGGTTGCGTTCCTGCGGGTGGATCGGCCAAAATGTGTCGTCCGGTTGGTTTTTTGTTTTCATGGTTCGCCCTGCAGGACGGCGCGGGATCTTGTGGATGCAGTCCCGTGCCAGCCTGGCTGAAGGAGACGGGTGCATGAGGAAGGTGTTGACGTTTATCGGGGTGGTGGTGGTGGTCGGCGGCGTGGCCTCGTTTAATCACTGGTACCGGTTGAGCAATGTCATCAATCTCCACACCGAGATGGCGAAAAACGTTCGGCAATCACTGGTCGACCGGGGTATGCGCCCGATCAGCTGGGAATTGCTGAAGAAGACCCAGGGCGAATTTGAGTCGATCCCCGTGTATCCGCCCGAATTAAAGGAACTGGACGGGAAGCAGGTTACGGTCGTGGGATACGGCATGCCGCTGGGCGGCGATCTGCCGTCGCATGACGATGATCACGGCCACGCCCACGCGTCGATGCTGCCGCGCATTCTGCCGCTCCTCGAGCTTTTCAAAGGGCATGTCCACACGCAGAAATACAATGGCGTGCCGGAGGTGATGCTGACGCCTCTGCCGCTTGAATGCTATTGGAAACGCTTGCCCCCGCTGAACCAGGCCCTCTATGTGCGACCGGCCGACCCCATCGAATTTGCGGACGGCGCGGTGCTCGGATTTCGAGGCACGCTGGAGCTGCGGGAAAAGGAAGGCCCGAAGTTCTTTTTCGTCCTCAAGAACGCCGAATTGCTGAAATAATGCCGCGCGGGGGAGGGGCGTTTCGCCCTCGGCAGTATGGATTGGATGCTCCGGCACCGAAGGATGGGGAGTCTCGTTGACCGCCAAGGCGCTCACTGATCCGAACCAGCCGTTTGAGCCCGGAACTTCGCCGCTGGAACAGTCGGTGGCCGCTTTGCCCGGCATTGGCGGGAAGCGCGCTGAACTGCTCGGTAATCTTGATATCGCGACAATCCGCGACCTGCTGTTTTATTTCCCCCGAAGCTATGAAGATCGACGCCAGCCTCGCCCGATCGCCCAAGTGAACGAAGGGGATACCGCCACGATCCGGGCGGTGGTTGTGCGCTCTACCACGCGTCGCCTGCGCCGGAAGCTTTCTGCTACCGAGGCTCTGCTGCGCGATGATTCCGGCGAAATGAAGGCCATCTGGTTCGGGTTGGGATTTCTTTCGCGCACCCTGGTCCCCGGTAAGGAAGGATTTTTTACGGGTACGGCGGGGAAGTGGAACGGCCTGTGCCTGCGAAATCCCGATTACGAGTTGCTGTCCCATGACGACGAAGACCGGCTTCACACCGGCCGGATCGTCCCCGTTTACCGCCTCACCGAAAAACTTTCTCAGCGGATGCTGCGCCGGTGGGTGCGCATCGCCCTCGACGAGGTCCGGGACCACGTCGAAGACCGCCTGCCTCCCGACATTGCCGGGCGCTGGCCTCATACCGACGTGCGCCGCGCCATTGAGGCGGTCCACTTTCCCGCCACCATGGAGGAGGCCCGGAAAGCACGCGAACGGTTCGCCTACGAAGAACTCCTGGGCATTCAACTCGGCATACTGCAGGGCCGGTCGCGCCGCGCACACGAGGAAGTCGGCTACCGCCACGTTACCAGCGGACCGCGCCTCAACGCGCTGCGGAGATCGCTCCCGTTTCCGTTGACGCAGGGCCAGGAACGTGCCGTCGAGGATATTTTGGCCGATATGGCCTCGGCCCGCCCGATGGTGCGGCTGCTTCAGGGCGACGTGGGCTGCGGAAAGACCGTCGTCGCGCTGCATGCGATCGCGGCGGCTGTGGACGGCGGTTTCCAGGCGGCCTTGATGGCCCCGACCG
>DAOSJS010000505.1:0-2365 GCA_035367355.1 Candidatus Hydrogenedentota bacterium
CGCGGCAAATCAGAAGTCCAGGGCAAACACAAGAAACAGACCGGTGGCCACGGCCAGTACGGAGACGTGCACCTGCGGATCGCTCCGAACGACCGGGGCGCGGGCTATGAGTTCATCGACAGTATCGTGGGCGGCGTCGTCCCACGGCAGTATATTCCACACGTGGACAAAGGCTGCCAGGATGCACTCGAAAAAGGCGTGATCGCCGGTTATCCGGTAGTGGACATCAAAGTGGAACTCTTCTACGGCTCCTACCACGACGTCGACTCGTCGGAAATGGCATTTAAAATTGCTGCATCGATGGCCATCCAGAAAGGGGTCCGGGAGGCCAATCCGTGTCTCCTGGAGCCGATCGTCGTGCTGGAGGTGGTCGTTCCGGACGAGTTCATGGGCGATGTGAATGGTGATCTGAACAGCCGTCGCGGGCGAATCATGGGCATGGAGCCGGCCGGGCCCGGCCGCCAGATGGTTCGCGCCCAGGTGCCGGAGGCGGAGATCCTGCGGTATTCGACTGACCTCCGCAGCATGACGGGCGGCCGGGGCAGCTACCGGCAGCGCTTCGACCATTATGAAGAAGTGCCCGAGCACGTGGCGCAACAAATTATCGCCGCCTACGAAAAGGCCCGGGCGCAAGGCGAATGAGCTGGTTTCAGAGGCCGTGTGCTCTGGGGAGAGGTTCCCGTCGGGCCTCTCCCCTTTTCTGTCCGTCGGGAAGCAACTCCTGGGCCAGGTGAACGGGGTACCGGGATTTCAACCGCAGCTCCGTGAAAAAAGACGCCGCGCGGGCGCCCGGCGGCGCCCGGCGAAAATACCAGGCGCGTGTTCCAGAGGCGGCATCGACGATTTCGCTTTTGACTGCGCGGGTTGATATACTATTTGCCTCTATGTCTGCGAAGAACACAAAGATCCATAAGGGAATTGCGCTGGTTGAAGTGCAGGATCCTCTGCTCCTCGAAGAGATGGAGCGGGACCCTGTTCTGAAAGCGTTTCTTGGGGAACGCCTGTCCGATTCCTGCATTGCGGTACAGCCTCAAGCGGTTGAAGACGTCGTGAAACGGCTTCAACTGCTGGGCCATATGCCGAGGGTGCTGGAGTGAGCCAGGCCTTCACCATCAAGGAATGCCTGCGCGGCTACACCACAGACGCTCTGGGCGAAGTTTGCGCGTCGCGCAGATTGGCGGTGACCAACCGCGACAGCCGGATTCGAGCGCTTGAAAAGGTGCTCCGCGACCCGCTTCACATCGACCAATCCATCAAGTCGCTCCGCAACAGCGCATTGCGCGCGTTGACGCTGGTTGATCGGCGCGGGCGGATGGACATTGCGGATCTGGTGGCGGTTCCGGGGCTCTACGGTTCGAAAGATCCCCTCGAACAGATCGAAGGTCTGATGTGCGAGGGCCTGCTGCTCGCGGTTCCCGAGCAGACCAGTGGCGCGTTTTCGATCAGCCATATCCGGCAAAGCGTGGCCAATGGAGGAGCCTCGCCGATCGTGTGTGTGCCGGAAGGCATAGCGCGCCGCCTGCCCTCTCCTCCACTCCTGGACGTTGAGCTTCCTGAATCGAACGCGCCGGCTGCACCGCCAAAACCGGCCGCCATTACTCAGGCCACGACGGAATTCCTCGAGACGTTGCGCATCGTTGAAGGACTGACGCCCCGGGTTACTGGTACGGGCACGCTGCACAAAACCGATGCGGCCAAGGCCTATGAAATGGCCCGTGAAGCCGGGCTCTCGCGCGAATCAATGGACATCTCCCTGGCCCTTGCCCTGCAACTGGGCTGTGTGGCGCTCAAAGACGGGCGCTTTGTGACCACAGCCGCCGCAAACGAGTGGGCATCCGAAGGCCGGCCCCAGCGCATGCGTGCCCTGTTCGAGGCTTGTCTCGCGAGCGAAGCGCTCCCGGACATCGCCCTGTTCTTCCCGATGCTGTTTGAGACCATGGAAAATCACCTGCAGCCAGGCACACAACGCCGAACCTACCACAGGCTGCTGGCAGCGGAAATCCTCAAAGCGCAGAAACCGGGAACCTGGTACTCCACAGCGGCCTTTGTTGAGGCGGTCCGGCGCCTGGATCCGAATGTCCTCTTTCTAAACGAGCCCTGGCGGGCCATTCAGGCCAATGCGCGCGGACCGGGAGCAGAATGGCCGCAACAGGCCTGGCAGGCCCACGAAAAGCGCCTCTTCACCTGGATGTTGAGAAGTCTGCTGGCCGGCATGGGGATAGTGGAGCTGTCGGATGACGGCGCATTGTTCCGCATCACCGAGCTGGGCCGGTACGTACTGGGCCAGGGGGACGCGCCGGAAATTGCGCAGGACGAACACCACGACGCCCTGGTAGTCCAGCCCGATTTCGAGATTATCGCCTAC
>DAOSJS010000506.1:0-2361 GCA_035367355.1 Candidatus Hydrogenedentota bacterium
CTTCAGCTTCGGGCAAAGCCTGGAGATTTTGTCGGCATTCTGTTCCAGAAGCTCCTTGACGTGCGCCAGGATGATGATCCGGCCATTCCAGAGCGAGACTGCATCGTGCACGATTTTGGCGATGACGACGCTCTTGCCCGTGCCTGTTGGAAGCACAATGCAGGGATTGTCGTCGCGTGTTCTTAAATGCTCATAGACGGCCTCGACCGCCTCTTCCTGGTAGGGGCGAAGCTGCATGGTCACGCCCCTTTCAAACAAATAATTCGTTCACCGTGCACGAAATATTGTCTGTTCGACTCGACGATTACGGGATGTGCGGGGGAGGGGTGGCGCAGCTGGCATTTTTTTTGTCTGTCCATTCTGTTACCTTTATATATGCCATGCCCACCGGAGGCATGGGCTCGTTTTTGGTTACCTTGAGTGTTCGTATCTGCGAGTCATCGCCGTACAGGCCGGCGTGTGTGAGGGAATCAAGCAGGCATTTCAGGGAATTGTCGACATCCCGTCTCCGCCCGTCAGGAGGATACAGTTCGATCACAATCTCGACGGGGCAGGAAAATGCCTTGACTCCTTCGCTCCCGAATTTGGCCACGATCGCTTCGCGGTACCGCCTGCCGTCCCGGCTGATGAGCACGCGCGGGCCGACATGGCGGTAGTAGTGATTCACGCTCGGTGGCCACGGGAGTTCAAACTCCTGGGCCGTGGGGTTCATGACTTGTTCGCTTCCCTGCAGCCGGCCTCGGCCTGGCTGATGGTTCGGATAATGATGGTGGCGAATGCAATGCCGGCGGCCACTATGCTGGCGAATCCGATCGTGTCCGCGGCGGCGATGGCCACCAGGGACAGCGGCAGGTTGAACATTTCCGGGGTCAGCAGATCAGGATTGCAGCGGATGACCGATGGAATCTTGAAGGCGACCTGGGCGACAAAAAAGAAAGAGAGTGCCAGAAAGGCCGGGATGATGATTTTTTTCATGATGGTTTATTTCCCTCTCGCCCATGGTGGGGCGGCTTTGGTTACGGTTGCGGTCTGAGCGCCAGCGGGTTTCTGAAGAACAGCGTTTTCACGCGGCCCGTAGCCCTTGATTTCGTTGACGAGCTCATCGTTCTGGTTTTTGCGGCAGCGCACGGTGACGGTCAGCGGCAGGTTGTGCAGCTCGACCGAGTCTTGCGGGTTCAGAACATTGACAGCCCGGCAGATGGCCGACAGATCAGCCCGGGCCATACGGACGGCGTCAATATTCGGATTTTCCAGATTGAGGCGTGTCCAGAGCTTGCGCCCCTTGTATTCGCCGGTGGTGACCTCGAACTCAATCCAGAGATACTGGCCGTTGCCCGTCTTTGTGGGCTTCATTTCCGATTCGTTGATGATCACCTGGTACTTGCCGGCGGGGATGGCATCGAAGCCGATGCTGGGCTCGACGTCCGCGGCGTTGAAATTCAATGTCGACATGCTTTTCTTCCTTTGTGTTATGGATTGCAGAAACAGGACTGTTGCGTACGCCCGGGATACGCGGCTGGTTTTGAAGGAGCCTCCGCCGGGCAGTGGAGATGCTCGAAAAATCGGATATAAGGCATGAAGTCGTCACGGATGATGCGGCATCGCTCGCCGATTCCCATGCGGCGCCCGCAGATATCGCAGTACTGAGGAGAGTTAAGGGTGATGATTTTTTCCGACATGGTAGTTCCTCACTTGGCGTCTGTTTCCATGGTTTTTCCGTAGGCTTCTGAGAACGCCGCCCAGGAAAGCGGAATCTCGGAGGGCAGGCTGAAACGGTTTTTGGCAATGCAGGCGGGGCTTCCGACCGTTCGGAGGATGCGTTCGCCGCCATCGGCTCCAATGGGCGCCGCAATGCCGCGTTCTCCTGCGAAGCCAGCGTTCTCCTTGGTGACGCGGAACTTCTTGGTGGCAAAAAACACCCCATCGACCCATTCGGAAATCAGCGAGGCGGCGTGTTTGTGGAGCCGGGGAGTGTAGCGGTCGTAGGCGGCGTTCTCCGGGTCTTCGAAGCGCTCGACCTTAGCGTGGGCCACGAAGATGATCATCATGTGGCGCCGCTCGCGGATTTCGTTCAAGAGATTGATGACTTTGCGCCAGTGGGTCAGCGCGTGGGTGTAGCCCCGGCCATAGCCTCCGTCGGCTTTCTCGATGTTGCGCACTCCGAACTCCCGGCACACCTCATCGAAGATCAGGCGTTCAAGCCAGTCCGCGGAGTCGATGACGACCGTCTGGAAGTCATGTTCCTCGTCCCGCAGGGCGGACAGGCTGGCAAGGATTTCTCCGAAGCTTTGGGCCAGGGGAAATTTCCGGCAGTCAATTTCGCCGAGGCCGTCTTCGGTCTGGATGAAGATTGCGTTCGGG
>DAOSJS010000507.1:0-2356 GCA_035367355.1 Candidatus Hydrogenedentota bacterium
TTTCCTCGGAGAGGAAGTGTATTACCGCGCGGGAGGCTTGGCGCCCGTGAACGCGATCCTGTTTCCCGCGCTGATGCAGCACGAAGGGCCTGCCACGAGCACCCGGCTCGAGCGCACGCCGGGACTGGCCCGGATCATCCTCGACAAGGCCGGCCCGCGCCCCGGCGAGGTATTGACCATCGTCTCCAACAGCGGCAAGAACGCCGTGCCGGTGGAAATGGCCCTCTACGCCCGGGAACTGGGGCTGAAAACCGTGGCACTCACGTCGCTCAACCAGTCCACGGCGGCTTCTCTGGGAGCGGGACAAAAACAGAAGCTCTACGAGATCTGCGATATCGTCATCGACAATTGCGGGTCCGCGGGAGACGCCGCGCTGCAGGTGCCGGGAACCGAACGAATGACGGCAGCGACGTCCAGTTTCGTGGGCATTGCCATCATGGAGCAGATCGTCTACCTCGTCTGCTGTGCCTATGCGGAGGCGGGCATCGAGCCGCCCGTGTTCAAGACCGCGAATCTTCCCGGCGGCGACGAGTGGAACGCGCGCCTGATCGAGCAATACGGCGGCCGCGTGAACCTTCGATAAGCCCATGACGCCTCACCAGGACAGAGCGCAGCGCAGCGCAGCGATCAAGGCCCGCGCGGCGGAGCTGGGATTCGACGCGTGCGCCGTAGCGGCTGCTGAACCGGTTGACCCGGATGATCGCCTGGGCACGTGGCTCGCCAGCGGGTTTCATGCGGATATGGACTGGATGGTCCGCACGAAGGCACTGCGGCAGGATGTGCGCTTCAAAGTCCCCGGGGCGCGCTCCGTAGTGGTCGTGGCGCGCAATTACCATGCGCCCCGCCCGCCAAAACCGCCGGACACGGGCCGGGTGTCGCGCTACGCCTGGGGCCGTGACTACCACCGGGTGCTGAGAAAGCCGCTGCGCGCGCTGGCCGCGTATATGGATTCGATGCAGGAGGCGGGAACGAGTTATTGCTGCATAGACAGCGGCCCCGTTTTGGAAAAATTCTGGGCGGCACGCGCTGGACTGGGCTGGATTGGAAAGAACAGCCTTATCCTGCGCCAGGGGCTGGGGTCGTGGTTCTTTCTGGGCGTCATCGTGACCACGCTCGACCTCGCGGCGGACTCGCCGGCAGCGGATCAGTGCGGCGCCTGCACGCGGTGCCTCGACGCATGCCCAACAGGCGCCATCATTGCGCCCCGCGTGATTGATTCGCGGCGCTGCATCTCCTGGCACACCATCGAGAACCGCGGCGAGATCCCGCCGGAGCTGTCCCCCTGTTTCGGCGATTGGGTGTTCGGGTGCGACGTGTGCCAGGAGGCTTGCCCCTGGAATCACGGCGTGCCGGTAACCACGGAACAAGACTTTCATCCCCGTCCGGATCATGCCCACCCGTCCCTCAGCTGGCTCGAAACGATGGACGAGGCGGAGTTCCAGGAGAACTTCGCGGGAACTCCACTCATGCGGGCAAAACTGCGGGGAATGCAGTGCAATGCGCATATTGCGCGTCAAAATCTGCGCGGCGGGAGCGCCTGAACGCACAGTGGGCGTTCGAGGCTATACGGAGCTTTCCTCTTCGAGTTCCGGAGGCATTTTGGGCATCTGGGCAAGCGCTGAGGTGAGGATATCGACAATCAGCTGGTTCTTGCTGGTATTTTCGGCATGCGCGGCAAGCCCGATGGCCTCGTACAGGTCCGACGGCAGACGCAGGGCGATTTTTCTCGTCTCGAACATATCGAGCGACGTGAATTCCGGTGGCGGCACGGCATCCGCATGTTCGGAGATATCAAACAAATCCGGCTGGCTTGGGGGCGTCCTCTGCAGATAGTCCAGATCTTTTTCGGGAAAGCACTGCTGGAGGATCTCACTGTTGCTGAGATCGCTCTCAATCAGCTGCTGCACGTGGCCGCGCCCGCCCATGGAGCGCAGGTGGCGGGCGATACCCGCGGATGTCATGGCGAAACCGCTTTCGCGAATGAACTCCACGGCAGCGTCGCCTTCAAGGTTGCGCCGCACCGCCTCAATAATGCGTTCCTGTTTCGCGAGCGTTATTCGTGACATAAGCGGTACCTGCACTCCTGTGCCGTGGACGCGCGGGCGCCTCCGGGCAGCCGTTCACTTTCCCGCTCTCATCTTAGTAAGACGGGGTGCAAAACACAACCACTCCAGCACTCAAGTTTTGAGTGCGCGATTTTCAGATTTTGTTTTTCTCTTGATGAGTCTTGAAGCAGGAGCGGCAAAGGACGAACGCATCGGGACGGAATGGTGGGAGTCTACCCCCGGCCTTGCGGCCCATGCAGTCCACCCCCGGCCGCTTCGCGGCCACCCCCGCCCGCGGGGGACACAAGACG
>DAOSJS010000508.1:0-2338 GCA_035367355.1 Candidatus Hydrogenedentota bacterium
TTACTTGACGAGTCGAGGCGACGCGTACAAGACCGACGCGGGATTCCTGCAGTCGGACAGCTATGTCGTGGAACTGACGATAACGCCGAAAGAGGGTGTGGAAAACGTCGTGGTCGTGGACAAGCTCCCGGCGGGATTCGAGATCGAGAATCCGCGGCTCAACGCCGAAACACTGCCCCCCGGAGTATTCAAAGCCGCCACCAACCCCAGTTACGTTGACGTCCGCGACGACCGTATCGTGCTGGCCTTCAACAAGCTCACACACAAGTCGGAAGGCCACCGCTATTACTACGTTGTGCGCGCAGTGACCCCGGGCGCGTATCAGGCGCCTCCGGCGACGACAGAGTGCATGTACGACGCAAGCGTACGGGCGGCCAGTCCCATGGGCCGCGTGGAGGTGAAATCCCGGCAATGAAACGACCGGCAGCCGCACAGTTGCGGCACATTGCCCGGGCGGTGTTTGCGCCCCGCCGGATGCTCCTGATCTGCGCGGCCGCCGCTCTGACCCTTGCCGTGGTGCTGGTCTGGCCGATGGACACCCGGGCCTATCTCGAGCTTTCCGATTCAAACGAATTGCTCGACCGAGATGGCCGGCCCCTGTATGTATTTTTGAACTCCAAGGAACAATGGTGTTTTCCGCGGCCCATGGCGGAGATCAGCCCGCATCTCCTCCACGCCACGGTGGCGACCGAGGATAAGCGGTTTTACAGCCATCCGGGTGTGGATCCGCTGGCCATAGTGCGGGCGGCTCTGACGAACCTTCGCGGAAGCAAAGTGGTCTCGGGCGCATCGACCGTGACGATGCAGGTGGTCAAACGGGGCCTGCCTCCCTCGCGTTCGGTTGGCGGCAAGCTGGGTCAGGCCCTCGCTGCGCTGCGGCTTGAACGCCGGGCGTCCAAACACGCGATTCTGGAAACGTACCTCAATTCCGCGCCCTACGGACTTAACCTGGTGGGCTGTGAAGCCGCTTCGCTGCGGTATTTCGGAAAACCGGCCTCTGAGCTGAATTTATCGGAGGCCGCCTTGCTTGCGGGGCTTCCAAAGGCGCCCGGTCCGTACATGCCGCTGGAGCACGCCTCGCGGGCTCGAGCACGACGCAACCACGTTCTCAAACGCATGCGCGACGAAGGGTTTATCGACGCGGACGAGTATGCACGCGCCTGCAAAGCACCGCTGGGGGTGAAATGGCACGATTTCCCTTCGCTGTCCCCGCATCTGGCCATGAATCTGCGCCCGGAGCTCAACAAAAGAGGCCGGCTTCGGGTCACCCTCGATGCTGGCATCCAGGCGCGCATGGAACAGCTCGTGCGCGAGCAGCTCCGGTACTACCCTGGGGAGATCACGAATGCCGCGGCGCTCGTCGTCGATACAGCGACTGGAGAGGTCCTGGCGAGGGTCGCGTCGGGTGATTTCTATAACACGCCGGGTGGCGGACAGGTGGACGGGTGCCGGGCGCCCCGCTCGCCGGGATCCACCCTGAAACCCTTCATCTATGCCCTGGCCATGGACAACAACTGCCTCTACCCCTCCGAGTCGTTGTATGACGGCACGCTCGATTACGGACGGTACGCGCCGGAGAATTTCGATGACCGCTACCATGGCCTCGTTTCGGCTGGAAAGGCGCTTCAGTTGTCCCTGAACGTGCCGGCCGTCACCATCCTCGAACGCGTCGGAGTTGACCGGTTCCACGCATTTTTACCACAGGCGGGAATCACAACGCTCATCAAGCCCGCGGAACATTACGGGCTGGGCCTGACGCTCGGCAATTGCGAGACCCGCCTGGATGAGATGGCGGCGGCGTATTGCATGATTGCCAACCTGGGCCTCTACCGCCCGCTCAAGCTGCACGAACCGCAGCCGCAAACGCCAGGAACTCCCCTCCTGACGCGCGGCACATGCCTCAAGCTGTTCGAGATGCTCGAACAGACCCCGCCGGACGAGTTTGCGCGCGAACTGGTGCCGGTAGGCGCAGCCAATACGCGAGTCGCATGGAAAACCGGCACTTCGGGAGGCTATCGCGACGCCTGGACCTTCATGTTCAATCGGCATTACGTCGTGGGGGTCTGGATGGGCAACAACGATGCCTCGCCGTCGAAATGGCTGGTCGGCGCCACGGTGGCCCTGCCGCTGGCAACCAAGATCTTTCGCTCGCTGGACGTGCCGAACACACCCGCCTGGCCCGAGACCAGCAACGATCTGCGCGAATTCACGGTGTGCGCCGTCAGTGGACTGCCGGCGACTCCGTGGTGTCCCAGCACGCGGCGTGAGACGCTTCCGGACACGCAATTCCTCCATCGCGCGTGTGACATGCATTACCCCGAAGGTTCCGGCGGGGAGC
>DAOSJS010000509.1:0-2323 GCA_035367355.1 Candidatus Hydrogenedentota bacterium
TCCTGGAGCGCGACCAGTGGCTGGCCTGCATGGACCAGGCCATGGGCGAGACCGGCGTGCCGGACGATCTGCGCGAGCGCCTGCGCGGCAGTTTCTTCCAGACGGCGGACTGGATGCGCAACCGGGGTGGGTGAGGCGGTGTTGCCGAAGCCATTGAGGCTGTCATTTCATCCAGTATGATGCGATGTCAATCGAGGGAGTAAGCAACAATGCCCCTGAACCCCACCAACCCGATACCTCATCTGGTCGAGCGAATCCAACGCCCCGAGTCTTTTGTTCTGCGCGGTTCAACGCTTTTTGAGGGGGATGCACTGACGGTGCTGCGCGGCTTGCAGTCCGGATCTGTGCGTTGCGTCGTTACTTCGCCGCCCTATTGGGGGCTTCGCGACTACGGCATCGCCGAGCAAATCGGCCTTGAGGGCACCATGCCCCAGTTCCTGCACCGGCTGGTAACCATCTTCGCCGAAGTCAAGCGTGTGCTAACCGATGATGGAACCCTCTGGCTGAACATTGGTGATGGTTACACCAGTGGCAATCGTGGATACCGAGCCCCGGACAAAAAGAACCCTGCACGGGCGATGGATATTCGCCCTGAAACGCCCGATGGTTTGAAGCCGAAGGACTTGATCGGCATTCCGTGGCGGCTGGCGTTCGCCCTGCAGGACGATGGCTGGTATCTGAGAAGTGACATTGTGTGGAACAAGCCAAACGCGATGCCCGAGAGCGTCAAGGATCGCCCCTCTCGTTCTCATGAGTTCCTGTTCATGCTCACCAAATCGGAAAAGTATTTCTACAACTGGCAGGCTGCCAGAGAGCCCGCAGACGGTGGTGGCCAGCGCAGTCGCCGCTCTGTCTGGCATGTGAACACCAAGCCCTTTGCCGGCGCCCACTTTGCCACCTTCCCGCCCGAACTCATCCGGCCTTGCATCCAAGTATCGACCGAGCCGGGGGATTACGTCCTTGATCCGTTCTTCGGATCGGGAACCGTGGGATTGGTTTGTCAGGCAGAAAACCGGCAATACGTAGGAGTCGAACTCAACCCTGAATATGTGGCCTTGGCCGCTGACCGCCTGCAAGGGCTGGACAGCAACGTGATAAGGATCGCCGCCGCATGACACGCCCAAGCAAGATCATTTTCCCGCCGCCGAAGCTCCAGATCGCTTTCGCCTTTGCCCTCAAGCGATTCCGTACTGTCTATCTGCAAAGCGCCTTGCTGGAAACGGTGCGGGACATGGACATTACCAAGCTGGACAAGCAGCTTGCTGAGTACGTTCCCCCTCCAGACTTGGCGACCCTTGCACATTTCGGTCTGCGGGCGGAACTGCTGTTTGCTGTGCCCTCCGTGCTGGAGAAAAACCCCCATCTACTGGGCTACTACCGGTTGCTGATGGGCTACAGCCAGAAAGAGTTTTACGGGCGTGACAAGGGGTTCGGGGTCGGCCACTTCAAAGGCATGGAGGAAAACGGAAAGGTCAGCAAGGCGGCAGCCGCCGACTTGAACGACCTTTGCGTGGCCTTCTGCGCTACCGCATCAGCATTGCTGGCTGGTGTCGGGCCGCTGCGGGTCAGTCGGGAATTGTTGGACGACTTGACCCTGCTGACTGTAGGCCCGCAGCTACGCGGCGGGGCCAACAACCAGCGCGGTACCGATGGCATAGTGCAGGTGTTCGAGATCATTCGGGAGATCGTCGCCCATGCCGCCGCCGAGGTGCGGGAGAACGCCATTGAAGTGAACAGCGCCACCGGTCGCCCGTTCCTGATCGAGTTTGCACCAGACCCGGATATCATCATCCGGGAAGAGATGGAGCACCAGCATTACCGCAACGTGGTTGCCATTGAGGTAAAGAGCGGCACAGATGTGTCCAACATCCACAATCGTATTGGCGAGGCTGAAAAGAGCCACCAAAAAGCGCGGCAGCGCGGCTTTACCGAGTGCTGGACTGTGGTAAATGTCGGACGATTGGACATGGAGAAAGCCCGTAGCGAGTCACCATCGACAGACCGCTTCTATTCATTGGCGGCCCTCGCTCTCAGAGAGGGTGAAGAATATGGCGACTTCCGCCGCAGGGTGTTATCGCTGACCGCAATACCGGCTGCACCAAAGCTGCTCAAGAAGTCTCTCTCGCGTAGGCGCTAACCCGCGCTGAGGAACTTCAGCTTTGGAGAATCCCTCTGAGTTGGAGATGTGGGTATTGCTGCTTTAATTTGATGCGATCTTTCCTGAGTTAAGTGTCGGTAGTTAGCTCTGGCGCATCATTTAAAACCATAGCGCCTGATGACCATTCGACGCTGGGAATCAGCGGTTTTTGTTCAAGATCGCGTT
>DAOSJS010000510.1:0-2301 GCA_035367355.1 Candidatus Hydrogenedentota bacterium
ATTGGACCATGCGCAGACCCTGGCTGTGGTACTCCCCGCCTTGCTTCGGCACCAGCGCGTCCAGAAGGCCAAAAAACTCCTGCAGTACGCCGAGCGGGTCTGGGGTATCGTCGAAGGCGCCGAGCAGCAGCGTATCGAGGCCGCCATCGACAAAACCGAGGAGTTTTTCCGCTCGCTTGGGGTGAAAACACGCCTCAGTGAGTACGGCATCGCCAAAGGCTACGATGAGGTCGCCAAACGGCTGGGCGCCCGGGGCAGCGCCCTCGGTGAACACGGCGACATCGGCCCAGCCGAAATTGACGCTATCCTGGCGCTATGCGCCGCGTAAGAGCGCCATGGGAAGGTAGTGGCGACTGCAGTGCGCGCGATAGATCCTGCCCGGACACTTTCGTATCGTGGTATCATCGTTGACTCAATCTGACGGAACGCTTAAACCACGCGGGGAACGCGAGTCATGTCGAAAATCCACGAAAACCGGCCGGGCGCGAGACGCCCGGTCCTGCGTATCATGATTCGATGGACGTTTCGGGCCATCCTGGCGCTCATCCTGATTGCGGGCATCGCGTTTGTGTTTGCCTTTCGAGGCGCACTCCACAACCGTTTTGTCCGGTTTCCAGCCGAGGCACGGGCCTGGCAGGCGCTCCAGGCACAGCGGCTTGATGTGGCGCTTGATCACGGATACACCGATTTCCGGGGGGTCTGTCACAGCCACTCCCTCATCTCCCACGATTCGCAGGTGCCATTTGAAGAAATTCAGCGCGTCTTGAAAGAAACCGGGCGCGATTTCATCCTGATGTCCGACCATTGCGTGGACGGGAAAGCGGATTATTCGCTCCAATGGGATGGCGTGCGGGATGGCATCTTGTTTGTCCCAGGCTACGAGATGCCGGGGGGATTCATGCCGTGGGGTCTGCCACGGGACACGGTGCTGCAGTGCAGCGAAGAGCCTCATGCGCTGGCGGGCCGGATCGATGAGGCCGGAGGGCTTTTGTTCTTCGCGCATTCCGAGGAAGAGCGCCTCTGGGACCTGCCGCAACTCGTGGGTATGGAGATCTACAACATCCACACCGACTTCAAGGACGAGAAGGGGTTCGGCGCGCTCCTGCCGGACATTGTCTTGAGCATCCGAAAATATCCCGACCACGTCATGCGGCTGATCTTCGACCGGCAGACCGCCATCCTCGAGCATTGGGACCGCCTCAACCGGGATCGGGACATCGTGGGCATTGCCGCCAACGATTGCCATCAGAACAACGGCGTTGTGGCGCGCTACACGGAGCGGGATACGCTGCTCCTCGAAGATACCAGCCCCGACACCATCGGCGAATATGAGCTGAACTGGTGGAAACGGCTGGGGCTTCGCATGCTGTTCGGCCCGCTCGAGCCCGGCCGCGAACTGTTCCGGTTTGAACTCGATCCCTACGAGCGGATGGTCCGCTTTGTGAGCACCCACATCCTGGCGCACGAACTCTCACAAGAGGCCATCCTGGAGTCTCTACGCGAAGGCCGGGCGTTTGTCGCTTTTGACGTGCTTGCCGACAGCACCGGCTTCGCATTTCTGGCGGAGTCCGCCAGCGGCCGCGCCGTGATGGGCGAACGCCTGCCCCTGGGGCCGGATCTTCACCTGCGCTGCGGCTCACCCGTGCCATGCCGGTTCACGGTCGTGCATGACGGGACCAGGGTATACCAGTCGGAAGGCCGCGAACTCGACTGGCCCGTCACACAGCCGGGAAAATACCGCATCGAAGCCGAAGTCCTTGTCCAGGACTCCTGGACCCCATGGGTGTACACCAACCCCATTGAGATCGTCGCAAACGAAACCGCACCCGCAGAGCGTCCTTGAGCCACAGGGTCGTCCGGCGTATACGCACCCTGCCTGAGGCTGCAAAACCGGGCCGCACCGCTTCACTGAGCCAGCCAAGCCCTTTGTTTTCTTATCAGGCATGGGAGGTATCCTGAGGGGCAGGCCCCTGTGCCTGCCCTTCTTCAGGCGCAAAGCACACCCTCACGACCACCCAATGCAACCCAGATGGAACTCTTGCTCATCTGGACCCACAAAACCGGGAATTTTTTGGAGAAAAGTCTTGAATGTCAGGGTCTTGACGAAACGTCGATACACCGTTACAATGGCCCCGACACAATAAGGCATCCGGCCTAGGGCACTAAGGCGCGTCCCAGGCCACAGGCCAGGCACAGGTTAGCCTGCGGCGAGGGGGCCTTGCAAAGGAGGTGTGAAAGACAATCATCCTACTCCGTTTCTTCCGCGAGCAGTGGCAACGAAAATTCTCCGTGGCGTGGTCA
>DAOSJS010000511.1:0-2300 GCA_035367355.1 Candidatus Hydrogenedentota bacterium
AGGCCCGGTACCTGCTGAATCAGTCGCGGCTAGTGCACCCAAAAAAGGCTACACCATTGAAGAACTTATGAAAATGACGGGGAGCCGAAAACCCTTTATGTCGATGTAAAGGAGCGACAGTATGACGCTTAAAACACAACCGTTTGCAGAGAACGAAGCTTTGACTCGCATGATGGGGGCATTGCCGCCCGGCGGCAAAAGGATCGGTGAGGAGCAACTCGGCCCGCCGCCGCAAGAGGAAGAGGGGAAGGCATCGACAACCAGCAGCGAGCTATCGCCGGAGCAGGCGGAAAAGATCCGCATGAACGCCCGGAAGATGGACGAGCTGATTAGCATCTACCGCCAAAATGGTTTCATGGAAGAAGCGGAGGGGCTCGAACAGCGATATTTTGGGCAGGTCCTCACGATTGCCCAGCTCAACACAAAAATGGCGGAAAACGTCTGGAACGAATCTTTCCTTGTTAATAAGTACGGGCCGCTGACGCTTAGGCCCGAGCCGAAAATAAAGACCATGCAGCATGAAGGGCAGATTGTCACGGTCGATGAGCGCACTGGCAAGATCATCGATGTTGACGACCTCGGCAAACATCAGGAAGTCGGCGGGAGTCTGTATTTTATTAAAAACGGAATTGCAAACGAGATTATCACGGGAAAGCCGCAGACCGAGGATTTTGTTGTCGGAAGCAAGCAGGAAAAACGGCAATGGAATAAAACTAAAGGGCGATGGGAGCGCATCCCTGGGCAAGGCGGGCCGCGCTGGAAAGAAGGCGAAGGCGCGACCGGGAAGGGCGGCGCAACGGCGCACAAGAACGCACAAAAGGGACTGGAGGACTTTTTCATTCAGAATTACGCAGGAATGATTAATGACGCCGGAACAGTGACCGACGGGAAGGCACCTGATTTTAACACACTTATGGCTTTTGCCGGAAAGACAGAGATACAGGACCGGCGCGGACCCCGCACAGGCAAGCCTTTGACGATTCAGGGCTTATATGGGGCCGCGACCACTTACCTTGAGGACCGCATCAATGAGGGGATGCCGGAGAAAAAGGCTCTCCAAGCGACCATTGATTATATGAATAAGTTTGGCATGACGAATTACGCGAAGGCGGACCTTACTCCGGAACAGGAAGAAGACCTTCGCTCCGGCCGTGCGCGGGCCTACCGCGATAAGGACGGCAAAATCACAATCGAGCCCACAAACAACGGCGGCAATGGCCGGGAGCGCGGAAGCAACACGTCCGCCACCTTGAATCACCCTAACGCAAAGAAAGAATCTCGATACCAGAGAGAGAAACGAGAGGCGGCAGAGAAGGCCAAAAAAATTAGATCGCGTCCTTCCACCTTCTTCACCAGCGGCGGCAAGCGAGACCCCGAAGCAGAGCTGGACAAACGTATTGAGCAGAAGAAAAAAGAGGCATCGCTCGAAGCCGAGGCGGCGGAGATTGAAGCCCGCGTAAAGTTTTTAATGAGGCACGGCGTTCCGGAGAAAGCCGCTAGGGAGCGGGCGCAAAAAACAATCAGCCCGAAATATAAAGAACTGCGCCGCATCCTCGCTGATTATTTAGGAGAGGACGAAGCCGAGTAAAACAGAATAATTCTCAACTGGAGGGACTGCTATGTCCAAGCCCCGCAGCGGTTACGTTGACGTAACTGATGAACTTCTTGCAAGTATTCAAGGCAACAACGAAAACCAATCCAAGCGCGAGACAGACCGGATCGACATAACGGATGAACTCATAAGAGACATCGAGAGCAAGCGCAAGCGCGAAGCTGGCGGCGATCCCGGCTTTATCCGTAATATGGGCAAACTCGCTTACCAAGGGGCGGAGCGACTGGTTACAGATATGCCATTGGGCATGTCTGTGTCGCGGGGTGAATTCTCGGACGCTGACGCCGGGCGACTGGGAAAAGCCCTGACGCGCGAAACTTACCGTCCGCGCGAACTTGCGGAGGCAGAAGAACGCTTATCCGCCGTTGGCGATGATTGGGACGCGGCGGACGGTTTTGCTGAAAAGGCTGCAAGCCTGGGGAAAATGCTGTGGTCTATCGGCAAGGAGGCGGCGACCAACCCAAAAGGGATGGCCTACTTTACCGCAGAACAGGCCGCGAATATGGTCCCTGCGATTGCTGGCATGCTCGGCGGCGCAAAGCTGGGCGCCTTAACCGGTCCCGGCGCCGTCGTGGCAGTTCCGGTGCTGGCCTACTCCGGTGCTGTCGCGGGTGGCATGGTTCCCGAGATGGTACTGGAAGTCAGTGGCTTTGTGGCCGACGAGCTCAAGAAGCGAGGGCTTGACCCG
>DAOSJS010000512.1:0-2277 GCA_035367355.1 Candidatus Hydrogenedentota bacterium
CGATTATTTCCTGTCGCAGATGGAGAAATTTACCGACATCCCCGGCGGCATCCTCGCGCATTCGACGCATGTCCGTGGAATTGGCGAGATGCTCGACGGAGTCGAGAAGCCGCGGATCCAGGTCACGCTTGCAACAAGCATCCCGAAAGAAGAGTGCGAGGCCATCAATCTCGGCTACCGCGATCCCGGTAGCATCGACCCCGACGACTGGCGCGGCCGGGAGGATGAAGGCGTGCTGCTCGTGCCGCAGGCGGGCGAAGTGCTGTATCGTCTGCGCGAAGGAAATCCCCGCCCCAAAGCCTTCACCCCCTGACCCGGTGCGCTCAACCCTCAGACGGCTGCGCGTGCTCGGCACGGGGTTTCGGCCGGGCCTCCGCCCGCATACAGAAACAGATCCCGACAGCCCAGAGGATGAAGGTCAGCAGCAACGGATAATAGGGCGGCAGGACCTCTTTCAACAGGTTGAATCCCGGGGGTTGCACGGCCGATGTCGACATAGCCGCAGCGCCTGTCAGCGCGAGCAGCGCAGGCACCTGCCGTATTTTCAACGCAATACAATAGGCCGCAGGAAGGGCCAGAATGTATGAACAGGGGACGAGCCGCGGCAGTACCAGCAGATACGCCACGCAAAACAACATGATGACGATCAGGTAGCCATCCTCGCGGAATACGTGAAGATACCTGCGCACTGCTGCCCACGTCATCAAAATCACGAACGCCACAAGTACAAGATATCCCGCCACGGCGATCGGCTCGGCCGCCATCATTGTCCCCAGCCTTCCGCACGCAGTTGCCGACAGTTCGTTGAGGAGGCGCCAGGCTCCGGAGGATGGTGCCGCACGGAGCGGGCCACCGCCATAGAGGCCCAAACCGGATCTCTGGAGGTTCTGCAGAAAAATGATGGTCATTTCGGAGTAAAACACGGACGAAAAGGCCAGCATAGCCGCATACACGCCGATCCCCAGGAAGAGCGCATAATGCCTCCGACGGCCCCGCCGGATGAACAGCAGCGCGAGGAACAGGATCAGGGCAAGTTTGAAGCTCGCCGACAGGGCCACCAATACCGCAAAGGTTTTGAGACGGCCGCGGAGATACGCATAGAGCCCCATCCAAAGAAGGAACTGTTCAATCAGACCGACGTTACCGCTGGCCAGATCCCAGTACAGGGCAAAGTTGAATCCGAGCAGGCATATCAGCAAAAAAAGACCGTCGAGCGGGCGCTTGAGAAAGTACCGGTGCCACAGCCAGACCAGTCCAGCGAGGCACAGGATTTTAATGGCCAGAAACGCCATATACGCGGCCTGAAATGGAAGCGCTGCAAATGGAAGAAAGAAATACAGCGTGATCGGCGGGTACCCATAGGCACCCTGCACACGCGGGTCCTGTTGCTGGAGATTCGGGACGTCGTAGGGGTCAAGCCCCTGGCTGAAAGCCTGCGCCGCGGCGTAGCAGGTCCGGAACGTGAGCTGAAAATGCTGTGGCTCCCGCGCAATCTTCGCCGCAACCGCCAACGCATACACCACGACGAGAACCGCCAGGAGCACGGAAACAATCCCGCACGGCCGCGCCGCATGCGCAGTGTCGTCTGACCCCTCCATAGCAGCCTTTGCCCCCGCATTTGGCCCACATACTGTATATACACTAGCGCAAAGCGTGATTCTGCGCAATGGGCGGCATCGCCTGCCGCCGGCAACATGAATTCGAGTGCGCGGCTATGGTAAGGTCTCGTCATTCCGGTTCCTTTTGTGGGCCCATGTGGCACGTTTACGCGCTTCAGGGCGCGATATCCAGGGGAGTTGAGCATGCCGAAGAATGTCATTATTGCGCAGTCCGGCGGTCCGAGCCCGGTGATCAACAGTTCGCTTCGGGGGGTCATCGAAACCTGCAAAATGTTCCCCGGCACGTTTGGCACCCTCTACGGTGGCTGGCACGGCATCGAAGGCGTGCTGAAGGAAGAATTGCTCGACCTTTCGGCACAGGACGAAGAAGAAGTCGCGCTGTTGCGGTACACGCCCGCGGCGGGCAGCATCGGCACCTGCCGCTACAAGCTCAAGTCCAATCAGAACGAAGATTTCGAGCGTGTGATCGATGTCATGAAAGCCCACGACATCGGCTTTTTCTTTTACAACGGCGGCAATGACTCGATGGACACCGCGCATAAGATCGCGCAGTTGGCGCACGAACGCGGACTGGACCTCGTGGCCGTCGGGGTGCCCAAGACGATCGATAGCGACGTGGGCGATTCTGAATTTCAGCTTATCGAGCACACGCCCGGCT
>DAOSJS010000513.1:0-2260 GCA_035367355.1 Candidatus Hydrogenedentota bacterium
GCTGATCGTCATCTGGGAATTCGAGCTGGGGCCACCGATCTGCAGAACAGCAAAGGTGCTGTCGCCTTCGGCGCTGGTGTAATTCAGTTCGTTGGCGCCGCCATTGACGTTGATCCGATCCGCGCTGGTGGTCGTGCCGCCGAACGCGGGTTCCCCGGGCGCAGCCCAGTTCGAGTCGGTCTGCCAGCTTGTGTCAGTGGTTCCGTTCCATTGATAGGTGGTGGCCGCCCGGGCAGGACCGGCGAAGAACAGGGCGGACAAGACGCAAACCGCCACACGATTCCGAAGGGACAACGCCGCTGTCAGATTCTCCAACATGATGCCATACCTCCCAATGAATGTAGTGATCCTCAGCGCCAATCCACACGCTACGTTAGCGTGTGGGGGATGTGGGAACCTTTCCGGTCGATTCCCTGGCAACCAGCGGAATTTCCGCCGGTTGAACCAGTAGGGGGCCGACCCAGTTCTTCTGGCTGTCCGCCATCCAGTCAACGCACTCGGCCACGTAAGGCGTCGGATCGGGGGCTTCCAGTGCGGTGAGGGACGGAATCAGCGTCTCGCCCATGCTCTCACTGTTGACAGCGCAGACGGAAACGTCGCGGCCAGGCTGAATGCCCTGTTCATGCAATGCCCGCATCGCGCCGATCGCCGCCGGCGCGGTGACACACAATAGAGCGGTCGCATGGAATCGCTTCTCGTCCAGTAACCGTTTAAACGTGCGATACGCTACCGCATACGGCGCCTCGTGCGGCTTGGTCTGCCCCTGAAACAGCTGCCCTTCATAACCATGCACACGGCACCAGATCTGCCACTGTTTTATCCGCTGCTCAATGACGGGGTGAAGTGAATGCACGTTCAGGCAGTCGATCCGCTGATGCCCCAGCGCCGCCAAATGATCCAGCAGGCGCTGGACAAACACCGGCGGGAAAAGCTGGATCGAAGGGATGCCCAGATGGCTCATGTCGTGATCCACCATCACCAGGCGCTTGGCGGACATCAGGCGCTCGGTCACCCGCGGAGGAATGGCGTCGGGAATCGGCACGAGAAAGACGCCGTCGAATCCCTCCAGCGAGTCCTGCAGAATGGGATCGTCCCAATGCATGTACAGCACAGGCCGAACCACGCTCTTGTACGTCTCGGCGGCAGACTCGATGGCAATCCGCCACTGCTCCACGACCGGCGAGTTGAACGTGGGAGCCAACAGGCCCAGTTGCAAGCGAGGCCCAGTGCCATCCGATGCTCGGCCCACCCCCAGTCGGCCGTTCGATAAACGGACCAAAATCCCCTTCGCTACCAGCTCTTGAACTGCCCGACGCACCGTCATGTAGCTCACGCCCACCTCAGAGGCCAATTGCCTTTCCGCGGGCACACTCCGGAGCGCGTAATCCCCTTTTTTGACACGGGTGTGAATTATTTTAGCTATGTGTTCGTACTTTTGCATAGAGATTTGCTTTAATCAAGATCAATATACTCCCGCATGGGAAAAACGCAAGAAGAATCTTGCTATAATCGAATTATATTTGCCATGGGTTCGCATTTCCTTATAGACTTTTGCTTTGTCCGGAACCTATGTCGCCCATGCCAAAACAATGCCAGAGAAATCGCCCGAATACTTCATGCTCATTGACGTGCTCTGTATGGCGAAATCGCTTAACAGCCTGCATTAAATGGAGTTGCAAAAGTTCTAAGGCTTGAGCAGGAAGAGCCTCGACAGAAGTGGCCTGCAAGGCCGTCAGTCATCTGTTCCAATCAGAGACGGTTTCGTTCCCAGGAGCGCTTGCTCCAGTTGAGAGTGTTCCGTGAAATGCCTGCCCATTCCCAAAGCCCGCGCAATATTTTTCGTGGGCTTCCGCCTCAACCGCATGCGGGCAAAGGGCTTGAACGAAATCGCCGGTGTCGCGTGTCGGCTCACCCTTGGACTGATCTCGCCCCCAAATATTCCTGGTATTATTCAGTTTCGTATGCGGGACTTCCGTGTCGCACTTCTTCCATCGAGCCGGAACGCTCCGCCTTGGCCATGGCTTGGATTACCCGGATTCCTTCGACGACAGTTTCCGGGGAGGTTTCATTCTCCAGAGGCAGGCGTTGGATCGCTCGATGAAGCGCCTCCCATTGGTATTGGCCACCGGTTTCTTCGATTTCACGCCGTTGAACAACTCGCACGCCGTCGGTGTCCCGCGTGACCAGGCACAACGAAATGCGGTTCTTTCCGGAATCACTCTCGATGGGGCCGACGTTGCGATAGATCGTGCCTCGCTCA
>DAOSJS010000514.1:0-2259 GCA_035367355.1 Candidatus Hydrogenedentota bacterium
CTGTTGAAGATTTCCGGTGTGCCGTGGTGGCGCAAGGCGTCCTCCAGGCAATCGATACAGAACACGGCCTCCATGCTGTTGCTGATTCGCCAGCTGAGTACCCGGCGCGAGTACCAGTCAATGATCGCGACCAGGTAGGCGCATGTTAGCGCCTGCCGCGCCTGCATCACCCAGCGTGACCGCAAAGAGCGGCGTCACTTCATCCGCTCGTCGGATCATCGACAGTTTTCCTTCTTTCCAGAAAACGTGGCGCGTTTTGCGTCGATCTTGCGAACCGTCGTCGCCGGCCTTTCCCGTTTGAACCATCGGAATCATGCTGCCGTCGATTTGGGCGATCAGGGTCAGCGCTTCCTTCGTCGAGCGAGCTTCCGGCGTCATGGTCGTCTCGGTCATCCGGTTGGCGTGACCTTCCGTGATCGTCGCCGCCGCCCCGTTCGCCAAGTCGATGCCGTAATGTTCGCGAATCTTTTCCCGAACCTGAGCAAACGGTACGTCCGCACCAAAATCAGTGATGGCCCTCTGTAGTCAGATCGAGTATCCCCGGCAAGAAACGTCCGCCCAACTCTGGAACGGGCGGCATAATTTGCCGCCTTCATTGCTCCGGTAGGTCTGCTCTTCTACGGTGACTTCTCCGAATGCGCACGTCCAATGCCGTTTTTTTACCTCGCGGACAACGCCTCCTCTGGCTTCCAGGTCACGCGCGGCCTCGTTTGATGTTGTCTGACCCCAGTCCTGCATGGCTTCAAGCCCCATCTGGCGAAGTTCTTCGTCCGCTCGGCGTACGTCCCCTGCGGCGTTTTCCACAACGTCCAGCATTCTTTCCATCCGCGCCTTTATTGCCGGATGCCGTTCCAGCCGCTCTGATACTGACTCCCGCTTGACCTCCGCTTTCTGCCTCTCCATGTCCATCTCGTCTCTCCGATAAATTCTCCCTGTCGGATCAACACACGTTTCGTGCCAGCTTCTTCTGCTTCTGTCTCATGCGCCAGATCTCATCTGACGAACCTTCCCGTTACTTTCGATTACACCCCTATCAACCCAGGGCAATCGCACGAATGCCAATGTCGTGGACAGCTGAAATAGTGGTTCACAATCAACAGGTTGCAAAGGGGCTGTTCACAGTCCCCTGATTTGTGTAGTTTTCTGTCTTTTTTGGGTGGCCCATGGAGACGGAAGGCAAGCATCGATTGATGGACGTATTTGTTGGTTTGCAGGACCCAAGGCAGGCCAAGAAAGTTGACCACGACCTGGTGGAAATACTGGTCGTGTCGGTGTGCGCTGTATTGGCGGGAGCGGACGATTTTGTCGAGATAGAAGCATGGGCCAAGGAGAAACTGGATTGGTTTCGGCAGTATCTGACGCTGGAGAACGGCATTCCGTCACATGACACCTTTGGCCGAGTCTTTGCGGCCATCGATGCCGAAGAATTTGCAGCGGCCTTCCGACGCTGGGTGTGTGGTCTCCTGCCGGTACTGGACAAAGATGAAATCGTCTCACTGGACGGCAAGACCAGCCGGCGGTCGGGAAAACTGGATGCTACACCACTACACCTGGTGAGCGCCTTTGCGGCCGGAGCCGGTCTGGTCTTGGGGCAGCGCGCGACCGCCGAGAAATCGAACGAGAAAACGGCGATCCCCGAACTCCTGGCGACATTAGCCCTGACCGGTTGCATCGTGACCATCGACGCCATGGGCACTCAACCCAACATCGCGCAGGCGATTCGGAATCGGGGAGCCGACTATGTTCTGTCGGTGAAAGACAACCAACCCAAACTGGCCGAATCGATTCGCGACTTTTTCGACGCGTTTCAAGCGGCTCCGGAGAAGACCCCCCATCGTTTTGATGAAGTCGTGGAGAAGAATCACGGGCGGATTGAGGTGCGTCGCTGTTACGCCTTTAACCAGCTTGATTGCCTGCATGCACCGGAACGCTGGCCAGACATGAAGTCATTTGCAGTGATTGCCTCGGAGCGAACGATCAAGGGCACGACCACGCTTGAATATCGCTTTTACATCTCCAGCCTGTCTGCGCACGCGGCCCGGCTGAATCGGGCAGTACGCCTGCACTGGCGGGTGGAGAACAGCTTGCACTGGTGCATGGATGTCGTCTTTGGCGATGATCAGATGCGCGCTCGTACCGGTCATGCTGCCCACAACTTCGCCGTGCTGCGCCATATCGCCTTGAATCTCATTCGTCTGGCCCCCGTTCAGCGCAAGGGCGGGATCAAGGTTCGTCGCCTTATCGCCGCTACCTCCGATT
>DAOSJS010000515.1:0-2253 GCA_035367355.1 Candidatus Hydrogenedentota bacterium
CGAAGACGATGGGTCTCTGTCTCCCGAATTCAACCACGTGCCTGGCGGCGCGAACATCCTGTTCATGGACGGCCACGTGGAATTCTTCCGGTATCCGCAGCCGGACGGACACAATGCGTTCGTCGTAACGAAGGCGGCCCAATCGGAAGGTTACATGTGGTTCCCGTGATCGGCCGGTTGGTGCTGGCGTAACAGTCGCATGAAAACCAGGGCGGGCATCCGGTACTCCGGATGCCCGCCCTTCTTCAACGCAGCCGCGAGGACTTCTCTGGTTTATCTATCCTGCGCAGCGCGTAGGGGCAGACCCCTGTGTCTGCCCTTCTTCAGGCCGCCACGGAGGCTGTCCGGAGGCGCAACTACGCGGGGGCTCCTTTGGTTCATCTATTCTTCGCAGCGCGCGGCCTTTTCTGGCTTATTTTCTGGCCTATCTATTCTACGCAGCGCGTAGGGGCAGACCCCTGTGTCTGCCCTTTTGCAAGGCGGCCAAGCGGGGCGCGTATCCACCCCCGGCCGCTTCGCGGCCACCCCCGCCAGCGGGGGACACAAGACGCGGAACTGACGGCGCTTGCCCTGTATTAAGGTGAACGCGTGAGGATCGGCGCACGCGTAGGTTATCCGGATGGGCGGCCACAGGGGGCCGCCCCTACAACCGGACGCATAAATGCACAACGCTGGGCGGCCGCCTAAGGCTTCCCAGGTCCATCCAGGTTACGCCAGCGCAGGGATGGGCGGATTCTCTGTCAGAACGCGATGGTCTTGAACTGCGGCAGGCAGGCCCTGTTCCTGCGGAACATCTCGGCCACCATGCGTTTGATCTCCGCGAGCGAGAGCACGGCCGCCGTCAGCGGATCATAGGCGATGGCCTGGAACACCCGCCTGGGGTCGCCGGTGAGGCAGCCTTCAACGGCCAGTTCCTCCGACGCGATAGCCGCGTTTGTCAGAGCGGCGCATTGCTGCGGCAAGGCGCCGACGTGGATCGGGTTGAGACCGCGCCGGTCGGCCAGCACAGGCACCTCGACGCAGGCGTCCTGCGGGACGTTCGTGATCAGGCCGGTGTTGGGGACATTTCCGTTGAATTTGTAGGGCTCGCCGCCCATTCGGGCGTTGATGATATTTGAGGCGTATTCGTGGCCGCGATCGAGCGGGAACGGGGCGCCCTCGGCAAACCATTGCCGGATCTCGCGCTTCCACGTGCGCTCCCGATTGCGGTATTCGTCGAGGATGAAGGCGTAGTGGCCCGGATTCCATCCGGTGCCGGTGGTGCAGTATTTCTCGATCAGGTCGGGACGTTTGCGGAACCACCAGTTGTATTCCGAGTTGTGTCCGCTGGATTCGGTGACGTAATAGTCGAGGTGCAGGAACATCTCATTGCGCACCTGCTCCGAGTTAAAGATCTTCGCGCGGCGCATCGCTTTCCGGAGCAGCGGATAGGCGTCGCGGCCATTCCATTTGTACTCAATAAACCAGGAGAGGTGGTTGATCCCCGCGCAGACATAGGTGATCTCGTCCATTGGAGCGCGGATCCAATCGGCCAGCATGGCTGCGGTACCCTGTACGCTGTGGCAGAGCCCCGACACCTGCACCTTTGTTTCGCGCTGAATCGCCCGGCACAGCATCGCCATCGGATTGGTGTAATTCAGCAGCAGGGCGTCGGGGCAATAGCGCTCGATATCCCGGCAGATGTCGAGCATTACCGGGATGGTGCGCAACGCGCGAAAAATGCCGCTCGGGCCGCGTGTATCTCCGACGTTCGTATTCACCCCGTATTTCATCGGGATCAGAATGTCGTGCTGCCAGATCTTGACGTCGCCGCAGAGAATGGTACACAGCACGGCGTCGGCGCCCTTCAGGGCCGCCGCGCGATCCTGGGTCGCCTCAACTTTCGCGGGATACTGCCCGCGCTCTACAATCGACAGGCACGCCCGGTATGCGAAATCAAGGCGCTCCGGGTCGGTATCCATGAGCGAGATAGTCGCGTCTCTCAGCCGGGGGAATGTGAGTATGTCGCGCACCAGCCCCCGCGTAAAGCCCAGGCTGCCTGCGCCGATGAATGCGATCTTGGCCATGATGTACCTCCGGAATGCCGCAGAACGGGCCCGCAGGCAGCTGCTCCCTGCACACGGGACGCGTTCCGCGGCGTGCCATCCCCCGAATTGTCGAGCGGCGATTATGCACCATTTTTTTCGAGGGATAAAGGATCCGAATCGCGCCATCTAAGATCTTACCGGAGATGGTATCGTCCTGCCATTTGCG
>DAOSJS010000516.1:0-2248 GCA_035367355.1 Candidatus Hydrogenedentota bacterium
CTGACAAGACGCGAAAGTCTGCCCTCCGGCCTTGAAGACGTCTACGAGATCATCCCCCATCCGCTGCAACTCGCACAGGAACTTAAGCGGGTCCAATATCTGTGGCCCCAACAGGGAGAGGTGACCGACTGGGAGAACTTGTGCGAGCGGATGGCAGAGCACGACCAGTGTCTTGCTGTGCTGCATCGACGGGCAGATGCGCGCGAGGTTGCGGAAATGCTCGCAGCGCGCTTAGGGGAAGGGCGCGTCTATCATCTGTCTGCCCTGATGTGTCCCAAGCACCGCGCGACCACTATCGCAGCGGTGAGAGAAGCCCTGAGATGCGGCAAGCCCTGCCATTTGGTGTCCACTCAATTGATCGAAGCAGGTGTCGACATCGACTTTCCTGCCGTCTTCCGCGCCATGGCAGGTCTCGACAGCATCGTGCAGGCCGCAGGCCGATGCAATCGCGAGGGAAAAAACAGAACCGGGCAGGTTGTGGTGTTTCGTGCTCCCACCCCGCCCCCTGCGGGAGTCCCCCGAAAAGGGACGGAGGTGGCTGAGAGAATGCTCGCCGAATCCGGTTCGCTTGACGCAACAGACCCGGCTACCTTCGAAACCTACTTCCGCATGCTCTATTTCGCTTCAAATCTCGACAAACGAGGTATCCAGCGCGACCGCGAGTTATTCAATTTTGCGACGGTAGCACGTAATTTTCGACTAATAGAAGACGGCTTCACGAAATGCGTGGTCGTTCCGTATGCAGAAAGCCTGAGCATCGTAGAACGCATCCGAACCGCTGGGCCCTCCCGTGAATTCCTGCGGGAATTACAGCCATACATTGTATACATCTACGAACAGGCCTTCCATAGAATGGCCGCTCAGGGAGCCTTCGAAGAACTCTGCGAAGGGGTTTACGTGTTGACTCAGATTTTCGAACCCCTTTACACCGAGAAGTATGGCCTGGCAGCGGGCGATATTGAGCCGCCCGATCCCACGAAGTTAGTGGTTTAGCCAAAACGGAAAGGAACAATTGCCATGGAACGAAGTCCCACACTGGCCCTTCGCGCGCGCGGCCCTTTGGCCATCTTCACGCGCCCAGAACTTAAGACGGAGCGCGTGAGCTACCCGGTAATGACGCCGTCTGCGGCACGCGGGCTGCTTGAAGCCGTACTTTGGAAACCCGCCATCGCCTGGCGCATAGAACGGATTAAGGTGCTTAATGAGATTCACTTCACCGCATTCCGGCGGAATGAAGTCAACTCAAAGGCATCGACTCCAAAGCTCAAGGTCCTCACAAACGGTGGCACCACCACCCACTACTTTGCAGACGAGGACCGTGCACAGCGGAATACCATCGCCTTGCGCGATGTGGACTATGTCATTGAGGCGCACTTTGAGATGACGCCCAAGGCCGGCGCTCCTGACAACGTCAATAAGTTCATCGAGATGTTCTCCCGGCGGGTGGCTAGAGGTCAGCATTTCCACCAACCTTATCTGGGCTGTCGCGAGTGCATTGCCGATGTCATGCCCGCTGACAATGCACCGCCGCCCATTTCTGCCACGCGCGACCTCGGCATCATGTTGTGGGACATTCACTACGGCCCGAAAAGGAATGAACCCCGCTTCTTCGTCGCACGCCTCGAAAGCGGTGTCCTCGAAATTCCCGCGGGGCTTGAAGCTTCACGTGGCATCCTGATGAAAGGGGGTGCGGCATGATTCTTCAGGCGCTTCACGAATTGGCACAGGAGACTAAGCTCCTGCCGGATCCGGACTACGAGCCAAAGCCTATCTCCTACTTGGTGCATTTGGATCAGAATGGGAAGCTTCTCGGCCTGATCAATACCAAAGAGGAACCGCCCGAGAGGAAAGGCAAGAGGGGGAAGCCAACGCCCAAGAGCTTTGCGGTGCCGCGTTGCGGGGGGCGCACCAGCGGAGACCGAGCATTTTTCCTCCATGACAAAGCGGAGTACGTCTTTGGGATCGATCCTGATGGAAAGCGAGAGACGGAGAAGCTCAAGCAGAGGGCCGCACTGTTTCTCGAGGAAGTCGAACAATGTACTCGAACGGTCTCAGATCCTGGCGTGCATGCGGTGTTGCGGTTTCTCCGAGACGTGAAGGAGGGGAGGCAGGTTATCCCTCTGCCTGAAGATTGCGCCACCAATGACCTCTTTGCTTTCGTGGTGGCGCCCGAAGTCGACCAACTGGTAACAGACCGTGCCGCTGTGCGTGATTTCTGGAAAGCCCGGAGGCGCGCCGAGGATGACGC
>DAOSJS010000517.1:0-2244 GCA_035367355.1 Candidatus Hydrogenedentota bacterium
AACGCGCGATATGGGTTCCGTAATCCGAATCACCAGTTGCGGTTTCAGGCGCGTCTGTCAGGCGGTAGACGAGTCTGCTGTCAACCTGACTGTAATCCATGCTGCCGCCCAGACCCCTGCAAGAAAGCCTAACTATCCCACCATCTTTCAGGTGTTGGATGATTGTCTCTGCCTCCGCCAGCGTCTTGCCTTCTTTCCTTGCGCCGCCATACGCTTCGCGGGGTTTCTTGTTGGCGGGTTCATCCATCGGAATGAGTGTCCAAAGGCTACGGTAGACGCCTTCATCGCAGAACGTGCCGTCGTGCGACGTGCCGTTGTATGGGTCTCCCTCGATTCCGCTGTCGAACAGAATCTCGCCGTTCCTCTTGTAGTACCAACAAGTCTTGTCTCCCGGATAACGCCTGACGCGCCCGCCCATATCGAGCCACTGTCTAGCTTCCTCGAACGTTGCGCCGTCCTTGGGTTCGAGTTTGGGTTCGAGTTTGGGTGTCTCTTCTTCGAGCGGAGGGAGAAGGATGAGTCGGTTTAGCATGAAGAGGGGTATGTCCTCGCCGTAGCTGCCGTACGCGGATAGACGCTCTTCGCCGCCGGGTGCGTGATACATGAGTTTGCCATCCCGCCCATACCACCAATGCTGCGCACGAGGGGAATCTGTAAACCGCCCTCCCTTTTCGAGATGTCGTTTCAGTTCCTCATACGTCACCTTCTTGCAGGACGGAGGAAGGAGCACGGCGTCTTCGTATGCCCAAACCTTCCGCCACGCGCCCGTTGGTCCCCAGTAGTACTCGTGCCCGTCACGCGCACGCGCCATAATCCTGCCCGGTTCTTTGTTGGGGATGAAGCAGTAGTCGCACTCAGACCGCTTGCCATCTTGCCGCCGAACAACGCCCCCGTCTTTCATCCACTGCAAAGACTTCTGCGCATTCCCATACCGAAATCCCAAGTCGATCCAACCGTCCTCGCTATCCGCAAACATGGACACGAATGCTTCTATGCCCATCTTTGACGGACGCGACCATAAGGGGCACATGATCTTTCCTTTCGCGTCCAGGTAGAGGTTTGCTCCCGGGACGAAGCGCTTATGCCGGATGATATGCCCTTCCTTGAGCAACCGGACCGCTTCGTCGCGGGTATGGGTCGCCACCGAATGCCCTAGCAAACTCACCATTCTGCCTCCTTTCTTAGCTCACGCTTGCGAACAATGCTTTGTCTTCTGGCGTCACGTCCAAACCTATCTCGTCATCAATCTGCCGGAACTCGGCGTCTACAGCATCGCCGTCGTTGTCCACGTAGTCGAAACCGAACTCGTCTGTCTGCTCGTCCATCCTGACCGTCGCTTGGTCTGCTGTGAGGCTGAGCTGCATTTCGATTGAGAGAATGCCATACTTCGACAACAACCTCTTGAGCACCGTCTTCTGCGCCATTGCGTCGAAATTGGTCTGCCACGTACCTCTTGGGTTTGAATACGTCTTGCTGTATCTCTTGGCATGCGCCCTGACTTCATCAACGCTCATATACAGGAACTTCTCGAACCCGTTTATGAGGCTGAAATAGGCGATGTAGCCAACAACCTTGTCGCTGGTCCTTTCGCCGAACTCATACTCGCCCTTGAACTTGTCCACCCTGACGATCTCGCCTTCGCAAACCTCCGTCACATTGATGGTCTTGTATGCGCCTGTCCGCATGGCAAGCTGGATATATCCGCGTGTCCCGAGTTGGAACTGTGCCTTGTTGCCGTAGGGCACAACATAGGCGAACCCCAGGTTTGGGTCGATGGGCAGGTCTAGCGTCGCCGCAATCGCCGCCGCCGAGACAACAGACATGGGTTCGCACTTTTGCAGGGCAGTATTGCTGTTGGTGATGTTGATGATGCTCGACATGAATCCCGGCGCTTTGCTGCCTAGTAACTGCTCGAATCTGGCTTTGATTTTGTCGTCGCGCAAGATGGATGCGACCGTGACCTTCGTTGGCACCGGTGCCTGCGCCCCCTGAACCCTGGTCGCAAGCGCCGCCGTATTAACCGTCAAACCGCTTCACTCTCCTCTCTTGGTATTGAGAATCTTCTGTAGCTAGATTCCTTGAGAAACCGCTCGTATATATCGGGTTCCTCTGCTCGAAGCGCCTTGGTGTCTAGCCTCTGGTTCCGCACTGTCTTCCACTGAATTTCTTGGAACCCGGCATAACCCCGCTCATTCTCGCCGAGCATCGCCTTCAGCCGATTCTCCGCTTCGGTCTTCCGCAACC
>DAOSJS010000518.1:0-2239 GCA_035367355.1 Candidatus Hydrogenedentota bacterium
ACCAAATGGCGCGACGATATACGCCCCGGTAAGATTAGCAAATGGCTTGACAGGTGCGATCGCCCGGAAAATGGGGGTGGGCGGCCCCTGGGGGGAGGGGCCGCCCTGCGTCAGGGGGAGGTACTGACGGTCGGGAACTGAGGCAACAGACCGCAGGTGTTATCTATTTTGCAAGGCGCAGCGCCACATACCGCGCAAACTGGCCGTCGGATACCAGCAGCAGCACGGTTTCCTTCTTGCTGGCGCGCTCCATCGCTTGCTGAAACTCATCGATATTGGTGACTTTGGTGCGGTTGACCTCCTGGATGAGGTTTCCGGATTCGATGTTGGCCATCGCGGCCGGGCCATCGGGATCCACGCTGGATACAACCACACCCTGTTCATTTTCGTAGCCGAGTTCGGCAGCGACATCGTCGGTCAGATTCTGGACGGTGATGCCGATGCCTTTCTCCACTTTTGCGGGTCCGCTGGTGCCGGCCGGGCCGGCTGCGGCGACGGCTTCTTCGTCCAGCTCGCCAATCGTGGCGGTCTTCTCGAGGCGTTTGCCGTCACGAAGCACCACCAGGGTGATCGCCGTGCCGGGCGCAGTATTGGCGATTCGGCTGCGGAACGAATTCAGGTCGCCAACGGGCTTACCGTTAAGCTCCAGGATGATGTCGCCCTGCTTGATCCCTGCTTTCTCAGCCGCCATGCCGGGCATGACCTGGCCGACCAGGATGCCTTTACTCTCATCGACGCCGAAACTATCGGCCAGTTCCTGGGTCAGAGGTTGAATGACGACCCCGAGCTGTCCCCGGGTCACGGTGCCGCTCTCACGCAGCTGGGTTTCGACGTACTGAATCATATTGACGGGGATGGCGAAACCAATACCCATGGAGCCGCCGCTGCGGCTGAAGATGGCCGTGTTCATACCGACCACTTCCCCGTCGAGGTTGATGAGCGGTCCCCCGGAGTTGCCCGGGTTAATGGCGGCGTCGGTCTGAATGAAATCGGCGTAATCGACGATGCCGACATTGCCGCGGCCGCGGGCGCTGATAATGCCTGCCGTGACGGTGTGCGTCAGGCCGAAGGGGTTGCCGATGGCCAGCACCCATTCGCCCACCTTGATGGCATCGGAATCTCCAAGCCGGAGGGAGGGCAGGCCCGTTGCCTCGACTTTGATCAGCGCCACGTCCGTTTTGGGGTCACTGCCGATCAATTTGGCCTCAAATTCACGTCCATCGGAAAGCTTCACCGCGATCTTGCCGTCTTTGAAATCCCCTACCACATGGTTGTTCGTCACGATGTACCCGCTTGGGTCGATGACGAAACCGCTTCCCTGACCCATGGGGGTTTCGCGAGGCATCTGGAATCCTCGCGGTGCGCGGCCGCGCGGCTGGGGCAGGCGGCGCCCGAAACCCCGCGGGCCGAAGAAGAACTCGAACAGGTCATCCGGAAGCCCTTCCGGGTACCCTTCCTGCATCTGGGAAGCCTCTACTTCGCGGCTCACCTGGATCGACACCACCGCCGGTGAAGCCACTTCCGCCACCTCTGCGAAAATGTTCCCAAAATCTTTAAGTGTCTGAATGGCTTCGCTGGTATCTGCGCCGTAGACGGTTTTGGGCGCGGGTTCAAATACCAGCGCACCCACCGCTACCAGCCCGCAGACCGCTGCTGCGAAGAACGCGGGCAGCAGAACTCGTTTCGTCTTGTACCACATAATCTCGCTCTCCTTTCCCGTCGGACTCAGTCCCGGGAGTGCTGGAACAGCAACGCATCCGGTTCGAGTGCGTTGTTGCGCTTTGTCGGAAACCCCCGGAATAACGCATGCGGCGTGCCAATCCGGCGGGTCTTCGCTAAGTCACAGAATATAAGAGCTTTAGAGTCGCTGCCCGGGATGGGGCCCGATTTGAATTGTGACTGATACGAGACGTGATGCCTCAATTCAGGCCGCCGTCTGTCTTCTTCTGAAACGCTGTCGCAGTCTCGATCGCCGTCGTTTGGCAAGGCCCGCACCCTTTCTGGTCACTTTTTTTGCACTCTCGGGCATTCGGGCAGGCCGGCCCAGGGCGCCTGTCCGGCATATACATTTTATGACTGCGTCCTTATGCGCAAACCCGCGGCCGGCGCCTGTCATTCCCATTTTCAGCGATTCTGGCGGCCGCTTGCCTCTCGGCACGCTGCTCCCGCTGCACCACTCTTGCAGCCGGTCCTGTCAAGCCATTTGCTAATCTTACCGGGGCGTATATCGTCGCGCCAT
>DAOSJS010000519.1:0-2234 GCA_035367355.1 Candidatus Hydrogenedentota bacterium
GGTCCGTATGGAGATCCAGACGCACAGATACCGGCCCCCGGATGGTATGGGCATAGACCCCGGCACTCCATTCCCAGGGGGGAATGACCAAGTCGCCGGAATTCGTGGCAAAAAGGGTCTGACGCCACCGCGCTCCGCGATAACGCCTCCCCCCACGCTCGACATAGGCGCCGTCAACCTCTTCCGGGCGCTCGGGGATACTGTAAAACCCCGCGGTCTCCGGAAATGTGAGTTCGATTCCTCCCTCCGGCGCACTCACGCGGATGGCGTTGTCGTCCAGGCGGTAAAACGCCATCGTAAGCGAAACGGGCTCTCCCACATACACCTCAGTCTTGTCGGCCGTGGTATTCAAAAACGCGACATCTTCAAGGGTCAAAGGTGTGGCTTTATCCTCATCTGGCCCGGTTGCGGCAGGCGGAGGCGAAGGCCGTTCGCTACCTGCACGTACTACCCGGATCACGAATGGCTTGCTGGTGACAGGCGCCCCGTCGATTTCAACCGTGAGAGACGGGAAAGTCACGTCGCCTTCCTGCAGTGCGCTGGCATTGAAGCCCAGCTTCTGAGTGAGCTTCACCTCCTGTCCCAAAACTGCGGCATATTCCGAGCGCTGGAAGGAGGCGCGCTTTTCGATATGCAATTGGCGAATCTGCGGCATGCGCACGTCACCGATTCTGTTTCCCGACACTTCGACCAGGATGGTGAACACCTGGCCCACTTCCACGACCTCGCCACTGGCATACACCTTGAGAGAGCCTTCTCCGGCAAACGCCGGGACGAAAGCGAATGCGCCCATGACCAGTGCTGCCATCCACCGCGCGGCCATCACCACCATTCCTTGCGGACGTGCGAATCAGGCTGGCTGGTTCGCAAATCCTGTTGCTCGCGTTTGTCCTGCGATTCAAGCGACTGCAGGATCGCTTCGATGGTCTGCCGATCCTGCCTTTCCTCTCGATCCCCTTCGCCAGGCTCTTCTTCGAGCGTCGCCGAGGCTCCAGTCTGTTGCTTTGATTCCTGTTGTGGCGCCCCTTCCTCCTGCTCCGGCTGCTGCGAGCCCTGCTGATCAGAATCCTCCTGCCCGTCCTTCTCGCCCTGATCATCCTGCTGCTCTTGCTGATCTTGCTGCTGGTCTCCGTTTTGTTGTTCCTGCGAGCCCTGCTGCTGTTCCTGTTGTCCGCCTTGCTCTCCCTCCTGCTGCTCCTCGTCCGGCGGAGGGACCTGCAACATCCGTTTCAGCAGATAACGCACATGATCCAGGTTGTGGCGTGCCTGTTTATGGTCGGGGTAGCGTTCAAGCACCCCTTCGTATGCCGCGACCGTCTCTTCGAATGCGGTAATGGTGGCCTTGTTATCGCCCAGAGATGCCGTCTGCTTGGCGATTTGCGCCATCGCATTGGCGTGATTGTACGAGGCGTCGATACGCAGTGATTTGTCGCGGCTCGTCTTGGCTCGCTGAAACGCATCGCGGGCGGAAGAAAAGAACTCGATAGCGCCTTCCGGATCCTGCAACGCCACCGCGCCGGCGCCTTCTTCGTAATCCGCACATCCCAGGCTGTAGTAGACGATCTCGCTCTCCGGATGTTCGAGCTGCAGACCCCGGTAGACTTCCCGGGCCCCTTCGAAATCTCCGCTGTTCAGCAGCGCATTGCCGTATTTGAGCTGTTCGCGGAACGAATCCGCCGGCGCCGCAACAGCAGACAGCACGCCGCACAGACATACGACCGCGGCCGCCAGGCCATGAATCTCGTTTCTGTATTCTTTTCGCCTATCCATGCTGTGTCTCGCGCCGCGGCTGCGAAACGCGCCACGTCCTCCAGGAGCGCAGCCACGGCATCGCAGCCAGCCAGAATCCTTCTGCGGCAAACAACAGCACCGCAACGGTCAGGGGCCACTGGTAGCGGTTTACGAGTTGGAGCCGCACATCACTCTCGACGAGCCGGCTTTCGAGGCGCGCCATCGCCCCGCGTATCTGCTCGATATCCCAATCATCCGGCGTAGCCGCAACATACGGGCCGTTTCCGGCATCCGCAACCCGGATCAAGGTCTCTTCGTCCAGTTTGGAAAGATGACTCAGCTCACGAGCAGCCGCCCCACGGACCCCTTCTCGCGCCATCCATCCCGGGATCTCGATCTCCGCGCCCTCGGGATCTCCCACACCAATCACGTAGATGCGGCAATATGCTGACGCTTCTTTGGCCATTTCGATGGCGTTCCCGGACACTTCTTCGCCGTCGGTG
>DAOSJS010000520.1:0-760 GCA_035367355.1 Candidatus Hydrogenedentota bacterium
CCAGCCGCCTGCGCCGGCCATATTGGTGAACGTCCATTGATAAATGCCGCCCGCGGGCAATTGAAAAACCATTTTCGGTGGGACTTCGCCCCCTTCGCCGAAGCCGGTTTTCTTCGCCTGCGCGATGGTGCCCGACAGCTCAGCTTCCGTGTAGCCCACATAGGTGGCGAACGTCAGCCAGATGTCGGGACGCAATCTCTGGATCTCTTCCATTACGGGCTGATAGGACGCCATCTGGTCCCAGAAGAAGTTGGGATCGTTCCCCGGCTTGGACCGAGCGAGTTTGCAGGAGTCGCAAATACAATACATCCAGTCGCCATTTTCAAGGTTCACTCCCCCGATGTCGGGGAAGGTTTCCAGGAACCAGCGAGTCGCCTCGCGAAGCCATTCGATATTCTCGGGCTGGGAGGGGCAAATGCCGATATCGGGCTTGCCCGTGCGGGGATGTACAAATCGTAATTCCGGATGCTTCGTAGTCCAGTTCTCAAGATTGAACGGGCTATCCTTACTATAGGTGAATCCGCCGTAGGCGCTCTGCGTGCAGATCCCGGGCAACAGGCGCACGTTGTTGCGATTGGCATAACGAATCAGCTCGCGACACGTTTCGATGCCGCCGCGCTCGTCGCGGATGAAGCCCCAAATGATAATGCCGTTTAACTTATGGTCGCTCGCATAGTCAATCGCCCGTTGGAAGTGCGTCAGAAACGCATCGCGATCGGTCGCGGGGCTGGGGCCCTCGCGGACGTCCAACTCGGCGAGC
>DAOSJS010000520.1:770-2232 GCA_035367355.1 Candidatus Hydrogenedentota bacterium
CGCCATCCCACGACCAGAGGATGCGGTAAGGGAGCGCCGGCTTTTCAGCCAAGTCGAGTCCGAGCGGCACCGTGGCGGTCTCACCGTTCAACTCCAGGCGCCATGTGATCAATTCGCTGACGGCGTTATTCACGCCGGCCGTCGTTCGCCCGGCGGCAACAACAGTGGGACGATCCTTCCAGCGTATGGTCTGCAGAATATAGCCTTCTTCGCCGAGCCCCTCCAGGCGGGGATTCTCGCCCAGGACCTCACGCACTACGGGATTGGATTCCACGGTGCCAATGGCAATCAGGTCGCCAGATCCTTCAGGCTTGGCCCCTGCGCACTGCAGGGTCAGATCGCTTCCCGTCCACTGTTTGAGTCGACCGGCCAGGCGGCGCCCCGCCCATTCATTGTCGAACGGAGCATAGACGTGGGCAACGGCGCGGCCATGTTCCGTGAGGTACACGTCGGTCGCCGCGTCCCTGCGGGCATCCTCTTCTCTTGCCCCCTCTTTCATCCTGGCCACGGCGGCCAGGGCGGCGTCGAGCGTTGCATCATCGGGAACGGCTGTCGCATAGACAGCCCGACTATCATCAATCGCACGCCGCATGATGGCGAGCGTCTGCAGGGTCTTGCGCGAGGCTTGCGGTTCGATCTCCGCCAGCCGCGCCTCGATTTCTAACATCCGGGGCAAGGCCTCCGCGCGGGTCTCCTCCAGAATATCGACCAGGGCGGAAAGCCGTTCCAGGGCGGACGCCTTTTCAGTCCGATCTTCAAGTTGATCGACGCGCCTGACTTCATCCGCCAGAGCCGTTTCGGTGTCGAATTCCATCGGCGACCGAAATTCATGATTGGCCGCGGTGATATACTGCCTCAGCCAGAGGATGTCCTCGGCCAATTGGCGCGGAGCCTCGCGACTGAAGAAATACCGATGAACACGCTCTGTAAAAGCATCCCAGGATTGTTCCGGAGCCCAGCAGGCCTCGCGGAATGCCAACCGGGTTACCACCTCGGGAATGATATCAACGGGATAAGGCACATCATGGATATACCAGTCGTTGCTGGCAAAGCCGATTTCCCAGGCGTTGGAATAGCCCAGATACCCTTGCTCAGCGCAGATGCGCGCATGGTCGAACACATTTTGCAGGTTAGGCCAATAGGGTTTGTCCCAGTGCAACCCATTGCGCGTGAAAAAGGGAACCGGTCGTCGGTCATTGCCCGGCCCCGGCAGGTTGAAGGCTTCCCAAACGACCATCCATTTGACGCGGGAATCCTGGATTTCGCGAATCCTTTCGAAATACAGCGGGTCGTCCAGATGCGGGAAAAAGTCCTTGTGCTCAAGGAATTCAATCAACCAGACCAGGGTATGCGCGGGATTGCGATCCCATACCTGCTTCATCAGATCCTTGAGAAAGCTGATTTCATTCTGCCATACGCGCGCGAATTGAACGCATCCAGCCGGACCTGGCAATCCTCGCAG
>DAOSJS010000521.1:0-2232 GCA_035367355.1 Candidatus Hydrogenedentota bacterium
TCTGTTCCCGGAGTTCGGTCCAGAGGGTGTTTGCAGCCAGATCAAAGACTTCATTGCCGCAGTGGCGATGAACGATCTCGAGAAAATCAAACGCGTTTTCTCCAATGGGAGAATGCGGCGGAGGGCGCTTCAGGACATTCGCAAAGCGTTGCCGCCATCGGATTCCGGCATCTACGTTGAAGTCGATAACGATCCCTCGTTGAACAGTCGGCTAATCCATCTTCACAGCTCGCAAATCCTCGATGCCGTCCAAGTCGAGGTTGAAGATTTCATGACGGTTGTGACGGGACGTCTGATCGGGATTCAATTCGAACAGCGGAAGCTGATCATCCAGCATCCTGTTTTACGGCGCTCCTTGGACTGCTATTACAACGAGGAGGTGGAGCCGATGTTGCTTGATCATCGACGCGAGCTGATTCAGGTAACGGGCAACGTCCGGCTTGATGCAAACGACATGCCTGCTGAGATCACGGATGTGTTCTTAATCCAGGAAGTCGATTTGTCGCCCATTGAGCTTGACAGGGTCGTTTCAGACGGCCTGGAGCTGCGGTTCAGGCAACCGGTGTCTCTACGTCTGGAGCTGGACGAATCGTGTCAGTTGTTTGTCTTGCGTGAACCTGAACTTGGGTTGGACTTGTTCGCCTACACGCGCAGCGAGATTGTCGCGGACCTCCACTCCGAGACCGCGTTTCTCTGGAAGGAGTTCGCGCACGCCGATGATGCAGAACTAACCGAACCGGCCTTGATATTGAAGCGGTCGCTCCTCGCCAAACTGGAGGAGGTACCGCATGAGTAGCAGCCGTGCGCGAAGCGCCATTCAGGAAAGTCTCACCAAGAAGGGCTTCATGGAAAAACCGGGTGGCGATCATTTTCGGTATGTCTTCGTCTTGCGCGATGGACGGAAGACGGGCGTTTTCACGAAGATGAGCCGGGGTACTCAGTACAAATATCTCTCCGACAACCTGCTCGCACAAATGGCAAGGCAGTGCAAGTTGACGAAGAGCGACTTTTTGGCTTTGGTTGATTGTCCGTTGTCCCGAGAGGCCTACGAGGAGAAGCTCCGGGAGCAGCACTGCCTCTGAAGTTTGTCGGCATTGTCCTCTACATCGGGAGTCAGACAGTTCGCTTCGGCCAAGAGTTCCATGCCGTCTCCCTTGGCGCCTTGGCGAACGGATGACGTCTGATTGATTTCATTCACCCACGGGTTGGAAACCCTGTTCCCCTTTGGGGTTCCATTCCCCTATACGGGGTATACTGTGGAAATTTTGAACGGTCCGGTATTATGGGCAAGCGGGTTTTGAGGATTGGAATTCTGGAATGTTGGGGCCGAAAGACCACGCAAACGCCCTGGGAACGCGAGGCTCCGCACTCGCACTGGAGGGCGAAGCTGTGGCGAGAGGTATTGCCCATCATTCCATTATTCCACTATTCCATGCACGACGCTGTGCCGAGACGTATTGCCCATTATTCCAACATTCCATCATTCCTCTACCTGGGTGGCTGATTGACGCAAGTAATTCGCAAAAGGGTCGCAAACCCTGTATACGGCGCGCTCGGAGATCGCGCCCTACCCCGAAATCACCGCCAAACGGGGGAGTCCACGAGGTAGGGCGGGCTCTCCGAGCACGCCGCTTGCGTCAATCAGCCACCCAGTTTTCCCAATGTCGCCGCCATGTCCGCCGTCCTCGCTGTGTTGTTTCCCGCGCCTATTCGACGCATTCGACTTCGATCCCGGGCTTCCGCTGGAGCTCGTCGAGCAGAGCGCCGGCGTCGACGGAGCGCTTCGGCACGGCCAGCGCCACCGTGATTTTCAGCCGGTCCGCCGATCGCACGGCGGAATAGGACGTCACGGCGCGGCCCGCGGCTCGCAGCGTGTCCACCACGGTCTTCGCCTCCGCCGCGTCGCCGGCCGTGAACACCACGCGCAGCTCCTGCTTCAGATGGCCGATGTTGTGGGAAAGCTGTCGGAGCAGCTCGAATCCGGCCAGCGTCAGCAGCGTGCCGAATCCCGCGATGAAATAGAGCCCTCCGCCCACGGCCATGCCGATCGCCGCCGTCGTCCAGAGCCCCGCCGCCGTCGTGAGCCCCACGACGGTCTTGCGCTGCAGCACGATCGTCCCGGCGCCGATGAAGCCGATGCCCGTGACGATCTGCGCCGCCACGCGGCCGGGATCGAGTCGCACGTCGACGCCGGGGCCGCACGCGTTCGCGACGCCGGCGACGATGTCCGTG
>DAOSJS010000522.1:0-2221 GCA_035367355.1 Candidatus Hydrogenedentota bacterium
GGTCACGTCGCCGCCGCGATCGGTTTCGAACAAGGCGATGCCTTTTTGCGCCAGTTCTTCCGGGGACAGAAGCACATGGGCCGGGTTTGATTTGCGGCCCAGGGTGATGACGGGCGAATGCTCGAGCAGATACAGCGTGTTGGGCGCTGTGCCGTGTTCCACCGCCGCGCAGCGCTCTTTCTGAAGCGCCAGCATCTCCGCATAATCCATGGGACGGTCGAAACGTATGGTATGAATCGCGCGTTTCATGGCCGGCCGAAAGTTATGTCACCAGGGCAAGCAGCATGGCGAGATCGACCTGAGTCAATGAGTCAACAATGCGGTCGGCTCCGGAGAGTTTTTCGCGCGGGAACGTGTTGGTGACCGCGATGCACTGAGCTCCGGCCGCTTTGGCGGCCTCGAGGCCGACCAGGGAATCTTCGATAACGACGCAGGCCTGGATTGGCACATCGATGATCCGGGCGGACGTGAAGTAGATCTCGGGATCCGGTTTCATGTGGGTCACCATGTCGCCGGTGATGACCGCATCCACGCGGGACAGGTCGATCGCGGCGGCGGCCAGCGTCGCCCCGGCCCGGTCACTCCGGCTCGAGGTGGCTACCGCCAGTTTCCAATCGGGATGCTTGTAGGCGGCTTCGATCAGTTCGGCGGCGCCCGGAAACGCAATGGATTCGGCGGACTGCAGGAACGCGAGGAAATTTTCGCGGCGTTTATCGAGAGCCGCATCCAGGTCGATTTCGAGCCCGCGCATGCGAGCGGGTCCCAGCGTGTACCGTTTTGATCCGGCACCCACGTACGGCTTGAAATCTTCCGGGGCGAACTCAACGCCGTACAACTCGCGGAACATGGCAATGGTCGCCCGCGCGAGGATCGCTTCCGTATCCGCGAGAACGCCATCGACGTCCAAAATCAGGCCGTAGGGCATGGTTTGTCACACTCCTGCCGGGTTGGGAGCCGCCAGCTGCATTGCGTCAAGTACGGCCTCTTCTTCGGCGTCGACCGTAACCGGCTGCTCGGCTGTTTTGATAGCGCTGTCAGGATCTTTGAGTCCGTGGCCGGTAAGAATGCAGACGAGGCGCAGTTTCCCCCCCGTGAAGGGCGCGAACTGGTCAAAATAACCTTTTTCAGCATATTTGATGATGCCGGCGATTGTGGCGGCGCTGGCGGGTTCGGCGAAGATGCCTTCCAGCGCGGCGAGCTTTCGATAGGCAGCACGAATTTCATCGTCGGTGACCATGTCGATGACGCCGCCGGACTCGTCACGGGCGGCCTCGGCGGTCTTCCAGCTCGCGGGATTACCGATGCGGATGGCCGTGGCGAAGGTCTGGGGTTTTTCGATCGGATGGCCGAGGACGATGGGGGCGGAGCCGGCTGCTTGAAATCCGAGCATCCGCGGGAGGTTTTCTGTTTTTCCCGCAGAGTGGTATTCCTTGTAACCTTTCCAGTAGGCGGTGATGTTGCCGGCGTTGCCGACGGGCAGCACATGAAAATCCGGGGCGACGCCCTCGAAATCGTCGATGATCTCGAAGGCGCCGGTCTTTTGTCCTTCGATGCGGAACGGATTGATGGAGTTGACGAGGGCGATGGGATGGTTGTCGGTAATGGTGCGCACCAGGCGCAGGGCGTCGTCGAAATTGCCTCGAACCTGGATCACCCGGGCGCCATGAATCATGGCCTGCGACAGTTTTCCAAACGCGATCTTCCCCTCGGGAATGAGCACAGCGCAGCGTATGCCTGCACGGGCGGCATAGGCCGCCGCGGAGGCGGAGGTGTTGCCGGTGGAGGCGCACAACACGCCCTGAAACCCGTCTTCGAGGGCCTTGGTAATGGCCATGGTCATGCCGCGGTCTTTGAACGACCCGGTGGGATTGAGGCCCTCGTACTTCAGGAAGATATCGAGCCGCGGGTGGATCGCCGCGCTGAGATTGGCGGCCCGGATCAGGGGGGTTGACCCTTCGTTGAGCGTGATAACCCGGGTATGCGGGGTGACGGGAAGGTACTGGCGGTACCGGTTGATGACGCCTTCAATGAGCATGGTTTACTCCTGCAACACACGAATGGCGTGAGTGGCTTCGCGCGTGAATTCGAGCTGGTCGATCTCCGTCAGCGCCTTCCGTAATTCCGCTTCGCGGGTTTCGTGGGTCATGAGAACAACAGGTACCGGCTTGCCGTCGCGCACCTCCTGCTGGATGCATGACGCGATGCTGACGCCGTAATTGCC
>DAOSJS010000523.1:0-2217 GCA_035367355.1 Candidatus Hydrogenedentota bacterium
ACTGCGCCCGTGGCGGCCTATGCCCTGCAATGTCACTGCCCGCAGTGCGATGCCGAGGGGTACAGCTACAACGGCCGCTTCTTCAAACCGGTTGAGCCGGACGATGTGAAACGGCTGATCCTGGCCGAGCGGGAATGGGCCGACCGGAAGGAGACCGACCTCAACGATTACTGGCCGCGTTCCGTTCTCCCGTTTGCATGGGAGACGCATGTACAAAAAGGAAATCTGACGAAGCGTGGGTACACCCATTGGTGGAAGATGTTCAACCCGCGCCAGCTTCTCGTACACACCCAGCTCCTGCGCGCCATCACCGAAGCGCCGGATAGCCAATGGCCGCTGGATGTGCGCGAGCAGGCTCTGGGAGCACTACAGCAGTATCTGAGGAATCAGAATATGTTCGCATTTTGGAACCAGGCTGCTGACAAGATGGAGCCGATGTTCTCAAATGCGAACTTTCATCCAAAGCAGCAGACCATTGAAAACTGCGTGTTTCATGTTCTCGGAAGAGGGAATTGGCAATCTTCATCTGTCAAAGTTATTGAAGCGATGGAATGGGCGAGTGAGCCATGGGAATTGGTTGTTGTTTCAGAGGATGGCATCAAAAAGAAATCCGAGAAGGCGATTCCACACGACCCGGTAAGCTCAGGTGCCGACGTCTACTGTGGTTCTTCCACCGATCTTTCAATGCTGAACGGCACCCCCTTTGACTTGGTCATCACCGACCCACCGTTTGGGAATAACCTGTTCTATGCGGACCTTGCCGATTTCTTCTATGTATGGATGCGTCTGCCCCTGCTCAAGTGGTACCGCGGCATGCCGGAACGCAAGTACTTCGAGCCGGAACGGACTCCCCACGCGGTGGAGGCCGTGGACAACACCGTCGAGCATCCCGATGACCGGGAGGATCACGAGCGGGAGCGGTTCCTCACGAACGGCATCCTCGCCACGGTGCGCGAACTGACCAGCAACAAGGAACTCGGTGAAAAAGACCCGAACCCGCTCTACAGGCCCGAACCAGCCTCTGATTTCTATCAGCAGACGCTCACCGCCTGCTGGGCCGAGGCAGGACGGCTCCTGAAGCAAGGTGGTCTCATGGCTTTCACCTTCCACCACAGTGCCGATGCGCCGTGGGTGGATGTGCTCGAGGCCCTGTTCAACGCCGGATACCTTCTTGTTGCCACCTATCCGATCCGCAGCGACGAGACCAAGGGCGCGACCGGCGCGTTCGGTTCCCGGAAGATCGAATACGACATCGTCCATGTCTGCCGGAAACGGTTGGAAGAACCAAAGGCCGTGAGCTGGGCGCGGATGCGCCGGTGGGTCAAGGATGAGGCGGCGCAGCTCAAGGAGCTGCTGGAGCATTCCCACGGAAAAGAGCTTCCCGAATCGGACCTTTTGGTCATCCTGCGGGGAAAAGCCCTCGAGTTCTACAGCCGCCATTACGGCCAGGTCTTTACGGGTGACGGGCAGGTGTTAGGAGTGCGAGACGCGCTCCTTGGGATCAACCTGCTCTTAGACGACCTGCTGGCGGGAAAGGATCAGAACGGCAAGCGCCGTCCACCCGACGCGGCGGAACCGGCATCGAGGCTGTTCCTGCGCGTCTTCCAAAGCCGCCGCTCCATGGCCCGGGACGAGTTGCACAAGACGCTGCGCGGCACGGGCGTTTCCCAGGGGGACATCGAGGCGCGAGGTTGGATTCGGGTGGTCGGAACGCAGGTGAACGTGATCCCCATCGAGGAGCGTTTCCAGTATTTCACGGCCCCGGGACGAAACCGCAAGGTCCTCAAGACCGACCTGGACCAAGCCCATTTCCTGATCGGCGCAGCGACGCCCGGCAGCGGCGTGGATGTTTCTGACGAACTCAACCGGGCCACCTTCCAGATCAAGAGATCGGTGGACCCGATTCTGGACTGGTACTCCCAGACCGACCCGGACACGGGAATCAGGCAGGCTGCCAAGTTAGCGCTCTCCCTTGTCAGCCATTGGCGGGCCAAACCGGAGAAGGGCCCGGCATTCAGGCAGATGACACTGTTCGAACAATTGGAGGCGGAGGTTGAATGATGCGGGACATGTCTTCAAGCGCTTGGCTTCGCCGTGGATCAAGCATCGTGTTTGACCGGGTCACCCTCGGCCCCCTCATCGGCGGGGGTGCCCTTGTGTCCATGCGGGAAGCTCTCAAATGGATGAATGCCTGGCCGGTTGAGCCGCCGGGTAACG
>DAOSJS010000524.1:0-2208 GCA_035367355.1 Candidatus Hydrogenedentota bacterium
CCGGATGATTCTCGGGCGCCATCCCCACGGCTTTCAGCAGGCGCTCCAGTCTCTTGGCGGCGACCTCGGACCCGCCGAAATCGATATCACCGGTCCATCCCCGATGATCCGGGTTCAGGATGCGCTTCCCGGCGGCATCCGTTTTGTACAGGCCCTGCCCGAGCGTTTGCCCGATTCTTTTCCCCTCCGGCAGGCCGGCGTTGACGTCTGCGATCAGTCTATCGATCAGGGGCTGGCGGTATTGAGCGACCAGTTGCCTGCTCCTGGCGGCATAGGCGTCCTGAATCCGGCGGACTTCCTGCAGCCGTTTTTTCCGGTCCTTGATCTTGCGGTGAGCTTCTTCGATTTTCCGGTCTCTCTGGACGATCAGCTTTTTCTCTTTGACTTCTCCGATTTCGAAATTCCTGACGAGAGGCTGATATTCTCCCGCCGCAGCGGAAAGTCTCCGGTCGAGGGCCGCCTGCCTCCGCACAAGCTCCGCCCGATAATTCCGGCGGTCGCCCGGCAGTTCGGTGCGCGCCCTCCGGACGAATTCCTCCCGGTATTCCGGATCGATGTTCTGCACGGCCTCGCTGAAGTAAGTAATCAGCGCTTCGTGCCTGTCTCGCTCGACGGTGTCGATCCGGGCATCGATCCGCTCGCCTTCTTCCAGGAGCCGGCCGAGGTCGTTTGCCCGGGCGGGAAGCGGAGAAACGGAAAGGACCAGCGCAGCGAGAGAGAGCAGGGCGGGAAAGAGTGCGCTTCGCGCGATATCGAGAACAGGGGCGTGCCGGCGTTCATGCTTGTGCGTCATCTTACCGCCCCCCTTCCATTTCAACGATCTTGCGCAGCAGCTCGCGGGCGTACCGCTTGTCTTCGCCGGAGGCATGCCGCCAGCCGATCACCCTGTTCAGTTCGCCTCTCGCTTCGTCCAGCCGGCGGTCGTGCTTGAGCAGCACGGCCCTGGAGAGGGCCAGATAAGGCGTTTCGGGTCTTTTCGCCAGCAGCTGCCGGTAGAAATCTTCGCCGATATGGGTCTTGCCGAGGGCGATGTAGCAGAGGTTCATCGGGCCGACGATCCGCGGCGAGACGAGAGAGCTGTCCAGTCGCAGCGCCTCCTCGAACTGCTCCAGGGCGTCGTCGCGGTCATTTTCTTTCAGATAAGCGAAAGCCAGAAGGATTCTTGTCGATGGGACGCCGGGGGCGAGCGTTACGGCTCGTTCGAACGACTGGACGGCCTTGATGCCCGCGAAGAGATACTCCCCCATTTCCGAATAGATGATCCCGGCGAGGAGGTGCCCCTGCGGATCGGAAGGATCGAGCTCCCGCGCGGAATTCGCGTAGCGCAGGGCAAGCTCCAGGGCGTCCTCGCGCTGCCTGCTCCTATGAAACCTGAAGAGCGCCTTGGCGTGGTCCCGCCGCACGGCTGCAAGCTTCAATCGCGCCTTCTGATCGAGGTTGCCCCCGGATTTGGAGATGATTTCTAATTCGTCGGGAAACAGGGAGCCCAGCGATGCATCCCCGGCAAGCGCCGGTTGTTCCATTGCCCGGCTGATCGCCGCCGGCGTCGCGGGTCCTGCCTCGGCGGGAGCTATGGCCGCTCCGGCGGCCGTAAGAAATGCCGCCAAAATATAAATAAAGGAGCGGATTTTCGGGATACCGGAAAGAAGAAGGGATGTTTTCATGGTGTTCTCCGGGGCTGTGATGGTCGTTGCCCGTGGTGAAAGCGTTGGATGCCCCACGACTGCGGTGCGGGGAAGGAGAGGGGCAACGCTGTTTTATCGTCTACTCCCGTCCGGATGCGAACGCCTCTGAACCGGACAAGACGCTACTATGCAGGCAAGTCTCCAGGACCAGGCCGTCCGGGAAGGGTCGGTCTGGAGGTTTTTCTTCGATTCTGTCTGGGCGCTTGTAAGCTGTCGTGCGGCGGAGGTTAATCGTCCTCTGGTCCATGGAAGTCCGCATGATCAGGGGCGGCCCGGGAGGCCGTAATTGTTTTCCGCCTCGATCGGGCAGGCAAGAACCTGCCCGGCACTGACTGTCATGAATGGGAGCGGCTGTCAAGATATTTTCGGTTGCCCTTTGCATACAAATCATTACTGTAGCAATGATATTGGGTCATTTTGTCTTCAGCCCAAAAAGCCGCTGGGGTCAGGTCTTGAGGGCCTGTTGCTCAAATAAACTCGTTCATACTTTCAAAGTTCGGCGGTCGGGTCGGATTCCTCCCGG
>DAOSJS010000525.1:0-2207 GCA_035367355.1 Candidatus Hydrogenedentota bacterium
GATGGAATGCGATCTGATGATCAAGGGCCGGGCGAAGCGTGGCCGGGCCTATGAGGTCAAGACACCCTTGGAGCGGCTGGATTTGCTCAAGCGGAAGTTCGGCGCCAATTTGGCGGAGCTCCAGGGAACGCTGTTTGGCGAAGACTTGACCGATGTCGTCTCCCGGGACCGAATTTTCGTGGACTATGTCCATTTTCTGATCGGGCTGGCGGAGAACGGTGAAAGCGTGACGGAGTGGCTGGAACGGCTCCGGGGCAAGCGCCCGCAAATCCGGGCTGCCTTGGATTATCTGGCCCGCCGCAATCGCGCTTTTGGAGAGCCCGTGCGCAAAATCCTGGGATTGATGGACGAACGGACCTTGTTCACGGAAAAGAAAAAGACGGATGGCGATTCCGCCTGAGGTGGCATATGGCGCAATACTACATCGTGGAAAAACGAAACCTGCCGGAGTTGTCCTGGGCTATGACCGCTCCGCGCATGGGCTTTCTGGATTTCCTGCGGGCGTTGCAGGATGATCCGCCGGCTTTGCCGCGCGATGGATATGTCCGCGTGGAGGGAATCGAGGATGCCTTGCTGGCCGCCCGGCCCAAGATGGCCGACCTGGCGCGCGACATGCACCGGATCCTGGGGCGATTTGCCGGCAAACTTCAAAAATGGAATACGCAGGTCGCCATCGTGATTGAGACCCGGATCGTGCCCGGCGAGCAGCTATGGGTCGAGCATCCCACGGACAGGATTCCGCTCTATCTGGTGTTTGGCTCTCCCGCCGGGGGTGAAGCCTTTTTCAAAGTCAGTTTCAATCTCAGCTCAGGATTCTAGCGATGTCGGAAGAACCTGCAGAATACAAGGTGCAGACCGGCAACCGGGTCACGGTCAAGGGCCGGAAAGACCTGGGCATTGGCGAAGTCCTGCGCGTGGCCGAAAACTACGGGGCCTATGTCGCCGATGTGGTCTTCGATGCGGAAAGCGGACGCCGACTGGAAACTCTGCCGATCGAACGGTTGGATCTGGTGCCCGACATCTGGGAACGGGCGCGGAAGGGCGATTGGGACTCGCCGGAAGATTTCCTGCTCAAGCAACTGGCTTTCCAGATGCCGCTGCACAACACCGGCGGCCAGCTATCCAACAGCCGGACCGACCTCCTTCCGCATCAAATCCTGCTGACCCGCGATGTGGTCCGGTCCGACCGGCGGCGGTTTCTGATCGCCGACGAAGTTGGTCTCGGCAAGACCATCGAGGCCGGCATGATCATTCGCGAACTGGTCGCCCGGAATGAGGCCCAGCGCATCCTGATCATCTGTCCGGCCGGCCTGATCAAGAATTGGCAGAACGAACTGCGCGATGCTTTCCGGCTGCCGTTCGAAGTCTTGGGCCTGGATTTCAACGATTACGGTCCGGCATCGTGGGAGATGCATAACCGCGTCATCGCCTCAATCGATGCCCTGAAACGCCCGGTGCGGATGGATCGGCTGCTGGCGGCTCCCCGCTGGGACATGGTCATTATCGATGAAGCGCATCACCTAAGCCGGACACGCTACGGGACGAAGATCCAAGCCACGCTGAACTACAAGCTGGCGGATGCCTTGCGAACCCATACCCGCGACTATCTTTTCCTGAGCGCCACGCCGCACCAGGGGGACCCGTTCCAGTTCTGGTCGCTGGTTTCCTTGCTCGACGAGCATCTATTCGATTCGCCCGAATCCATCGCCGAGCATCGGGGGCTGCTCAACCGGATCATGTTTCGGCGCACGAAACGAGAAGTGACCAATTCGCGCGGCGAACCCATCTTCATGCGGCGACAGGTACAATCGCAAATCTTCGACCAGGCCGCCCGCGAGCGCTTGTTCTACGACCGGCTGACGGAATATCTGCGGGAAGGATACAACGCGGCGGGAATTGGCGAGAAACGGACGACATCGAAGCAGCGGGCCATCGGGTTCGTAATGGCGACATTTCAGAAAATCATGTCGTCGAGTCCGCGGGCTATCAAGCAAGCCCTGCGCCGCCGGCTCATGGTTTTATTGATGCGCCACATGCTGGACCTGGAGCAGAAGCGCAAAAAATCATCGTCGGGCACGCTGGCCGAGAAAATCCTGAATCTGCAAGACGAAATCCGCGCGCTGGCGGAACAGATTGTCGAAACCCGTCGCGATCTCGGGGACGGGTCGGATGCCGATGGGCTGGTGAATCTCATCCGCCAGCGCGTC
>DAOSJS010000526.1:0-2200 GCA_035367355.1 Candidatus Hydrogenedentota bacterium
CTGCCCATCACGCCGATGCCAATTCCACCGATGATGATACGGTCATTAGCGCCCGGGCTCCCCGCGCTGGCCAGCACGCCCGAAGGAAGAATCATCGGCGCGGCTGCCGCGCCCACAGCACCGGCCACGCTGTGCTTCAAGAAACTGCGTCTCGTTGAACGACTCATCGGATCCTCTCCCTCGTGTTCATCTCAGACCACGCCTTTTCCCCGAAACCAGCTTGTCCTGTTCCCGGGCAATGCAACCCTTATCATAGAGACCTTGCTCCGTGCTTTCAAAGCAGATCTTTACGGCCATCACCGCCCGGCATTCCAAGGGGCACGACGAAAACACCTGCGGCTTGCATGATAATGGAGTGGACCCCAAACCCGCCCATCTGGAACAAAAAAAGCCGCGAAAAGTCACCCTCCTCTCTCCCGCTTTCGCCTGGACGGCTTCACGCCGGGAGAGCATCAAATAGTATGAATCAGTGGACAACATGGCATTTTGTCACGGTTTTTACAGCGCTCAAAAGGGTATGAATGCCACGAGCCTCCTGATGAGGCAAGAAATGACATATAGTTTGTCACGGCTGACAAAAATGTGTCTCCCGGTTAGCGAAACTCGGACATTTTGGGGCGCTACGTGCCACGCAACTGTTTGTGTAGTCCCGTTTTAGAAAATACTTGCGGTTTTGGCACTTGAATTGCTATTTTAACAGGAGAATGTACATACTTTTGTGGAGCTAATCTAGTTGCCGTATTGAATCTAGCTGTATGCTGTTACTGGCATCTACTTGCTGATGCAAAGCAGGCGAACGGCAGACTGGCGCACACCAGGCGGGGACGGGCGGAGTGAAAGCCGATCATCTTTCGGGAGCAAATGGGCGCACAGAAACGTGGAGTGCGGAGGCCATGGCAATCGAAACCAGCGGAATCGGGATGTGCAACCACGCCACCCGGCCCGTACCGGAGAGTCACGGGGCGCCGCGCGGGCAGACCATCCCCGCAGCTACGCCGGAAATGGGCGTGTCTCGCAAGAAGATCCTTGCGGTATCGTCCGGCGGGGGCCACTGGGTGCAGATGATGCGGCTGGCGGACGTCTTCCGCGCGCATGACGTGACTTTTGCCACCGTCAGCAAAGCCTATGGGTGCGATGTTCCCGGCGCCGCGGTGTATGCGGTAGTGGATGCCACCGCCTGGAACAAGTTGAAGCTGCTTGTGCAGGCCCTCGAGGTGCTGCTAATCCTCTTGCGGGTCCGGCCGGACGTTGTTGTCTCCACGGGGGCTGCACCCGGATATTTCGCCATCCGTCTGGGTAAACTGCTGGGGGCGCGAACTATCTGGATTGACAGCATTGCGAACGTCGAACGCCTGTCCATGTCCGGAGCCCGGGTCGGCGAATACGCGGACCTCTGGCTGACTCAATGGCCTCATCTGGCCCTCGATTCCGGCCCTGCGTACCGGGGGGCGGTCCTATGATTTTCGTCACGGTCGGCGCACAGATGCCGTTTGATCGACTCATCGCTGCGTTGGATCATTGGGCGGAAACGAGCAAACGCACGGACATCTTTGCACAAATCGGCGAGAGCAGCTTCCGCCCCCAACACCTCCGTTGGACCAAATTTGTCAATCCCGATGAGTTTCGCGAACTGGTCGAAACCGCCGACGTGATCGTAGCCCATGCCGGGATGGGAAGCGTGTTGACGGCGCTGGAACTGGGCAAACCCATCATTGTCATGCCGCGGCGCGGAGCTCTGCACGAAACGCGGAATGACCATCAGGTGGCGACGGCGCGCCAATTGGGCAATCAAGGTCTGGCGACGGTCGCATGGGATGAGTATGAACTCCTTGAAAAGCTGGACTCTCAGCTGGAGCAGGTCGAAGCAGCCGACAAAATCCCCCGGAACGCGTCGAACGGACTGTGCAACGCGCTGATGGAGTTCATCTCGCGATCGCGCAGCGGTATCGTCAACGGCGTCATCTGTTTTGGCGGCGTGGACTGGTGGTATCACAACCGCGGTCATTACGATATCCAGATGATGCGGGAGTTCAGCCGTCATACGCCCGTTCTGTACATTAACTCCATTGGGATGCGCACCCCCCGGCTTGCCGAAGGGAAGGTCTTCGCGGGCCGCGTCCTTCGCAAGATGAAGAGCTGGAGTCATGGTCTGGAGCTCGTGCGCGAAAATTTTGCCGTGATGAGCCCCATATCCATCCCG
>DAOSJS010000527.1:0-2197 GCA_035367355.1 Candidatus Hydrogenedentota bacterium
CCCTGGCCCTGTGCAACGGGCGTTATTTCCTCACGCTGCGCAACGATGAGGCCGGCTATGTCACCAGCGGCAGCGACGGCCTGCATTTTGATGAGCCCGTCAAGTGGCGCTTCGACGACGGCGAAGAGCTCGGCAGTTACAACACCCAGCAGCACTGGGTCGTGCACAACGACGCGCTTTTTCTGGTCTACACCCGCCGCGGGCTGAACAACGACCACGTGTTCCGCCACCGCGCGCCTCTCGTCATGGCGCAGGTCGACCCCCACCGTTTGTGTGTGCTCCGCGACACGGAACGGGTCCTCGTGCCCGAGCGCGGCGCGCGCCTGGGCAATTTCGGAGTCGTCGAGATAGGCGCGGCCGAAACCTGGGTTACCGTGACCGAATGGATGCAGCCCGCCGGATGCGAAAAGTACGGATCCGACAACAGCGTCTATGCCGCGCGAATCCGGTGGAACGACTAACCTGAGACTGGCCCCGGGCGCCGCTCCCGGGCTCGCTCGAATATTTCAACCTGCGATTCTGTTACCCTGTGCACAGCAACCCGAGGTCTGATGATGGCAATACGGAATATCATTCGAATTAATGAAGAATTATGCGATGGCTGCGGCAAGTGCATCACCGGATGCGAAGAAGGCGCGCTCGCCATCGTGAACGGCAAGGCGCGACTGGTCAAAGAGAGCTTTTGCGATGGCCTTGGCGCCTGCATCGGCGAATGCCCGACCGGCGCACTGACGATTGAACGCCGCGAGGCCGAGGCCTTTGACGAAGCCGCCGCGGCTGCGGCAGTGGCCGCGGCGCGCGTGCAATCGGCTCCGCCTGCCGCGTGCCCCGGTTCCGCCCAGCGCATGTTCGCTCCCCGGCCGCCCCGTGCTCAGGAGGGCGTGGCTGCGGAGTCCGCGTTAACCCACTGGCCCATCCAGCTCCACCTGATCACGCCCGATGCCCCGGTCTTCCGAAACGCGGACATCCTGATCGCGGCCTCGTGCACGGCGTTTGCCTGCGGCCGCTTCCATCCCGAATTGCTCGAGGGCCGTTCCCTCATCATCGCCTGCCCCAAACTGGACCGGCTCGACGGCTATCTCGACAAGCTCACCGCGCTGTTCCTCGATGCGGAGCCTCGCAGCGTGACTGTGGCCCGCATGGTGGTGCCCTGCTGCAACGGACTCACGTTCATGGTGAAACAGGCCCGCGAAATGGCCAGCAGCGACGTGCCTGTCGACGAGGTGATCATCGGCGTGGAAGGTGAACGCTTGAGTTGATGGGACAATGCCCGGCGGTGCGGCGTTTCAGCAGCGCGTCAGAACGCCGGCGACGTGTTCCAGCTCGGCCTCCGTGTTGTAAAAATGGGGTGAAAAACGGAGAAACGCGTCGCCCGCGCGGTTGTAGCGAAGCGATACGACGATGTCTGCCGTTTGCAGGCGATGGGCAACCTCGGCCATGTCTTTTTCCGGGTGGGTCACGGTGATGATGCCCGAGAGATCCGCCTCGGCAGTTTCAGCGGGCCAGCTGTTCATATCGAGGCAATGGCGGTACCCGAGTGCGCGCAGCCGCTCCAGCAGCCCACGGCGCAGGTGGAGAATCCGTTCGGCGATGGCGTCGACGCCGACCGACAGGAGCAGTTCGAGCGACGCAGCCATGCCCACAATTCCCGGCAGATTCAGTATCCCCGGCTCGTAGCGCCGCGCACCACCGTAGAAGGCGATGCTGTCCTGGGCGATGAAGTTCGGCGAAACGACATTCCAGGAGCCGAGCAGGGCGGGCTGCAGGGTGTCGAACCTGTCGCGGCTTACATACAGGATGCCCGCGCCTGCGGGGCCCAGCAGCCATTTGTGCGAGTCCGCGCAGAGGAAATCGACGTGTTCCACATTCAGCGGAAACGCGCCCAGCGTCTGGATGGCATCCAGGCAGAACAGGATGCCGCGTTGGTGCAAGTTGCGGCCGATGGTGTCGATGTCGATGCGGAACCCGGTGAGGAAATGCGCCGTGGCGAGGGATACCAGCCGCGTGCGTTCGGTCAGCGCGGATGCAATCAGGTCCCAGGTGATCACGCCGGGCACATCGGGCCGGAGCGCCACCGGCTTCACGCCGCGCGCGCTGAGTGCGGCCCAAGGGTAGACGTTGGCCGGGTAATCGTCGGGGTAATAGACGACCTCATCGCCGGGGCGCCATGGCAGGCCTGCGGCAACGAGGTTCAATC
>DAOSJS010000528.1:0-2192 GCA_035367355.1 Candidatus Hydrogenedentota bacterium
TGTACACGGAGCCGGACCCGCAGGCCGGCACGCGGTATTGCCTGCCGGAGGGCACACTGCCGTGCGGCCTGCGCGACACCACCTCGATCGAGACCTCGTGCGCGGAGAGCCGTGCGCTGAGGCAGCGAGCATGGAGGCAGCAGAGTTCATTTTTGCGGTCGCAAAGAACGTGGGGGCTATCAATGGTGAGAAGGAGAAAAGTGCACTCGACAAAAGGACGTGGGTCGCTTGCTGCGGCGGGGCTGATGGTGTTCGGGTTCATGGCTACCATGGCGCCACCGGAAAACCCGTGTGAATACCCATCTGCCAGGGAGCTATTTGCGCGGATCCAGACAGAGCTTGAGGCGGAACCTTTGCAGGTATTATTGGAAGAGTGGGACCAGCTCGTGGCCAGCCGCGATTTCAGAGAGCGAGACAAGGCATTGTGGCTGGTAGCAACACACGTGAAAGCAAGACTGTTTTTCGGCGCGGGTACAGCCATCAAGTACAGCAATGAGGAAATCAAAGCGCGAGTTGTCGAACTATATCTTGACGAGTGCGCAAGAATGGACGCTTCCCCGATGGAAGGAGACAAGGAATCGGACCCATCGTATGGCGGGGAGGCCGGTTGGGAGTATCTATCGGATCTGATGACTGTTGCAGAATCCACGTTCGATCCGCGGCTTTATGAATACGAGGTTAGGATTATGCCAGCAGCTACTGGTCGTCTGAGGGAATCCTATCTGGCCGTCGTAAATCCTGATAAAACGCTGCATATCATACTTGATGCTCACCTGGGATATCGCGACGGCAAAAAAATGAATCAAGATTCCCTCTACTTCACAAAAGAAGGAATGTCGGCAAGCTTCTTGCTGGACGGGGCATTTCGAGTTATGGCTCTGATGAAGAAAGAATCTCCGGAATCGCTCCGGAAACAGAAGGAACGAGTTGTTGAGTTTGTGCGGGTGCACGCTCTTCATTTCTCCGCCCCGCGGAAGGAGGTCTATCGGGATGAACCCGTACGGCTTTGCTGGCACGATTTCTACTGCCGGGGAGGCGCTTTCGACGTGCTGGAACTACTCGGGGACAGTCGCGACCTGCCTTTCGCGGAGAAGCTGTCCCAGGATTTGCCCGATATGCCCGAAAAGGACTTTGAAGAATCCCCGCGACATTATCTCAAGCGGGAATCACTCACCGAAAAGGCACGCCGTGTTATCCCGCTGTTACGTTCCAGAGAGCCAAGTGAGGTACAACAATGAGAGCCATCGTTCTGGCTAAGACAGAAGCTCAATCTGCATGTCTTTGCACACTGCCGAGGCCTTGAAGCGTCGTGGCCCTGTTCGTCGCGGCAGCGATGGACCGGGAATCGGACGGGTGGGATGTGCCTGACGGGCTCGGTCCGGATGAATTCATTTATGAGGATGTGGTGTATCGGCTGGGTTCGGTCGAGCATCTGATCCTGACGGGAATGGCCACCGGGTCGGACAGCGCGTATCTGCCGAAAACGACGCTGACGCTGGCCTCGGCCGCGGGCGAAGGGCAGTGTGCGTTTGTGGCCTGTGTCGTGGTTCCGCCGGGCTTCGAGACGGTGCCGCTGCCGTCGGGGTTATTTACGCGCGCGCTGGGGCTATCCTGGTTTATCTATGCTACGCAGCGCGTAGGGGCAGACCTCTGTATCTGCCCTTCTTCAAGGCAGCCGCAGGGGCTACCCGGATGGGCGGCCACAGGGGGCCGCCCCTACAGCCGGAGGGCGGATGCGCGGGACGGGCGTTTAGACCTGTCGCTTGTCCTCCATGGGGATTGCGAACCCGTCGATGTGATTGTCGGTGAAGGTGTTGTCGCCGCATTCTTCACCGATTCGGATCCCGACGCGCTCCGCGGGGCCGCGCGTTTCGCGGATTTCGTTTCGTACCAGCGTGTTTCCAGCGGTGACGCCCTGGAAATCGACCGCGGCGCCGTTTTCGGGACCGTTGTCGTAGATACGGTTTTCTTCGAGGAGATTTCCGGTGGCCGTGAATCCTTCGCCGCGTTCGGGGCGGAACAGCACGCCCGTTTGACCGCTGCCCGTGATCTCGTTGTTTCGGATGATGTTGTAGTGGTCGCGGTGGCCGATAGAGAGGCCCTGGCCGCTGTTGTCGACCATCCGGTTGTTTTCCGCGACGCCGTACTGCACACCCCAGCAGAAGAACAGCCCGATCGTATTGCGTTCGATG
>DAOSJS010000529.1:0-2174 GCA_035367355.1 Candidatus Hydrogenedentota bacterium
GAACCTGCTCATTTGACAGGAGCACCCGGATGTCGAGCGTACGCTCGCAGAGGTTGGTCAGATTGAGCGCCAGCGACTCGTACTCGCCGATGCACAGGGAAGCCGTGAGTTCCGGCGCCTGGGATGCGGCTGTGGGAAGCGACTCGCGCGGATCGAAGTACGCCCAGGGGCAGAACTCCCACGCGTGGAAGCTGCCCGAAGGCGCCAGCGCGGCAGAGGCAGCTGCGAGTGCGCGGATGCGTTCGGCATCGTGGCGCAGCGTCGCAAGCACGTCGGGTCTGCGCTCGGCTTCTACATCGGCCAGCTGGGCAAGGAGGCCCCGGTTCGCCAGGACTTCCCGGCGCAAGGTGTCCGCACCCCGCGGATTTGAAGCCTGCCAGGAATCAAGAGCGCGCCCGGTCTCTGCGAACACCACGTCGTTAAGATAGCGCGTATCGGACGGGAGCCCGTCAAACTGGAGACGAGTCACTTCCCAAGCGGACGCAGTCCGGGCATCGGCATCCACAAGGCGGGTCTTAAACTCGTAGGTTCCTGTTGTGCGTGTATCAAACGCTATGGCGACGCGTTCCTTCGGGCCGAACACATGGCGTACACAGCGGTGAACGGAGCCGTCCGGAAACACCATTTCCATCATGAGCGCCTGCCGCCGCCGCTCCGGATTGCTGACATCGAACCGAAACGTGTTTGTCCCGGTCAGCAGGACCGGATCGCTCGCCAGCGCGGCGCGGGCCTGTCCTCCGCCCGAGAGCGCCGGCGCGGGGAGCGCAGCATACGCAGCCGCTCCGGCAGGGCGCCCGGAACGCGCGCGGTTTCCGGCAAATGTGGCTGCGTTTCGTGGATCGGGATGGTACGGAACCCCGAGGTCGACCCACATGAGCAGGCCTTTGCCCGTGTTCTCGCCCGGGTCCGATAAGATGATCTCGGCGGTCCCATCGCCGTCCAGGTCACCCACCAGCGGAGTCGTGGCGGTTTTGCAGCCCAGGCCGGCGGCCAGAAGTTTCGTGCCGTCGCTATTGAGAAGCAACAGTTGTCCCTCAATCGACGGCATGATGATCTCGGGCAGCGAGTCACCGTTCAGATCGAGCAGCGTCGGAGCCGCATAAAACCCGCAGTCACCGAACTGGCGGGTCCAGTGAAACCCATCTTTGCCGTAGCACCATAATGCGCCCCCCTTGTTGCCAAAAAGCACTTCGTCGAGGCCATCGCCATTCACATCCCCGGCCGCGATGCAGCCGTTCACGTGAAGATAGACATTTTCTGCCACTTTGACCGCCACGCGTTCGAGATCGATGGCGTAAAAATGGTGCAATCCTCCCCCGATGTACAACTCGGGCACGGCATCGCCGTTGACATCAGCCAGGATCGGCGTACTGTTGGGAAACAGGTCGTCTTCAAAATAGAGGTCCCAGAGCCACTCGCCGTTCGACGTCAGGGCGTAGATGTGGCTGTCATGCGAGGTGACGATGATCTCCTGGCCGGGCGTGTCGTAAATGTCCGCAACCAGCACCGGCCCCATGCGGCTGCCGTCTCCCGCGAAGCGCCAGCGCAGCGCGCCGGTATGGTCAAAGCACGACAAGGCGCCGCTGGCGTCGCCCACCAGCACCTCGGCACGCCCATCGCCGTCCAGGTCTGCAATGGAGGGTCCTGAATCCGCCATGATCCGCCCCGGGACCTCGGCCTTCCACATGAGGCTGCCGTCAGCGCGCAGGGCCACCAGCGTGCCGACGCTGTCCCCGGCAACAATATCTTCAATGCCGTCGCCGTCAATATCGGCAACCGCGGGGGTCGCCGTCACGGGCGGGGTCAGCGGATAACTCCAGAGGCGTTTTCCGTCCAGCGCTATGCATACGACCCCCGTGTCACCCTCGCAGACCACAAGGGCGGAGGCTCCCCCGCTTCCCCCGGGGAACAGGGCATTCGCGGCGCTGAATCCTCCCGCGCCAGGCTCACGCCAGACCACCTGGCAGTCATAATCGGGCGCATCTTCCGAACGGGCAGCAAATGCCGCCAGCCCGAGTAGCGTCAGAATCAATACCGTACGCAGCATCGTTGTCATAGCCATACTCCCAGGAATTGTCTCTGCTTGGGTTGGGTGCCTATGATACTCGAATTTGGAGATGAAAGAGGAATTTGTGTCTGGCGGCGAGTCATTCTGCGGCGAATGCGGGGCTTCG
>DAOSJS010000530.1:0-2172 GCA_035367355.1 Candidatus Hydrogenedentota bacterium
AATCGCGGTAGTCTTGCTGCTGCCCCGGCTGATGTTGATTACTCAGAAAAGCGCCTTGGGTTTTGACGAGACCGTGGCCCTGCTGGAACAAGCCATCCCTGAAAACGGCTGGTCCTCCCCCGGCACAGTCGACCTCTGCGCCTCGATGCAAAAGCACGGGGTGGCCTGCCCGCGCCGCGTCAAGGTGGTGCAGATGTGCCAACCCTCGTATGCAAAGGACATCCTGGCGACCGATCCGCATGTCAGCTGTCTCATGCCCTGCTCCGTGGGGATCTGGGAGAACGAAGACGGCTCCGTGTATTTTTCCAAAATGAATACCGGACTGATGGGCCGGTTATTCGGCGGGAATGTCGCACGGGTCATGGGCGGCATGGTGAGCAAAGACGAGCGCCATATCCTCAAAGGCATTGCCGGGCGCGGCTGACGGGGCGGTCGGCTTACTTATTGTCTGCGCATATGATAAGCTGCTGCGTGTATGAATCGAGGGCCCTGCACGTTGCCGGGCGCGTGCTGCCGGTCAGCATAACTACAAAGGGAATGCACGTATGGGAGACGCTATTGTAAGGTTTGGCATGAATCGCCCCTGGCTGGTGACCGGCGTGATGGTGGCGTTGACACTGGTTTTCCTGGTGCTCCCGGCCCTGCCGACTCTGTGGCCGGCTGCGTTTCCAGGCCTTCAGCCGGTACAGGTGGACACCGATCCAGAGAACATGTTAAGCCGGACGGAACCCGTACGGATGTTTCACGACCGTATGGAAAAGCTTCTCGCCCTGTACGATATCGTCGTGGTGGGTGTCGTGGACAGCGGCCATCCAGATGGAGCCTTCAATGTCGAAACCCTGACCAACGTGTATGAATTGACGGAGTTCGCCAAGACACTCACCGGCGCGAACTTGGGGGAAACGGATCCGAACGCGGGCGTGAAGACGGTTGATATTATCGCCCCGTCGACGGTCGACAACATCGAGCAGGGTGGAGAAGGCGAGGTCCGCTTTGAATGGCTGATGCCCAGGCCGCCCACAACACGCGAAGAAGCCCTCGCGGTGCGTGACAAGGCGTTGCGCATCCCTTTTCTTGAAGGAACCATGATATCGGAGGATGGAAAGGCCCTCGCGCTTTATCTTCCCATTTCCTCCAAAGATCTGAGCCACAAAGTGTATTCAGCGCTGCAGGCGAAGATCGCCACGTTTCAGTGCACGGAGCAGTATCATATTACCGGTTTGCCGGTGGCCAACGACGTGTTCGGCGTCGAGATGTTCAAACAGATGGCCATCTCCGCGCCGCTCGCCATGCTGGCGATCTTCCTGCTCATGCTGTTGTTCTTCCGCAAGCTGATCCTCATCATCTCGCCCATGATCCTCGCGGTGGTATCCGTGATTTTCACGATGGGCCTGCTTGTTGTGACCGGCAACACCATCCACATCATGAGTTCCATGATCCCCATTTTTATCATGCCCATTGCGGTGCTCGACTCCATCCACATCCTGTCGGAATTCTTCGAACGCTACCAGGAGACCCGCGACCGGCGGACGACCATGGCGAACGTGATGCGGACGCTCTTCGTGCCCATGCTTTACACCTCGTTAACGTCGGCGGCGGGCTTTGCCTCGCTGGCCTTGACGCCGATCCCGCCGGTCCAGGTGTTTGGGATTTTCGTTGCCATTGGGGTCATGTTCGCGTGGGTATTGACCGTTTTGTTTATTCCGGCTTTCGCCATGTTCATCCCTGAGCGGCGGCTGGAGAATTTCGGCGCGGTTCATCAGACCTATGAAAACCGCGCGCCGGACGATGGATTCCTGAAATGGCTGGGCGAATTCACCTTTCACCGGGCAAAACTGGTGTTGGCGCTGGGTGCTGTTCTTGTGATCGTGACGGTCTATGGCATCAGCCAAATCCAGATCAACGACAACCCCACGAGATGGTTCAAGAAGACTCACCCCATCCGGATAGCGGATCGTGTGCTGAACCAGCATTTCGGGGGCACGTATATGGCGTATCTGGCGCTCTTCCCGGAAGATGAAGACCCTGCCGCCTTGCCGCTGCCCGCCGAGGACGGCACGGGAGCGCCGGCCACCGCCCCCGGTGCGCCATCGCTGCCCGGCGGCCTCGACGCGAGCGAAAGCGCGCCGGCTCTCCCCGATGGCCTGGGCGCGCTGGGCGATGAGGCGCCGT
>DAOSJS010000531.1:0-2168 GCA_035367355.1 Candidatus Hydrogenedentota bacterium
CTCGGGCCTCGGTTCGCCGAGGCCTGCATCATTTTCGGCGGCGCTGAACGGCGACTGATATGACTGAAGAGCAACGACACGAAATCATCCGCCTCCTCCAACAGGGCGAAGAACTCTCGCCCGAGTGGGCGCGCATCCTCTTCCCGCCCGAAAAGCGGGAGTACGAACTGGTCTACCACGGCAAAGAGCGCGAGGAGGACATCCTCGCCAACACTCTCGCCGTCCCACTTCAGCCGGTGCGCACCTTCGGCAAAAACGGTGTCGAGTGGCACAACCAACTGATCTTCGGTGATAACCTCCAGGTCATGAAGAGCCTCCTCGACCTGAAAAAGACTGGGAAGCTCTGCAACGCGGACGGCACACCAGGCGTGCGGCTCGTCTATATCGACCCGCCGTTTGCCACTCAGCAGGAGTTCAGAGGGTCCCAGGACCAAAAGGCGTATCAAGACAAACTCGCCGGTGCGGTGTTCATCGAGTTTCTGCGCAAGCGCCTTGTCTTTATCCGCGAACTGCTAAGCACTGACGGCAGCATTTTCGTCCACCTCGATTACAAGAAGAGCCACTATCTCAAAGCGATCCACGACGAAATCTTCGGCGACGGCAACTTCCGCTCCGAAATCATCTGGAAAAGAACAGATGCCCACAACGATACGAAGGGGATCGGAAAGATTCACGACACCATACTTCACTACTCGCGCTCCGGAAAGATGGTGTGGAATCCCATCTATCTACCTCTCAGCGACAAGACAGCTGACAAATGGTACAGGCATATCGACGAAGCCACCGGAAGGCGCTTCAACAAAGCCGACCTCACTGCCCGAGGAACGCGGCGAGGTGAGACTGGTAAGCCTTGGCGCGGCATCAATCCGACAGAAAAGGGGAACCACTGGCGCTACCCGCCATGCAAACTGGAAGAACTCGACAAACAAGGCCTCATCGTCTTCTCCGAGTCAGGCATGCCGTACCTTAAGCGTTTCCTCGATGAGTCCAAGGGCGTCACACTTCAAGACCTCTGGACGGACATTCCAATGATCCGTGGATTCGGCAACGAATCTTCCGCTTATCCTACCCAAAAGCCCGAAGCCCTCCTAGAAAGAGTGCTCCTCTCCGCTTCAAGGCCCGGAGACCTTGTCCTCGACGCTTTCGTCGGCTCCGGCACCACATGCGCGGTCGCTGAGAAACTGAGCCGTCGCTGGATCGGCATTGACTGTGGCAAGTTGGCCATCTACACCATCCAAAAGCGGATGCTGAACCTGCGCCGGCAGATAGGCAACAAAGGCGCACCACTGAAGCCGCAACCGTTCACACTGTACAACGCCGGCCTTTACGACTTCTCTAAACTCAAAGAACTGCCCCGCGACGTTTGGCGCTTCTTTGCCCTCCAGCTCTTTCAGTGCCGTGACGAGCGCCACAGGATCGGCGGCGTCGAACTCGATGGCTATCTCAAGGGCTCCAGCGTTCTTGTCTTCAATCACCAGAAGAATCCAGGCGTTCGGATTGACGTGGAAACCATTCACAGCCTACACGAGGCCCTCGGCTCGAAGGTCGGCAACCGCCTCCACATCATCGCCCCGGCCCTCACCTTCGACTTCCAGCAAGACTACATGGACCTCGACAAGGTGCGCTATTACGCGCTCCGCATCCCGTACTCGATCATCCACGAGCTCCATCAGCGCGAGTTCACTGCCCTCAAGCAGCCCTCGGACGAACTCGCCGTCAACGACACAGTCGAGGCGGTCGGCTTCGACTTCATCCGCACCCCCGAGTTGGAATACGACTGCGGGGCTGCCAAGCAGAAAGGTGAGCTGCTGACCGAGGCATTCATCCGGATCAAGACCTTCAAGAGCGAAGCGGTGGTTCGCGAGCCGATGCGCAAAAAGGGAAACCGCGAGACGCTCTCTATGGTCATGCTCGACTACAACTACGAAAACGACGTCTTCGACTTGGATGCCGTCTTCTACGCCGACGCGATCAAAAAGGCCGGCTGGGAAGTCCGTTTCCCCCTGGAATCACTCGGACGCCGGGTCATGGCCGTCTTCGTTGACATCTACGGCAACGAGGCCCGGGAGCTAATTCCGGCGGAACGCCTGGGCGCGGCGGCCAAGTCGGCAAGCGGCGGCGGGGGCAATGGCAAGCAGCTGGAGTTGCCGCCAGCCAGCGCCCGACTT
>DAOSJS010000532.1:0-2162 GCA_035367355.1 Candidatus Hydrogenedentota bacterium
CGACGCCCCGCGTGTATTCTTGCCTCACTGCACTGGTCATGCTCTTATTGCTCCTTCCGGAATGCGCAACGGCTCCAAAACAAGCACCCAAACCTTCACCGGAAAAGAAGGGCTTATCCGGCGTTACATCGCGGATCTCGGACATCCTGCGCGAGATGAGCGAGATACGCAGAGCTGAATCCTCGGATGATGAAACATATCCCGACACGGCAGCGTCCGGCCAGAGTCGCCTCGAGCAGAGACTGAACAGGCAGGCCCAGGTCCTTGCCAGGGCGGCGAGCCGCCAGATGGGGGTTGATTTCGAGGCTCGGATGTATCAGATGTTTGGCGCTCCGGAACCGCTCAAAGATGAGACAGTGATGCTGGAGGCCATCGACAGCAAAGGCCAGGTCTCCCAGGTGCCCCTGGTGATACAGACGCGGCAGTTGCGGTCACTGACGGACGCGAACGTCGCGATGAAGGCGATGCGGCTGGTGGGGGAGGACGAGTTTATCACGGCCTCATACAAGGAAGTGCCGGAACCTGTGGAGGCGGAAACGGAGAGTCTGTTTTGCCGGGTCTACGAAGAGGCAGCCGCGCAGGCCATTGCGATGGAGGCCCGGCTGATCGTCATGTTGAAAGGCGGCGAATGGACGGTACCCGAAGGCAAGAAACCCGTGGCGAACGCGATCGCGATACGAGGCCTGGATTTTGAAAAAGGACAGAAAAAAAACTGGAACAAAACCTACGACGACACCATGTACCTCGTGCTGGAAAGCGCGTCAGCTCCGCCCGAAGTGTTTGAATACCGCATGACGACAGAGTCGAGCAGTGAGAGCAAAGGCGTGGGGCGCCTCGAATCAAAACAGGTGACCTATATTCGCGGTAAACATCGCGGCACCGATCCCGCCTATCGGCTCCAGGGCAATGCGGCGCCCGGCACGCGATTGGGACTCGAGGGCGAACAGCAGATTACGGGAGCCAACATCCATTCCGCCTACTCAAAACAGCCGATTGACAGCGAGACGCCCCTCCAGCCGAATGTGTCGCTGGGCTGCCAGGTGGTGGCGGCGAGCAAGCGGGATTTCGAGAAAGCACTCGTGCAGGCGCTCGATAAACGGGGAGTCACACAATTCCTCTACACCATCGTGGATGATGCGGAACTGGTTGAGTTCAACCGGATCCTGGAGAGCCGCGGCGTGACACCCATACTGGCAGACGCCGTCTCGCGCTGAGCGCCGGAATATCCCAGCCTATTCCCCGGGCGGCGTCATTTCCCGGACGTTGCTGAAGATGACGTTACGGACGTTGTCTTCACCGGATTCCATGGTGATGGGTGGCCCTTCTGCTTCATATTTGATCACGTTGGAGACGATGGATTCAGACAGTGAGCCGGCGATCAGCACCGTGTGCTGGGACCGGCTCATGATGTTGCTGATAAAAAACCGGTAGGTATCGCCCAGAGGGGTAACACCACCCCAGCGCGGATTGCTGTCGCCGATTTTGATCGCAGCACGGCAGGGCCGCGCGGAACCGGAGGTGTCGATCAGGCCGTCCAGGATGACATCGTGAATCCGGAGTCCGCTGGCGTTGAGGAAACGCACGATGTGATGGCCTCCAGCGCAGTATCCGCGAAGGTTTCGAATGGTGATGTTGCGGATGTCATCCGCGCCGTCTCCGCGGTTGACAGCCGCGCTGACCATGGTCGACTCGATCGTACCGGCAGTGGCGTCAGCCCGGAGGATGTTCGTGAGCGCGAGGAGGTCGTCGCCCGTGTATCCCGTGAGATTTTCGATGAGAATATCGTGACATCCCTGGCGCAGATCGAGCCCGTCCTGGTTGAGAATGGTCTCTTTCTTGCCATCGATGGTCTTGTATCCTGTGGAGGCAAAGTCGATATCGCGGATTATTCCATATGCGCAGCGTTCGAGGGAGATCGCCCAGGCGTGAGAATCGACAAGCCGGATGTTTTCGATGCTGAACTGTTCGACAAAGGCCAGCAGGATGCCGATGTTGCGCCAGTCGCCGGACTGGCTTTCATCTGCGACGTTGGCGTCGGTGCCGTACGTGCGCTCCCCGAGAATTTTGGCGCTGTCGCCCGTCGCCCGGGGGTGGTCAGCCCCTTCCAGCACCGCGGCGCCAATACCGCGAATGGAGACGTTGGAGATGGGCGCGATGTCGGT
>DAOSJS010000533.1:0-2160 GCA_035367355.1 Candidatus Hydrogenedentota bacterium
GGGCAATGGCCCTCGCCACACCATGCCTCCGGAAAGACGAATCTACCCTGAGCCCCTCAAGCCACCCATCGGCGGGCGTATGCATGGCCAGTCTCCCAAAACCCCTGACCACGCCGTCGCATTCGGCCACGATGAACCGTCCCTGCGGATCACATATCCATTGCCTGGCCACACGCGGTATGTAGTCATCGCCGTCCCAGATGTCGGCGCTTATTCGAGCCATGGCTGGAATGTCGTCCAGCCTGGCAACCCGCGTCATAACAGCCTCTGCCCGGTCCATGCCATCGCCTCCTCAGTCGTCCTCCGTCCGAACCCCAGCAGCCTTCGTTCCCGCTATCACAACCATAGCCGGTATCCGTGGATTCGCCGTTGACAGCCGAGTCCCTGCAACTCGCAAAGGCACGCGGCGTTATTCGCACCAACCCAGCCCGACATATCGCAAGCGCTGGACCTGCTATCTCAAGGATTCATGGCTCTCTCCCTTGGGCACAGCCAGGAAGCGGCGACCGCTTTTCGTATGGATGTCATCGGCAGCACAGTAGTGATGGGGAGATTCTGGATACGGACCACCGATAGTCTATCATTGCGGGATCGTCTCCGCACTCTCGCGGTCAGCATGTCGGAAATCGTACTCGACGGTTTCGACATCGTCACAGCAGCGTTGGCAGACTGCACTCGCTTAGTGCGGGCGAGTATTCTGAGCTTATCGACCAATGAAGCCGGAAGAGCTACTGTCGTTTTTTTGACCGTGCGTCTTTTGCCATACTGATCCGCCTCCATGAAAGTACTGTGTCATCATACTCCATTCGGAGCAGGCCTGAGTTGCCTCGTCGGTGGTCATCCTTACTCGTCTGCCCTGCTAAACTGTTCAAAGACCTCGTCCAACGTCCGACGCATGGACGCCCTGCCTGTGTAACCCAGATGTAACTTCGCAGGTTCAGGATAAAGGAAACGGACCTTGGAGGGAATGGCATGCCGAAGTTGGAGATCAACGACGTCAGTCTCTTCTACGACCTCAAAGGCGATGGAGACGAAACGGTAGCATTCCTTAACGGGGTGGCGATGTCGACTGAGGGGTGGGCGGCGCAGACTCAGTTCTTCAGCGAGAACTACCGTGTCCTGTTGCACGATTTCCGAGGGCAAGGCAAGTCCACGCTGGTTTCGGAAGGTATCACGTTTGCAATGCACGCTCGCGACATGGCCGCACTCCTCGACTCACTGGGAATCGATAGACTGCACATCGTGGGCGTGTCGTATGGCGCAGAGGTGGGCATGTATTTCGCCCTGATGTACCCCGGGCGCGTGAAATCGCTGACCCTGGGCACCGCAGTGAGCGAGAGCGATCCCTTCCTCAAGGCCATGGTTGAATCGTGGATTGAAGCGGCCAAGACCTACAACGGGACGCTGTTTTTCAAGGTGATGGCGCCAACGGTCTATTCCAAATCGTTCTATGCAACGCACAAGAAATGGCTAGACGATTACGCACAGCTTTTCGGGAAGACAGTCACCTCTCAGTGGATGAACGCTTTCGCCGAACTATGCCGCAACTTCCTCACTCTGGACGTGACAGACAGGCTGTCCGAGGTTCGAGTGCCCGCCCTCGTGATCAGTGCAGCCGAGGACATTCTCAAGCCGCCCAGCTACGGGCAGACTATCCACGAGATGATCCAAGGATCTTACCGGTCACATCCGCAAGCGACGCGCATCCGGTAAGCATCATCGCCATGTGCAGTTGCTTTGCGTACTCCTCCAACTGCAGACGCACACCTTCCGCCCCGCCGCCCACCGCCGCAACGGCCAACGGCCGGCCTACCAGCACAGCGTCGGCGCCCAACGCCAGCATCTTAAGGACATCCACCCCGCTGCGCACACCACCATCCACAAGCACGGCTACTTGGCCCCCGCCCCTCAGAGCGCGGACTATGCCGGGCAACACGTCCGCCGTCCCAGGCGTGTGATCCAGGGCTCTCCCGCCGTGGTTGGACACGACTATGCCCGCCGCGCCGGCCTCCGCGGCGATCACCGCGTCTTCCGGCGTCATGATACCCTTGAGAATCACCGGCGCGTCCGCCGCGCTCACGATCTCCCTGATCTGCTCAGCCGTCTTGGGTTCAACTCTCTGCCCAAGCAGGGCCATGTTCACAAGCGCCGCTGCGTCCA
>DAOSJS010000534.1:0-2158 GCA_035367355.1 Candidatus Hydrogenedentota bacterium
GCTTAACCTCAACCAATGGGTAAAGCAGTCCACACGCTGGATGCCCATGGAAGTTTGGGATAAATGCGCCTTCGATATTGACCTTAAATCTCTGGCCGGGCGCAAATGCTACGGCGGGCTTGATCTTTCCACCACGGAGGATATGACTGCTCTTGTGCTGGTTTTCCCGCCTGAGGACGATGACGGCAAATATGTCATGCTTCCCTTCTTCTGGATTCCGGAGGCTATGATGCACAAGCGTGTGCTCAAAGACCATGTTCCCTACGACCAATGGGCGGCAAAGGGGATTTTAGAGGCCACCGACGGCGAAGTGATCAACTACAATTTTGTTCAAAAGAAAATTCAGGGTTTGAGCGAGATCTATAACATTCAGGAAATTGCCTTCGACCGCTGGGGGGCGGCGCTTTTGCGGCAGAACCTTGAGGACGCCGGGTTCGAAATGGCCCGGTTCGGGCAGGGCTATGCCTCCATGTCCCCCGCGAGTAAGGAACTCATGCGGCTGGCGCTGGAGAAAAAGATTGCCCACGGCGGGCATCCGATCCTCCGCTGGAATTTTGACAACATCGTCGTAAAATCCGACGAAGCCGGAAACATCAAGCCCGACAAGGAGAAAGCGACCGAGAGAATCGACGGTGCCGTCGCCGCCATCATGGCGCTTGACCGGGCGATTGCGCATGAGCGGCACGGCAGTGTATATGACGAGCGCGGGATGTTGATTATCGACATCAATCACCCGGACGGGTTTTATTTCAGCGAGTGAGGAAGCCGCCGATGGGTATATTTTCAAGGTTCGGCAAGAAAAAAGCCAGCGACAGCCTTACGACCAGCCGCAGTATCTTCTGGGGCGGTTCGTCCTCCGGCACCTATGTGAACGAAATGACCGCTATGCAGACGGCGGCGGTGTACGCCTGTGTTCGGGTGATTTCGGAAGCAATCGGCAGTCTGCCGCTGCATGTGTACCGCTACGAAGAAAACGGCACCCGGATCATCCCCGAACACCATCTCTACAATCTTCTTCATAACGCGCCCAACCCGGAGATGACCAGCTTTGTGTTCCGGGAAACCCTTATGAGCCATCTTCTCCTCTTCGGAAACGCCTACGCGCAGATCATCCGCGACGGCGGCGGCAGGGTGTTGGCACTCTATCCGCTTCTACCCAGTAAAATGGATGTAAGCCGAGGAGATAACGGCAAGCTCTATTACACCTACTGGCGCGATACGGACGAACGGCATCCGGGCGAAAAAAGCGGCGGCATCGCGTTCCAGCGGGAGGAAGTGCTGCATATCCCCGGCCTTTCCTACGACGGGTTGGTGGGGTATTCTCCCATCGCCCTCGCCAAGAACGCCGTGGGCATGGCAATCGCCACCGAGGATTACGGGGCCAGCTTCTTCGCCAACGGCGCGAATCCCGGCGGGATTTTGGAGCACCCGCAGGCCATCAAGAACCCGGCCTCCATCAGGGACGCGTGGGAGGCGCTTTATAAAGGCGCTAAAAACAGCGGGAAGGTGGCCGTGCTGGAGGACGGACTCAAGTTCCATCAGGTCTCCATCCCGCCGGATCAGGCGCAATTCCTTGAGACCCGCAAGTTCCAGCTGAACGAAATTGCTCGCATTTTTCGCATCCCACCGCATATGATCGGCGACTTGGAGAAATCCAGCTTTTCCAACATTGAACAGCAGAGCCTCGAATTCGTCAAGTACACCCTTGACCCATGGGTTGTGCGCTGGGAACAGTCCATGCACCAGGCACTCATTCTGCCTTCTGAACAGAGCCGCGTTTTCATAAAGTTTAACTTAGACGGCCTACTGCGCGGGGATTATGAAACCCGCATGAAAGGCTACGCCGTGGGGATTCAAAACGGCTTTTTCAGCCCTAACGACGTGAGAAAGCTGGAGGATATGAACCTGATTCCTCAATCCGAAGGGGGCGATTTTTATATGGTCAATGGAAACATGGTGCGCCTTAAGGACGTTGGCGCACCGTACGGCAAAGGGGGTGAAACGAATTGAAGAAGTTCTGGAATTTTGTGGAATCCGGAGAAGAGCGAACGCTCTACCTTGAGGGCGCGATATCGGATGAAACTTGGTGGGGCGATGAAGTGACACCGGCGGCGTTCAGGGCCGAGTTATCCGCCGGAACCGGCGACATCGTGGTTTG
>DAOSJS010000535.1:0-2151 GCA_035367355.1 Candidatus Hydrogenedentota bacterium
CACCTCATGAATTGATCAGGACCTGTCCAGCGGCGGCAATGCGAATACTCCCGCCATTCAACACAATGCGACTGCCCGCGCCATCCTGCAGGGTGATCTCCCCGACGCCGATGATGGCGATGTTCGCGCCGGCGACATCGAGGAGCACCTGCTGGCCACCGGCATCCCGCAATAGGATGCGCTGGGCGCCGGCGGCATCCTCAAAGAGCAAGGTATGTCCCGATGCCGTCTTCAGGACTTTACAGGTGGTGGGGCTGGCGGCCGCTTCCGCCGGCATTTCACCGGGATTTGCACCCGCCAGCCACACCCCACTCCAGATCGGAGCCTGGACATCACCCGCCTCAAACTCGGCCCACACGGACGCGCCCACTTCGGGAAGCAGATACAGGCCGCAGTCCGGATTGCCCCCATACGGGAAACACGGGCTGGCCCAGGCCGACCAGGCGTCCGGGCCGGTACCCAGCACGGCGGGGATTTCCAGCCGCAGCCGGCCTAAGCGCTCGGGGTCGCTGTTATCGCGCACGAAGGCGCGGTATTTGCCATACCAGCGACCCCGATCCCCTGGTTCATCGTCATGGCGGAAGAGGTCCATGTCGGCTCACCCGCGCACCGTAAATAGGCCCCGCAGCGCTTCCCGGCAGATGCGCAGGATGGGCGGCAGCGGCTTCTTCTTCCGGTCGGCGGCGAACACGGCATCCTCCAGCGCATCCTGGGCCACTTCAGAGAGGCCGGACTGCATCCGGGACACTTCCCCCTTCACCTCGGTCTGCTGCAGCTTTTCGATGGCATCCACCACGGTCTGCAGCGCTTCCGCGTTGGCCCGCCCCCAGCCGGTGAGCTTCACCACCGCGATGACGGCGATGAGCAGCGTAATGAGCGCGTCCCAGTTGGTCAGGACGAGTTTCAGTAACTCCATGATCAGACTCCTTTACGTCGATAGACGTCGTCGATGGCATCGGCGATGGCCTGGGCAAATTGCTGGCGCACCGTGCGTTCCTTCAACCACGCTTCTTCCTGGCTGTTCGAAATGAACGCCAGTTCCACCAGCACCGCGGGCATGCGCGTTTTGGTGAGCACGGCAAAACGGCCCTTCTTCGCCCCGCGATTGACCAGTGGGTAGCGCCGTCCCTGGACCCACGCCCCCTTGCCGCCAGCGATCTGCTCGCCGATGCGATGGAGGATGGCCTCGGCTACCACCTGTGCCGTACCGCTGCCGCCATACCAGGTCTCCACCCCACGGGCTTTCGGCGAGGCCGCGGCATTGCAGTGGAGGGAGAGAAACAACTCAGCGCCCTGCGCGTTGGCGGCGGCAATCGCCTCGTTGAGATTCTCATCATCCCGCGCGGCGGTGAGCGTGGCTCCCAGCACCTGGTAACCTTTCTCGCGCAGCAGATGCCCCAGCCGTTTCGCCAGGTCAAAGGTCACAGTGTTTTCCGTCAGCCCGGTCGGGCCGATGGCTCCCGGATCGGGGGTGCCCTTCACGCCTTCCCCATGACCGGGATCGAGATAGATTTTCATCGCAGGTCTCCTTTGCCGTCCGCTTTCGGCTTGCCCAGCAGGCGGGCGATCTTGCGCCCGCACACCGGGCAGACGCCCTTGACACACAGCACGCCATTGGCGGCCGTTTCATACCGCGAATCCTTCACTTCCCGATTCGCCTTGCACCCCAGACAGTACGCAATCGCCATTACAGCAGCTCCTTGAAGGCCCCACCGGTAGCGGTGAGGATGAAATTGAGTTCGATGAACTCGGCGGTCTTGGTGGGTTTCACAAAGACGCGACAGACCAGTTCGTTGCGGTCGATGACCACGGGGGTGTTTGTCTCTTCGTCGCACTGGACGGCGAAGTCGTATACCCCGCCCTTGTCCTTGATGTCCTGCAGGAAGGGGGCGACCAGCCGGATGAGCGCCCGCCAGGTGATAGGCAAGTTCGGCTCGAACACCACGAACTGCGAGGATTTCGCCACCGCCTTTTCGATATGCATCATCAGCCGCCGCACGTTGATGCGGTCGGTGGCCGACGGCTGCGACTGCAGCGTCTTCTGGCCCCACAGGCAGATGCCGGCATCGGGCAACGCGGCGACGCAGTTGATACCTTCCGGGTAGAGCACATCCCGTTCCGCTTGGTTCGTCACATAGCCCAGCCCCAGCA
>DAOSJS010000536.1:0-2149 GCA_035367355.1 Candidatus Hydrogenedentota bacterium
CGACACGCGGGAGAAGTACCAGCGGTGCGCCCGCAGCTGGAAACGCCGCCCGGACGTCGGCAGCGATGCGGAATATCCCGACCTGTCCGCCCGCGATGCAGCCGTCATGAAGGAACTGGCGGGACGGTAGGCGCAAGACAAAAAGATTACATTGTTTCGTCGCAGCTTTCTCATGCGCTCGTCTTCGTTGGGGAATTTCGTAGTCATCTGCAGTACTGGCGCAGTCTTCTTGATGTTTGCAATGGGTTCTGAGTAGATAATGTTATAACATATGTTACGCTAGGGATCGGGGAGTGCGGTCGATAGGGTGCGTGAATTATGACCAACTCTGAACCACAACGCGTTGAACGACAACCGATCCCAAAGAAACTCCGCTTTGATGTCTTTAAACGCGACTCATTCAAGTGTCAGTATTGCGGAGCTTCTGCTCCCGATGTACTGCTCCATGTCGACCATATAAAACCTGTGGCTGCTGGAGGAACTAATGATATTACGAATCTCATTACATCTTGCGCATCTTGTAATCTCGGAAAACGCGACAAACCCTTAGATGATAATTCGGCTGTAAAAAAACGGAAAGCACAGCTTGATGAGCTCCAAGATAGACGCGAACAAATTGAAATGATGATGGACTGGATGGAGGGACTACGAGACCTTCAGTCACAGGCGATTGCAAGACTTTCCGATTATTGGGGCAATCTTGCTCCCGGTTTTGTGCCAAACGATAGAGGGCGGCAAAAAATACGGAAATGGTTGACGAAATTTTCTATTGAAGAAATTATGCGAGCCATGGATGCTTCCGCCTCAACGTATCTAGAATTTCCAAATGATGGTCAGGTAACCAAGGAATCTTGGGAAACCGCGTTCAATAAAATACAGCCAATTCTAAATGTCGAAAGAGATTCTAAAACTGACCCAGACTTGAAGGATATCCTCTATATCCGCGGTATCCTTCGAAACAGATGCGAGAATTACTTTAGCAACACGGAATCTCTCAAATGGTTGCGGAATGCTCGTAGTTGGGGAATTCCAATGACGGAATTGAAACAGCTCGCATATGAAATATATTCATGGAACCACTTCGTTAAAGAGATTTCAGCTTTAATCGATGAGTACAGAACCTCACAGAGAGGATGATAAATATTGGGGGCATAAAAAAGCTTCCACCAAAGAGGCAAGTCTGTTGGATTGTATAGCTTACCGCTCCGCTGCGAAAAAGTCCCGCACGAGCGTGCGATAGCGATCCGGCACGCGCCCCGACGCCAGGGCTGCCGTCGCCCGTTGACGCGCCCTGGCCCATGCGGCATCGCGCGGGCTGAGGTTCTCCGGCAACGTAGCCTGCAAGGGAGCCGTTGCGGTGTCCTGTCCGGCCGGCACGTCATACAGCGGGTCATACACCAGCACCGGCCCACCCGACGGCGTTTCGCCGGGCGCAGGCGTTTCGTCACCGGGCGAAGTGGTTGAAGAAGGCGTTTCACCTTCCCCTTTCCCCCCGCCACGGTCGGAACCGGCGTCCAGGGCCGCCAGCAGGCTCGCGGGTAGCACGTCGAGCGGCTGGTAGCCCAGCGCCCTGAGTTTTTCGATCGCCTGGGCGAGCTCCTCGGCGTTTCGCACCTCGATGGCCTGGGCTGCCCTGGCCAATTCGATGGAGGTCTCCGCGCCGACGGTTCGCGATTCCTCTCGCAGACGGGCCGCCAGGCGGGCGCAGTCGGTCTCGCTGAGAGTTTCCAGCGAGCGGGCCAGGGGCGTGACCGGCCTGCCGAGTGCCGCCAGCACCGCACAAAGCCCCATCGCCACGACGACCGCGCCGAACGTCCCCCGCCGTTGGCGCCACATGCGAAGGTTCCGCACCTCTCGTCCGGCCATCGCGGCGGCGGCCTGGGCATACACGCACGTTGCGGCCGGCGAGTCGGCCTGGGGCGAATCAGCCAATTCCGCAGCCGTCGCCATCCGCTCACGAAGGCCCAGGTGCGCGTCCAGCCAGACGGCGGCCTCACGCAGGCTCACGCCGTGAACCAGCCGCCAGGCCGCCGTTGTACCCGCGACGGCAGCAATCAGTCCCGCCGTCCACAGCCACACCGGCACGTCGGTCTGCGGCGAACCGAGCGCCAGCCAGACGATTTCCCCCACAGCCGCGACCAGCGCCGCA
>DAOSJS010000537.1:0-2147 GCA_035367355.1 Candidatus Hydrogenedentota bacterium
TTCTGGAGCGACCGCAAGAACCTGGGGGCCATCGCGAAGCACACCAACGCCTTCAAGCTCAACGAGGACATCGTCATTCCCCTGGAGGAGCTGCCCGCCTTTGCCGATTTCGTCGAGCGCCTCAACCTCCGCAAAGAGCTCGCGAACGCCCTGAACTGCATCGCCCGCGCCGATGAATACCTGGCGCAGCGCGACCGGGCGGCGATGCAGGAGTTCACCGTCGGCCGCATAGACGCCTGCCGCGCCCACCTGGACGAGGTGAAACAGCGCTATACGGCATGGCTGGAGCAGTTTGACGACACCGGCCCCGACGGCATCTTCCGGCAGGTGCAGGACGGCGCCGCAACCATATCGTTCCGTGACGACGTGGAGCGGTTCATCCCGAAGATACTCCACGGCTACACGGAAATGATCGACGGGATCGACGAGGTCATCAACGCGGAGCGCAAGAGAAAGATCATCATCGCCACGCACATGCACGCGGGCGACGGCAACATACACGTCAACATACCGGTCCATTCCAACGACTACGCCATGATGCAGGAGGCGGACGAAACAGCCGGCATCGTCATGAAGCAGGCCGTGGCCCTGGGAGGGGTCATTTCGGGCGAGCACGGCATCGGCCTCACGAAGCTCCGCTACATCGACCGCGCCATACTCGACGATTTCGATCGGTACAACCGTGATACCGACCCCGAGGACCTCTTCAACCCCGGAAAGCTGACGGCGGACTTCCCGCTTTCGCGCATCTACACGCCGTCCTTCAATCTCCTGGAGCTGGAGGCATTCATTCTCGAGGCGACCGACCTCGAGGAGCTCATGGGCTCCATGGCATCGTGCGTGCGCTGCGGCAAGTGCAAGGCGGTGTGCAACACCCACTATCCCGGCGGGACCATGTTCTTCAACCCGCGGAACAAGATCCTCGGCGTTGCCCTGGTCATGGAGGCGGTGCTCTACGACGCCCAGACCTCCACGACCTTTTTCAAGAATTTCCGGAAGCTGCAGGATATTTCCGATCACTGCACCATCTGCCATAAATGCGCCGTTCCGTGCCCCGTCAAGATCGACTTCGGCGAGATCACCCTCATGATACGGAAGCTCCTGGTCGCGCGCCGGAAAAAGAGCTTCAAGCTCATGACGCAGTTCGCGCTCTTTTACCTGCGCCGCAAGGGCTATTATTTCAACAAGGTGATGCGCCCGCTCATGTACAGGCTGGGATACAACGCCCAGAAGTTCGGGTATTACCTGAACCGCCCCTTCCGCTACCTGACCGGGAAGGTCGTTCCGAAGCTGAGCCTCATCCTGAGCTCGCCCCTCCCGGGCAATGCCGGCGAGCGCACCCTGCGGGAGCGCCTGGGCCTGAAGGGGGCCAACAATATCTACTCCTTTGAGAACCCCGGTATCCCGGTCAAAAAAAGCGTCATCTATTTTCCGGGCTGCGGCTCGGAGCGCATGTTCCCGGAGATAAGCATGGCGGTCATCGCCCTTCTCTACCGCGCCGGGGTGCGGGTCGTTATCCCCCCGGAATATCTCTGCTGCGGCTATCCCTTCCTGGCCAACGGGCAGGAGGACCGCGCAAACATTAAAAGCTACGAGAACCGGATACTCCTTCACCGGATCGCCGACATCATCGGCTACATGGACATTTCGGACATCATCGTTTCCTGCGGCACCTGTTACGACATGATTGAGAAGTACGAGGTGGAGAATATTTTCAGCGGCGCCGGCCTCACCGACATCTCGGAATTCATCTACCGCGAGGGACTGTACCGGGCCGAGCCCGGCCTGCACCTGCCGCTGATGTACCACGAGCCGTGCCACACGCCCCTGAAAGCGGCCGGCAGCGAAAAAGTGATCACCCGGCTCTTCGGCACCGCGCCCCGCGCCGTTCCGTACTGCTGCGGGGAGGTGGGAACGCTTTCCATGTCGAGGCCGGACATATCCGAAACCATACGCGGCCGCAAGACCCGGCTGGTGCAATCCGCGGAAACGGGGAACGACGAGCTGATACTCACGGCGTGTCCCAGCTGCGTGCAGGGGTTGTTGCGGAGCCGTCGCGAAACCGGACTGGCCGCAAAACATGTCGCGGTGTACGCCGCAGAGCAGTTCCTGGGCGAGCGCTGGAAGCGCGATTTTCTCCGCGAAAT
>DAOSJS010000538.1:0-2139 GCA_035367355.1 Candidatus Hydrogenedentota bacterium
GTGGCCGACGCCGGACGCGATGCAGGGCGCGGGCGGGGCGCAGGATGCGGAGAAGCGGATGGCGGGAGGGCACCATGTGAGGCTACAGGATGCGGTGACGCTGACAGGCTGGCCGACGCCGGAGGCGGAGGAAGCCCGCAGGGGATTCCAGAACCGGAACAACGGGAAGCGCGGAACGCAGAAAAGCCTGCCGACCGTTGCGGTGGAGTCTCTGGCGGCGTGGGCCACGCCGCGGGCCGCGGATGCGGAGTCGGCGGGGATGCGCCACTCGCGGGGCGTGGCGGACCCCCTGAGCGCCCAGGCTGGGCAGGATGCGACACGATCCAATGCCGAGACGGCAAGGCCCGCCGGGTTCCGGCTGAACCCGCGCTTTTCCCGCTGGCTGATGGGATACCCGGCCGCATGGGACTCCTGCGGGGCTACGGCAATGCGATCGTGCCGGAAGTCGCGGAGGTCTTCGTGAGGGCGTGGATTGATAGCCAGAACCCGAAGGTTCTCCCGCATGCCGAGTTTAACTTTGACCAGGAGGCATCATGAAAATATGCAAAGTGTGCGGCGAGACTCAAGAGGAGCATCACCTGCCGGACTGGCTGGAAATACCGGACGGTTGCGTGTGTAACTGGCGCGAGTGGGGGTATGATGGAATGTCGAGTTTGCCCCCTGTCTGCGACCACTACGAGGGCAACGGAACGCAGAACTGTAGCCGTTGCGAGCATGACAAGGCGTGCCATGCGGCACCGCGTTGTTCTGGGCCAACGCCGGATTGCGCGGTGAACGTCAATGCCCGCCATGACTGCAACTGTCATGTGAGTTCCAACGCTGCCGGTGAGGTTCGGCGGAACGCCGTAACCTCCACCGGCTTGTTGGGCAAGGATTCGGTGGCCGAATGACGCACGAATGGACAAAGGGGCCGACGAAGTGGACGGAAGGCACAACGCTTTTCGTGTCGGTCCCGTTCACTTGGAACATGCCGGAAGTGATGCGCGAAGCGCGACACCCCGACATGTTTCACAAGCGCGTTGTCATTGGCGGTCCTGCTGTGCGGCTGGCAAAGGTGAAGCTGCCGGAACTGCTGGCAAACCTGCCGGAATGGGTCGAGATTGGCGACCAGTGCGAAGGCGCGTTGCAGCGCATGAACCCGCAGGCCACGCGGACAACCGTGGGATGCGTGCGTAGGTGTTCGTTCTGCGCCGTTCCAATCACAGAGGGAGACTTCCGCGAGTTGGAAGATTGGCCCGACCGTCCGATCATCTGCGACAACAACCTGCTGGCGTCGAGCCAGCCACACTTTGACCGTGTGTGTGACAGGCTGGAAAGGCACGACTGGTGCGACTTCAACCAGGGGCTTGACGCTCGCTTGATGAACGATCACCACGCGGATAGGATCGGGCGGCTGCGCGGGGCGAAGGTCCGGCTTGCACTTGACCACTCCGCGCTGACGGACGCATGGACGCGAGCCTATGACCTGCTGCGAAAGCACAAGGTCGCCAAGTCCAGAATCTCAACCTATGTCCTGTGCGGACACGGGAGCGATCCGGCGGACGCATGGAAACGGTGCCAGCACGTTGACAAGCGGGGGCACCCGGCGGCATTGCCGCAGTGGTATCACCCGCTGGACGCGACGGAATACAACGCTGTGCTGCCGTGCCACCGCGAGTGCGGATGGGACGAAGTGGAGAAGAACAGGATCATGGGCTACTACTACCAACACAGGGGAGAGTTGCCCAACAGAGCGCTATGCGTCAAGGGAAAGGAGAGGCAATGACCGGGTTTGGCAAACCACTGCGCCTGGATGACCTGCCCGAGCGGCTCCAGCGGCAGATACGCGAGGGCCAGACGCCCCGCCTGGCCGCCGATCCCGTGCCCCGTGGGCCGTTGATCCCCCGGCCCGAGAAAACCCCGCCTGTGGCAAGCCAGCCCCAAAAAACAGCCAAAGGGCCAAACAAGACCGAGGCCAGGTACGAACGCGAGATACTGGCGCCCCAGGGCATCGAGGCCGGGTACGAGGCGATCACGTTTAAGCTCCGCAACGGCCACCGCTATACGCCCGACTGGGTATATGCCGACCAGACGACTGGCCGCCTGACCTGCGTCGAGGTCAAGGGGGCCTACCGTTTCGGCTCCCACCAGCGCGCCCGG
>DAOSJS010000539.1:0-2137 GCA_035367355.1 Candidatus Hydrogenedentota bacterium
TACGCGCAGGAAAGGCCGGTCAGGCCCGCCCCGATGATCAGTCTCGAGTGCGTCTCCATGCGGCCCACTTTTCTGCGGAATGTTCGAACACAAAACGGCGTAGCGATTTGTACGCCCGGCCAGGAATCATCTTCTTGGTAATCTCCTTGGCTGCGTAGAGCATCGTGGACCGGCGGCGAAACTCCAGGAGCTGTCGGAACTTGCGTTCCGTGCAATGGCGATTCACCGGGATGCTTTGCAGCGCGGCACCGTCAAACTCGTGATTGTAACCCCATTCCAAGGTCCGGATGACGCGGATCCCTGATTCCAAGGCCATGCGCCGAACAGTCCGGTTCATATAGCCACCCACCGGGGCGAAGAAAAGCGGGGGCTTGCCCGTCAAATCTCCAATGATCTGGCGCGATGCATCCATCTGCATACGGATTTCTTTCTCTCCCAGTTGATCCAGTCGCCGATGCTCGTGGCTGTGGAGGCCGATGGTTTGTCCTGCCTGGCTCAGCTCGATGACCTGCTTGGAGCTGAGGAACCCCGGTCGGTCCAGCCAAGCGGTGGGAACGAAGAAAACTCCCCGGCATCCGTAACGCGCCAGCATGGGTAGCACGATTTTGTAATGGTCCGTGGTCCCGTCATCGAAGCTTAGAAAATAGGCCCGCGAAGCCGCCGGACCATTCTCAACCAACTCCTCCGGGGAAAGCGCGTGGAGGCCGCTTTGCGCCAGCAACTCCAACTGGCGTTCCAGTTGCTCCGCTTGGATACTATAAAACCCAGACTCGTGGTCCAGGCCCGGGAGGACCTTGTGATAAGTCAGAATCAGGATCATTGCTTGCGAGCTACAAAGAACAATCCCCGGGCTGCCAACTCCTCCCGGGTGTAGTGCTGGAAACACCGATGAATCTCGATGCGGTCCAGCTCGGCGTAGTCCTCGGTCGTTGCCGGCTCCTCCTCGAAATGAACCACCTCAAATCCGGCTCGCTCCAGCATCTCGCGATAATCGGGCGCCTTGAACCGATTGAAAGACATGATCGAAGAGTTGAACCACCGCTCCCATAACTCAGGCGAGTACTTGAGATGGTTGTATTTGTCAGTGCTGGTATGGGGGTTCCCCGCGAGGATATCCCGGAGATGGACCGTCGCCATAAACACTCCGCCAGGCTTCAGGCTGGCGTGGACCTGGCTGAAAAGACCAGGCATTACTGGACGCGGAACGTAGAGCAGCACTTGCGTGCTGGTGACCACATCCACGCTGCCCGCCAGCGCGGCAAAGGTATCTGAGTACGGTGCGTGGTAAGAAATCGCCATCGCGGCGAGGTGCTCCCGCCAGTTCGAGTTTTCAAGCTGGGGCGGCAACCGCCCCAGCTTCGCGCGATGCGGCCATTGCGGATTCGTGACGACGGTGAGAAACGCCTTAATCGTCTGCCCCAGCATCTGCCCATCCAGATTCGCCGCCACATCGAGCAGATGCTGCCGCTTTACCCCCAGGCAGTAATAGAGCAGCGGAATAGTGGGGTGCCAACCCGCGCCAAAGTCCAAATGCACCCCTTCGATCAGGCGCTCGCGCAGTCCGTGGTTGGCCAGCCAGCAGAAATACTCCAGCCCCACATCAATCTTCTGGCTCACACGCTCGCTGGCCGGCACCAGCGATTTGGTAACGCGCTCCTGAATGAACCGATACAACACGGCACCACCCGGGAGGGCGGATAAGATCCTATAAGCCGTAACTTTGGCAAGCCAATACATCAAACGAGAACGCCTGCGCGTTTAAACGCCAAGTGTAACCGCTCAGGTAGCCCCACTGTGGCGCTACACCACTGAGTTAAATGTAATAGTAGCGCCCCCCCCTCAACAAGCGCAACACAAAAATACCAGAAAAAGTTCATTTCCGCAGGGCCTTTTGTTATCGGCGCCTGAGTTTCGGTAGATGAGGGGAAAAGATTTTCCTAAACCCAACGCCGTTTTTCGATTTCAGCGGGCTGGGATGAAAGGTCTTTCGCTTCAAAACGGCCGGCCGACCCTGCAGGCGTGGCTGGCCGGCGCGAGATTGCCCGCTTTGCCACCACCTTGACGCAACGCCAGCGCCACCCTTTGGGCTTGCCGTTGAAGAAAGGAACCCGCAACTTCCATAAGGTGCCGGGGTATG
>DAOSJS010000540.1:0-2128 GCA_035367355.1 Candidatus Hydrogenedentota bacterium
GCGCCATGCCCGGGAACGGGCACGAGCACCATCAGGCCCCAGTATCCCAGGAGGAGAGCCACGGCCGCGGCAAGCTGCCCCCGGATGGAGCAGAACAACAACAGAAGGGTGGCCACGAGATAGCCGGTTGCGATGGATTGCAGGGTATTTGAGTACAAGTGCAGCCGGGACAGATCACATCTCAGGAGGTTTCCCTGCACCAGCATGCCGAGCACCCACAGCAGCAGTATCCGGCGAGCGAGCCGAATATAGAGCGCTTTCCGATCTTTCCCCTTTCCGCTGGAACCGGTCCACTTGGCAAGTGAAAACGGCAGGGAGACGCCGCTCACAAACAGAAAGAGCGGCATGATGAGGTCCCAGGCCGAAAATCCTTCCCATTTGACATGTTCAAAGTGATATTCGAGCCATTGCGGGACCGGATCAAAGAACATGCCCAGAAACGCCAGGACCAGCGGGTTGCCGCCGATGATCCAGAACATGTCGAAGCCCCGCAGGGCGTCGATCGAGGCGAGCCGTTCGGGCCGCGCGGCGGGCGGATGGGCGGGTGGGTTCTCGTGCGTGTTCTGGATGGTGGCACTTTCCATGATTCTTCCCCAGTTTTTCGCAGCGGTGCAGCGCCACGATTGGTTCACGGCGTCTGGTATTCCCGAAATACAGGTTGCCATGGACGGCCTGCTCCACTGGGCAACAGGCCTCCCCCTGGCGGGCTGTACATTAAGGAAAACATAGTATCCACAAGCCCGCAAATGTCGTCAACTTTTCGAGGCACAAACGCCCCGGTTCCAGAACGGCCGATTCCACAGGGAAAATGCACGCTTACGCCAGGTAGAGATTGTCCGAAGCGAAGAGTGCATCACTGGTGAGGTTCACACCGAGCGTTCTCAGTCCGGCCTCGTCGCCCGGGGTGGGAATGTGCGTGGTGTGCATATCGCAACCGCGCAGGTTCACCAGCTGTTCGATGGCGATTTGCGCGGCGCTGTTAAAGGGAGCGGAGGCGCCGACCGCGATGAGCGCTTCCTCGAGATTGAGGCTGATCGACTTGCCGTCCTTGATGTCGCGTTTCATGTTTCCAATCGCGTTGATGATGTTCGGGGCGATGAGATGAATTTTGTCCGGGATCTCCGCGAGATGCTTGATGGCGTTGAGCACAGCGCTGGCGGTGGAGTGCATGAGGGGCGAATTGCTGCCGGTGAGGATGGCGCCGTCCGGGAGTTCGATGGCAGCGCCGCAATAGACCCCGTCATGACCTTTTTGCCCGGCTTCAGCCCGCTTGGCGGCGTCCCGGGCCGGCTGTACCATACGCCGGTCTTCGATTTGTGCGCCGAGCTCGTTCATGATGAGTTCAGCTCGTTCCACGGTATCCCGTGAGGCAAGGCCCATCATGAATTCGCATCGGTAGCGGAGCACTCGCCGGATGACTTCCTGCGTTGCGGCTTCCTGCGCTCTCTTTTCATCGATAATGCCGAAACCGACTCGATTGACACTCATATCGGTTGGGGAGCGGTAGCAGGTCTCCGCTCCCATGATTCGCTCGAGAATGCGTTTAAGGACGGGGAAGGCCTCTACATCACGGTTGTAATTGACAGCCGTCCGCCCGTACATCTCGAGATGGAACGGATCGATCAGATTCACGTCCTTAAGGTCGGCGGTTGCCGCCTCGTAGGCCATATTCACAGGGTGTTTGAGGGGAAGATTCCAGATGGGGAAGGTCTCGAACTTGGCGTACCCCGCCTGCACACCGCGGCGATGCTCATGGTAGAGCTGAGACAGGCAGGTGCCAAGCTTGCCGCTTCCGGGTCCGGGTCCGGCGACCACCACCAGCGGTTTGGAAGTCTCGATGTATGAATTGCTGCCGTAACCCTCCTCACTGACGATAACGTCCACATCGGTGGGGTACCCTTTTGTAGCGCGATGGGTATACACCCGGATGCCACGCCGTTCGAGCAAGTTCTTGAACGACTGGGCGGAGGGTTGCTCCTGGTACCGGGTGATGACGACAGCGGTAATTTCGAGATCCCATTCCCGGCGCAAATCATCGATGAGTTTGAGGACATCAACATCGTAGGTAATGCCGAAATCGGCCCGCATTTTGCGGTGGTCGATATCGGCGGCATGAATACAGAGGATG
>DAOSJS010000541.1:0-2128 GCA_035367355.1 Candidatus Hydrogenedentota bacterium
AACCCGCATATCGGCTATGCGGTTCTGGATGGACTGGAATTCCCCGATCGGCTGGCCGAAGGCCCGTCTCTCGCTGGCATAACGGGAGCAGCTCTCCAGCGTGAACATCGCGTTCCCGAGGAAAGGGGAGAGCAGGGTGCTGCGGTCCCACTCAACTCCCCCCAGGGCTATATTCCAGCCGTTCCCCTCGCCGCCAAGCAGGTTCTCCGCGGGGACCTCGCAGTCCTCAAAAAAGACCTCGGAGGTAGTCGAACACTTGACGCCCATCTTGTGCATGGGATTACCCGTGGACAGGCCGGGTGTGTCACGGTCCACGATGAAGCAAGTTATTCCCTTGTGCTTTCTTGATCGGTCGAGCGTGGCGAATACAATGAATACCCCGGCAACCGGGGCATTGGTGATGAAGGTCTTGGAACCGTTAAGGATATATTTGTCGCCTTTCCTCACGGCCGCCGTCAGCAGGGCTCCCGCATCCGAACCGCAGCTCGGTTCCGTCAGGCACATGCAGCCGATGTCGTCGCCCGTCGCCAGGCCCGGAAGATATTTTTGCTTCTGCTCCTCCGTACCGTGTTCGACGATATTGGCGGCGCAAAGATAGCTGTGGGCGCCAAGGGCCAGGAGATGGCCGCCGTCTACGCCGGCGTGCCCCATGGCCTCGCCCGCAATGCAGCAGGTTATGAAATCAGCGCCGGCGCCCCCGTAAGTTTCCGGTATGGGAAGTCCCAGGAGCCCCATGCCGCCGAGCTTCCGCCAGACCTCGAAACTGAACTCGCCTTTACGGTCGGATTCTTCGCAAAGAGGCGCGACCTCTTCCCTGCAGAAGCGGTAGATGGTGTCGCGAAATATTTTCTGTTCATTGCTGAATGTGAAATCCATTGCTCGTTCTCCTTAGCAACGATCAACACGCCTGATTCCTTTTATCTCGCGGGCGTCGCCCTTTATCTCAGTATCTGGCCCGCTACGATTGTCCTCTGGATCTGGTTGGTTCCTTCATATATCTGGGTGATCTTTGCATCGCGCATCATTCTCTCGACGGGGTATTCCCGGACATAGCCGTAGCCGCCGAAGACCTGGACTGCATCAGTGGTCACCTTCATTGCGACATCGGACGCATACCACTTGGCCATGGAGGCTATTTTGGCGAGCTCCGGAGATTCCGGCTCGGTGTCGATCATCGAGGCGGCCCGGTACACGATGGACCGCGCCGTCTCCACGCCAAGAGCCATCTCCGCGAGCATCCACTGCATGCCCTGGAACGAGGAAAGGGGCTTGCCGAACTGCACGCGCTCTCTGGCGTACCTGATTGAAGCCTCCAACGCCCCCTGCGCCAGGCCAAGCGCCTGCCCGCCTACGGCGGGCCTTGTGAAATTGAAAGTCGTCATCAGAGTGCGGAAGCCGCTCCCTTCGGGGCCCAGCAGCCTGTCCGCCGGAACAAACACGTTATCAAACACGAGCTCGCGCGTATCCGAACCATGGAGCCCCATTTTGTGTTCCTTCTTGCCGACAGTGAAACCCGGCATGCCTTTATCCAGGATCAGCATGCTGATGCCGCGGTTGCCTTTATCCCTGTCCGTGCAGGCCAGCACCGTCACGATCTCGGCCTCGCCGCCGTTGGTGATAAAGATTTTGGCGCCGTCCAGCACATACCCGCCGTCCACCTTCCTGGCGGTTGTTTTCATCCCGGAGACATCGGAACCGGCTCCCGGTTCGGTGATCCCGCAGGCGCCCAGGCAATCGCCCGTCGCAAGCCGGCGAAGGAATTTTTTCTTCTGCTCTTCCGTGCCTGCCAGAAGCAGGGGGTCGCTAGCCAGCGCCTGGGTGGTCAGGATGACGGACGTGGAGCAGCAGACACGCGCGACTTCTTCCACGACAAGAACCATCGACAGCATGCCAGCTCCCGCGCCGCCGTATTCCTCGGGTATCTGAATGCCCAGCAGGCCGTTGTCTCTCAGGACTGAAACTGAATCGGAGGGGAAGACCTCCTTTTCATCAATCTCCGCCGCAATGGGCGCGAACTTCTCCCCGGCGATGCGCCGGACCGTGTCCCGCAGCATTTTCTGGTCTTCGTTCAAAATGAAATCCATTATTTTCTCCGCTTATTTCGTGTAGTCGTAAAATCCGCGGCCTG
>DAOSJS010000542.1:0-2124 GCA_035367355.1 Candidatus Hydrogenedentota bacterium
GTGGCTTCTCACTTCGATACCGTGCTTATCGGCAATACTGACCAGGGTATCGATTTGCCAATCGCGGGGGTTGTTCCTCATCTTGGCAATCAGTTTATCGGCGCTGCTCATGGCATGAATGATACTAAATGCAATATCATGGGTCAAGATAATTTTATGCAGACAATTTTATGGAGGGGGAAAATAACTTTGAAAGCGAACACGTTTTTTCTGTTACCGTAGCGAGCGGTAGTAGTACCAATAGCGCTCACGGTCGTATTTGCGGTAATTGCTAAAGACGCAATGCGCGGATTCTTTGGTGAGTTCGCGGAAGCGTTGATCGGCCCGGAAGATCCGGTCGGTCAACTCTTTCGGCAAGGGTTGGTCGCCATACTCCCAGAGTGCGTCGTCCAAATATTCCCGTTTGCTGACATCATAGTCAAATTCTTCGTAATCGGGCAAGGCAATCCACCGCAGGGACTCTTCCCATTCCTCGATACAGTCTTCGATGTCCTGCAACGTGACCGGCGGCTTCTCTTTTCTCATGTCTTCTCCGCTACCTCCGCTGCCTTAGACCGCTCTTGATTCAGGGCCAGCAGGCGGAGGAGGATCTCACTGTCGGGAAGCTCCGAGGTATAGTCGGTCCAGCCGTACGCGGCGGCGACGGCCTGGTCCAACTGTTCCTGGCGGAGTGTCAGGCCGGCGGGCATTTCGTTGTAGAGGTTGGTCAGCGTGCGTTTCTTCCAGGCCGCTGCGTGCTCCGATTTAGGGACCGGCCGGGGCGGGAAGCCGGCACTCTCCTCTTCCGGCGTGATCTCCCAGTCGAGCCAGCCCTCGGGATTGAGCCACTTTTCCCGCCATGTCGTGAGGTCCGCGGCAGTGGCGGCGATGGCGGCAAAGGTATTACCCTCCGGGGCGGTCTTGGTCTTGATGTCGAATCCGGGCGGGAAAGGGAAGGTTTCAAATGTCACAGTGGCGTTGTAACGCCGTGCGGTTGGATGATTGCCATATGGTGATCCTGTCGCCATTGTCCACACCTCGTGGATTCGGCTGGAAAGAATCCCAAGAGTAGCATCGTCTTGACGAGGAATGACTATTAGACTGTGCTCGGGTGCGACCACTAAGGAGAATTTGATGAAGAAGCGGTGCTTGGACGTCTCCGGCGTGGCGATGTAGTGGGTCAGGCCTTGGAGCGAGGCGCGCAATGCCGGGCGCTTTTCGCCGTGCTGCCACCACCTTTCCGCCCGTGCCGCACGGTTGTTGTTGATCCGTATAGGCTTGACCTTTTTCTCCACATGGGCGAAGGGAGCGAGGTAATCGGCGGCAGCGGCCAAATCCAGGGCGGCGAAGTCCACTACCCAGTTACCCGCCCAGCGTCTTGTGATGTCGGAGCCGTTGTAGATGGGCCGCACCACGTCGCTGTTGGGCCGGCCGTTCGGGTTGCCGTTTTCTTTGAGCCATTCCAGAGCCGTAGTCGTGTCCACCTTGAATGGTCCGGCCAGGCAGACGCCGAAGAAGGAGCGCCCCTTGTTGGCTAAGAGCGGTTGCGCTTGTGTGAGGTCCGCTGTTTCAGATCCCTGTTTGCCGCCGGTCAAGTCGGCATGGATTTCGGCCACGGGCTTTCCGTCGAGCCTTGTCTCTCCGCTTCCGTTGCCGAAGCAGACCAGGCTGACACGGACCGCCGCCCCTTCGTTTATCCATGGCTGGTCATTCCATGTTTCGAATATCGAGGTAGTTTGGCTAATTCTCTGTAATACTTTTCTATTCGCTCCACGGGAAATTACATTCGTGGCGACCAGGCCCGCCGCCGTTGCCTTGCCTGCTTCTATTTGCGCCCGGGCCTTCTCGAACCAGTAAGTCACGAGATCGGCGCCGCCGGGGACGCGGCCTTCATAACACTTCCGCAGGGTATCGACATATTCATCGCCCAGCTCGCCGCGCATCATCTTGTCGCCCAGGAAGGGCGGATTGCCGACGATTACATCCGCCTGCGGCCAGGCCGCCTCGCTGCCGTCGGGGTTGAGCAGGGCATCGCGGTGCTCGATGCCGTCCAGAGGGCGCAGGATGGGGTCTCTGGCAATTTCCCGTCCATTGCGGCGGCACCATTGGATGTCGCCGATCCAGACGGTGACGCGGGCGAGTTCG
>DAOSJS010000543.1:0-2117 GCA_035367355.1 Candidatus Hydrogenedentota bacterium
GCGCCGGGATTCTGCAGGGGCGGGTAGCGGTGATCTGCGACAACTCGCCATTTGCCCTCGTGATCCCTATTCAGATGGTCACGCTGTTTCAGGCCAACGAAGACCACTACAACCTGGCCATACACTCGTTCCTGCTCAGAACGGTCCGAATCATCGGCTGGCTGGCCGCGACGATGGCGCCGGGGCTGTACATAGGCATTGCATCGTTCAACCCCGGGATACTGCCGGCTCACGCCGTGATGACAATTGCCGCCGCCAGGCAGGGCGTTCCGTATCCCCCGGTGATCGAAGTCCTGATTATGGACATTGCCCTGGAGATGCTGGCTGAGGCAAGCGTGAGGCTGCCGACTTACGTGGGCGGCGCCGCCACAGTTGTGGGCGGCCTGATTCTCGGCACGGCGGCCGCTCAGGCCCGGCTGGTGAGCAATGTCATGATCATTGTGGTGGCGCTGACCGCCATAGGTTCATTTTCGATCCCCGACTACCAGAATCAGCTGTCGTGGCGGACCATGAAGTACCTGTACACGCTTTCCTCGGCGTTTCTCGGCATAATCGGGCTGACTACCGCCGGGCTGATAATCCTGGTCTACGTCTGTTCTGTGGACGTGCTTGGGGTCCCATACATGTCGCCTATAGCGCCATGGCGATGGACCGCGATGATGAAAGACGTGGCCATGCGCATGCCGGACCCGCTCGCTGTGAAGCTGGAAGAGCAGCAGCGCGAAGAGGAGGCGGAAGGCACCGCCGATGCGTGAACCATATTTGAGCTGGCCTGAAGCTGCCTGGCTCATCATGCAGTACTCAACCTGCGCAAACTACCTCTTCATGCCACAACTGCTGTACTCCATATCCGGGCGCTTTGCGTGGGCAGTCCCTATTGTCGCGATACCGCCCGCAATCGCGGGGGCGTGGGCCGTGTACTACCTTCACACCAGATTCCCGGAGCAGCGGCTGGGCCAGTTTCTGCCGCGGCTCGTCGGTCGACCGCTATCAATAGCCATTGGCGGCCTCTACATCCTGTTCTGGATGGGCGGCGCCCTGACGAACGTCACTGTGTTCGCCCACTATCTGTCTGATACGAAACTGCAGTTCACTCCGGCGACCGTGCTCGTCGCCACGAATGTGCTCGTAGTTGTGCTGGTGTCGCTTTCGGGCCTGAAGACGCTGGTGCGCGTGAACGACGCTCTCGTATTCATCGTAGCGCCGTTCATCCTGTTCTCCTGGCTGTGGCCATTCTTCACAAGCAGATTGGACTTTTCGAACCTGGCGCCGGTTAGGCTTTCCGGGCTCGCGTCTGATCCGCTGCGCGTGGCTGTGGCTGCCGCGACCATGTACCATGGCTATCAGATCATCCTCATTGCCGGACCGGCCCTCAATCCGCCCGGCCGCGCCGCGCTGGTCGCCGGCGCTGCGGGAACTCTGGTGTCCGTTCCCGCATTCCTGGCCTCTATCACCATGCCTCTGCTCGCGTTCGGGTGGCCGTATGCGAATCTGCTGACCTACCCTGCAGCCTCGTTCATGGAGGTGGTTGCGCCCAAGACAGGGCTGTTCCCCATACGCAGGTTTGATTTCGTGCTGACGGTGCTCTTCAGGTACATCATGATCGTGGCGGCAATGTCGTATTTCTATAGCGCTGCGCAGACTCTGAGCGACCTGGTGTCGCCAGGCGCCAGACGGATGCATCCATGGCTCGTCACGGCGCTCGGCATCGTCCTCGTGGCTCTATCTGCCTTCTTCAAGGGAATACGCACTGTCATGCAGTTCGCCAGCGTATGGGTGATCCTTGGGGCCGGCGTAGCCGTGATGTCGCCCCTTCTCGCTCTGGCGGCATTCGTCCGACCCGATGCGGCTCATGGGCGCTGACGTGTGCTACATGCGCGGCTGCGACCCGCTTCGAAGGATAGCTGCCTCGGCATTGATACTCCTGGTCGCGACCATGACCGCAGGATGCTGGGATGCGCTTGATATTGACAAGCGTGCGTTCGTGTCTGCTATGGGGTTGGATTCGGTGGATTCCGATAAGGGCGATCGGATCCAGGTGACGCTGATGATCCCTACGCTGGGCGGCGCGGACGGAGGCGGCGCTGGGGGAGGGGGCGGCGGGGCGGGCATGCCCG
>DAOSJS010000544.1:0-2117 GCA_035367355.1 Candidatus Hydrogenedentota bacterium
GCTACGACTTAGACAAGTTATGCCGTTCCTCAACTGAAGAAGTGAGAAAGCATACACGTTCTCTTCTTGATGAACTAGGCAAATGCGGAGGATATGCTCTCGGCTCAGGCAACAGCATTCCGAAATACGTGCCTATCGCCAATTACCTGACCATGCTGGATGAAGGATGGAAATCCCGCTTGTAATCCCGCCGGGGCAGTCAACAACCCATCACTCCCTCATGCTCATCCCGCATGGGCAGTCTTGAGTTCGCTATGAAACTGCAGTCCACTAAAGCGCCTTATCCGGGGCACCTTGCTCAAAAGCAACCTCCAGGGGTTGCATTTAGCTATTGCAACCTCCAGGGGTTGCTTTTATTCTTTATTTCAACACATTCCAAAATTTCCTGGATCGTGTCCAATGCACTTAATGCAGTTGCATAACCTTAGTCAAAAGCTGATTTCGCGAAGGGAGACTTTTCAAAGCAAAGCCTCGCCGAATCACGTCATTGGCGCCTTGCGGCGCGTCCGCGCCTCTCTGCATTCTCCCAATCGCCCAAACATCGTATGTCGTTCAACATCAGCTCAGTTTATTGCTCCTCGAATCCAAAGGTGTCGAAACGCAGCGTGTGACAATTCTCGGTCACGGCCCGGATAGTCTTCTCAGACGCTCCGTCTGCCAGCTCGGCACGTATTTCCAGGGTCACTTCGACGTTGGCGCCGACATGCTTAGCCAAGTGCTGGATGACCTCGTCGGCAATACGGCTTGCGTCCCGTCCGACCCGGAGTGAATCAAGCTGCACTGATCCGTGGAACCGTCGATAGATGGGTGTTGCCGGCGGCGCAGGAGGCGTTCCATTCTCAATTCCATCCGCCGTACCTGTCCCGGTCTTTTGCCCCTGTTCTCCGGCATTCTCATTTACGGTGGCTGTTCCGGAGGCGTCCCCTGCCTTTGCTTTTGCAGCTTCGGCGTCGCGTCGCTGTTGTTCGGCTGCCACGTCCGGCTTTACCACAAGCGCTCCGCTCTCACCCTGAACTGCGGCTGCGCCGCCGCCCACCAGACCCAGGTAGCGGCCAGCAGCATCCTTGGATTGCGCGTAGCCAAACGTTTCCGTCTGCCAGGTCAACAACATTATCCCCTCTCGGATGGCATTGATCAACACATCCGAGTCACGCAAGCGGGGAAGATACAAATAAGTCGCGAAATCCTCGACGAGTTGCTTCACGGAAACGTCGTTTCCGCGCCAAAGCGGCACTCGGTCGAGTTCGAGACGCAATCGCACCCCGCCCATCTGCACGAGAAGCATTTCCTCGCTCTTGAGCTTTTTCGCAGCGCGCAGCGCTAAGGAGTCCGCCCCTTGCAGCCGAATTTCAGTCCATACGAGCTCACCCCTGGGGTTCGGCTGATTCGGCACAAGAAGCCATTGATAGGTCTCGGGAATGCGGACGTTCACTGTGTCGTCAGCATTTCTGCGTTTCGTATCAGCCTGCTTAGACTGGAACGGATCAAGATTGAGTTGCTCCCGCTCGTCCCAAATGGATTTCCAGGCGAGAAATTGCCGGATAGCGGCCTGAAGGTCCTTGAGGCGATTCGCGTCTCCCGCCAGGAAAACCAGGGTGTTCTTGTACGACCGAGGACTGTTGCCACGATGGTCGAGGATGGTCTGCGCCTCCTTCCGTGCAGCACTATCAGCCTGCCCCTTGCTGTGAGCATATTCGGGGCCGAGGATTACCAGCCGCGCCTCGTGCTCATCCGGGATATCGCTGCCAGTCACGCAGGCGTGTACGCGGTGGAAATCGCCGCGGCTGCGCGCTTCATCACGCAATCGGCGGACGATCTCGTCCTGCACATCATGCTCGTGAAGCTGGTTCGCGCGATCCTCGGCCAGACGTGTGACCGTGGGTTGGGTCGAATACCAGTACCGACTGCCGTCCACGTATAAGTAAGTCGCCCGGTCTGTGAGCCGTCGGATGGCGTCACCGAATGTCGCCACGGTTTCCCCTGGCTGGACGCAGCCCAGCTTGACCTGCCGGTCGTCAATGCCTCGGTTGGCAGCTCGCTGCGTGGGGGCGGACCCCACGTAGATGGTGCGTGCCACGCGGCGGCACGCCGAATAGCGACCGAGGTTGGGGGCATCC
>DAOSJS010000545.1:0-2108 GCA_035367355.1 Candidatus Hydrogenedentota bacterium
CAGGCGCTCCAGAAACCGACAGGGGGCCAGGATGGCGGGATGCTCGGTCCGCGTGGTGATGATGTGATGGCCGCGGCGTCCGGGGGCGGAAAAGGCGCCCTTCAGCGCGAAATTATTCGCTTCCGTATGGCCGCCCGCACGTCCGGGGCGATGGGAGTGCTGGCGTTATAATCCAGATAGATCTGCGGCATCATCCATTTCCGGACGCGCCTGAAATACGTAGATGTGCGGCATCGCTCTTCTCCATCTCAATGCTCGACCGGGTAGTACCGGCACGCTTCGCGATTGCACAGGCCATTCTGTGCCGCATACGGACAGTGAAACCGCGCTGCCGGGGTGCGATCCAGGGACACGCCCACATTGGCCTGGAAGAAATTCGTCGCCGTTTCCAGCACCTGGAACACCGTGCGTTTGCAACAGCGATTGCCCGTATTATTGGCGATGGTCAGCATGCAGTGGGCCGTCAGTTGATGGGTCTGTGCCCGACCGGGAGAATGTTCGGCTTTTATGGTGTTGCCATGAATGACCGAGAGCACAATGCCCGCGGCGATCGCGCCGACATCCGCGCCGAAGCCCGCGCAAAAGCCGGCGGGCAGCGAATCGGCGCGGGTAATCGCCGTCTCCAGGGCTCTCTCATCCCGCGTGCCGGCGGCATTCTGGTAGGCGGCCATCAGTACGCCGGCCACCAGGGCATGGTGTGCCTGCCCGGCGACCGGGAATCCCTCGGCATGCATAATGTCGAGGGCGATCTCCAGCGGATCGGCGCAGGTCGTCTGGTGGCAGATTTCACGGATGTGGTCCGTCCAATTCGATACGGTAGTGGTCATACGATGCTCCTGTTGATCGTTGCGGGCCATCAGCACGCCAGCGCGATGAGTGCTATGCCTCGCCAACCGCAATCGGGAGGCCGTGTGCCTGCAAGTCATGTACGCTGTCCTCCAGACGCACGGCATGAAATCCGCGCGCCCGCAGGAATTCGACCGCCTGAATGGAGAGGACACAATACGGACCGCGACAGTACGCGACGATCTCCTGGTCGCGTGGCAAGGTGGCGAGGCGCTGCTCGAGTTCGGCCAGGGGAATGGAGAGGGCGCCCGGAAGATGGCCCGCCTGGTATTCTTCGGGTGGTCGCACATCCAGCACGGTCACCTCGCCGCGTTTCACGCGCTCCAGCAACACGGCTTTCGAGACCGGTTCCATGCCCTCGCGTCCCTCCAGGAAGCGGCGCGTGGTTTGCTCGATTTCGGCCAGACGATGCTCGGCAAGCCTCCGCACGGTTGAGAGCAATTCGTGCACGAGCGGATCGGCGAGACGGTAAAACACATACAGGCCACGTTTGTCCGCGCTGACCAACCGCGCCGCACGCAACGCCTGCAAATGCTGCGACGTGCTGGCAATCGAGAGCCCTGTTTCCCGGGAGAGGGCTTCGACGGAGCGCTCGGTCTGCGCAAGCAGGTCGAGCAACTCCAAGCGGCTGGGATGAGCCAGCGCTTTGCCGACGCGTGCGAGTTGCTCGTAGATGGCATCCTGGTATTGGCGAGTTGGTGATTTACTCATGGCATTACCATAATTCAATAATTACATTGAATAGTACAGACTCCACCGGTGCCTGTCAAGTGACTCCGGCACGGAGGAGAATTTCCCGCGCGGCGGCGCCTGAAGTCCGAAGAGGTGCCGCCGCGCGCCCCAATCCCATGGCGGGTTCTTTGTCAGCTTCTCCAGCGGCAGCCCGGATGGTTCGGTATCGGCAAGAATCGCTTGAATGCTATCCGGTACGAGCAGGGTCGGGCTGCACCGCTACTCACGCGCAGGCATCCCTTGCACGATTTGCGCATCACGGCCCCCAGGGTACTTGACAGCGTTGGTAATGCGATGCACAATATAGGTGTGTATTACATTTAGACGTAATTAGCACTAATGGAGGTGGTTTGATGAAAGTGGCCGTTCCTGCATCTGGCGTGACACCGGCGGCGTCGGTGGAAGCCCGGTTTGCCCGTGCGCCGCACTTTCTGGTCTTCGATACCGAGGGTGGCACGTGGGCGACCGTGGAGAATGCGCAAGTGCTGAACGCCGTGCAAGGCGCGGGGATTCAGGCCGCGGAGACGCTG
>DAOSJS010000546.1:0-2107 GCA_035367355.1 Candidatus Hydrogenedentota bacterium
GACCCCGCGAAGCACGCGCCGGGTCGCGTATCGAAGATCAAAGCCTTGTCCCTCGCTCGCGTGTGCGGTGACCGACACGTCGAAGTCCCGGGGCTGGTCCCACGTCGCATCCTTGTCCGCATCGAAACTGTAGCGAAGGTTTTTGACGGTATCGTCGAGCCCCTCGATACGGATCACCTCTTCGCTGACACCGTCGAGGTCATGGTCGTAGAAGGCAAAGGGGTTTTCCCATTGCGGCCGCCATTCGGAGCTGCCCGGCTCCAGAATGAATGCGCAGAAGAGTTCGTTGCCGCCAAAGTGCGTCCGTCCCTGGCAGAGCCGCTGGTCGTAGGTATAGGCGACATCGTACCAGAGCAGGTTGTCGTCGCCGATGTCTTCGGCGTACCAGCACATCACGCCCTCGCCCCGCGGGAAATACATGGCCATCGCATCGACGTCGTTGTCTCCGTCCAGGTCCATGTACTCGATGACGACGTCCACGGTGCCGTCGGCATTCCAATCGGCAAGATAGAGGTCGCTGTCGTAGTCCGGCTCGTCGCCCATGCGAAGATCGCCGTCTCTATCAATGACGCGCACGAGGACCGGCCGCCGTGCTTCCGGATGCCGCAGGTCGGTATCGATGAACCACACTTCCTCCGGCCGTCCATCCTGATCGCGGTCGATGTAGTGCCGTTTACCCGGTTCGTCTTCGCAGACCTGGCGGTGGATGTCCGGCTCCAGGTGTGCCGCATCGCCAAAGAGACGAACGTAGATTTCCTGTGGATCGGCGTTGGCCTGGACAGTGCCGAAGAAAGTCATGGCCAGCAGGATGGCGGCGACTCCAGTCGCGTATTTCATGCGTTTTCTCCGTGCTTTTGTGCAGCAGCTTACCGTTGCGGCGCGGAATGCGCCGCGGGGAGATTTTTCTCACTGTAAAAGAAAGCAGCCCGGCCCTGTCAAATCGGGTGCTGGATGTGGCGCTCTGGATTACTCTCAATCGCTCATGGCGGAACACCCGCCGTCCTCGGCGATGCTGCAGAACGTATCAATGTGTGGCTGGCAGCGCCCGTTGATGCATTTGAGGTCGTTACCCGGATCCTTGCCTCTCTCATCGGAGGGTGAACCGCTTCCGAGGCAGGCGGTTATGTCGCCAGGCCGTGCGAAGATTCCGTTCTTCTTTGCTTTTGAGACGGTCTCCCATTTCGGCTTGTTGGCCAACGTTTTCTGCATTTTGTAGAGTTCTTCGAGCGTATGCTCGCCGACATTGGCAATGTGCTCATCCATCGCCTCGGGGGGGACAGGCGGGTGCTCTTTTTTCAGCACAGCAAGAAACGGCATGCACGGAGTGCAGGGGCGCGAGAAGCGGGCGCCGCCGGTCATCGGGTCTTTCTGCGATTCCGTGTCCTGCGCCACTAGAGCCTCGATATTCTCGAACCCTTTAACAATCTCGGGATCCACCGCTTCTGCTGTGGGCCAAGTGTACAGATCGCGCATTGTCTTGTTGGGGTGGGCCTTCAGGAAGGCCTGCCGGAGATTGTTCAGCTCCGCAATGATCGCATCCCTAGTTTGTTTGGAGAGTTCGCCCTCCGGAATGGCCTCCACGCCCTGAGCCAGCCGTGCGAGGGCATCCTGTTTCTTCTCGTGGGCCACCTTCATCCCGTACAGATGACTATAGTCGTTGAATTGATTAAGCAGATGGCACATCAGCCCGATCTCCCAGCAACCGGCGCGCAACTTGTAGGTCCCTGCCTCCCACGGCGTGTATTTCGGCGTCAAAATATTGAAGCTCCACCCACTCATGACACTCTCCTTTCGGAATCCGTATCGTTTTCACGCGGCTCCCCGCTTCGTGCTGCTTCCTGAACCCGGTCTTTCAACGCCGTGGGCGAGAGACGGGATACGGCTGGCGCTTGCGCGCCCCAATCTGCGCTATGTCACTTCAATCGTCAATTTAACGACTTGGAATTCCCCGCGCTCAATGGTGGCGTCCACCCGAATCGGGTCATTGGTGGCCAATTTGGACTTGACGGCACGGATGAACTCTTCGAGCTGGCTCAAGGACTCAATCCGCGTCCCGTTGAGGCTCAGGATGCGGCTCCTCTGGGCGACCTCCTGGACGGTGCGGATG
>DAOSJS010000547.1:0-2087 GCA_035367355.1 Candidatus Hydrogenedentota bacterium
CCGTTTGCCTCGATCGCGTTAAGGTAATAGATCAGGCTTTCGCTCACGTCGAACATCTGCAGCAGATACCGGTTCTCCATGGATGCGCCTATTTTGGACTGGAGCTCTACCGTAATCTGCTTGATCGCTTTCAGGTGGCCCAGGTAGTGGCGGATCGTATGGAAGAGATATCTCAGGAGAACATCGTCCGGGGAGACGACACCCTGAAATTCCTTCGCCGAGAACGGAAGCACATTCTCCCCGATAATCATGGTCAGCATGCCGGGGGTGCGGTAAAAGCCGACGGAAGACACCTCGAAGCGGATCGCCTGCTGCTCCATGGTTGCAGTCTTCGGCTGTTTCCAGATCATGAAGACGCGGTCCGGCGCGAATTCGACGCGCGAGATCTCATCCGGATCGAGAGCGGAATCGAGGTCGTACGGATCGATATCGAGGCTTTCGATAATCTGCTGTTTTTCCCGATCGTCCGGAGCGGAAAAAACGCAGATATTCCCTTCCTCGGCGGTGCTGGGGACCATTGTTCCGTTTTTTATCTCAAAATAAGCTCTCATCAGCGTTTCTCCACGGCAATTTCCTGAGTACACCGAAGGGCCGAACCAAGAGCAGCGGGTCCGCCTCCGGCGATGAGCATGCGAGAGCCTAAGCGTAACCCTTCGATTCCACTCAGGACAAGCTCCGCATGTGAGCCTTTTCAACAACCTGCTGACTAGGGGAAAGAACGGATCATAGCGCTTTTTATCCGCGACCAGCCTGAAGGGCCGTCCCGGAAGCGCCGGATTGGAAGGCGGATTGCCGGGGGGACCTTATCGGAAGCTGGGTCTGCTTCCCTGTTGATGCGGAGAATCAGGTGATTCCATCTTACCTCTATATTTCGTTTATACCTTCGGACGATTAATGGGATTTTTTAACCCCAATGCATGTCGAAGTCAAGGATTTTCGACGGGAAAAAAGCGATTTGTCAGTCGTCGCAGGGCCCCTCCAGCCTCTTACCCTCCTCGATCCATCTCTTCATAAACATTTCCGTCAACTCGGTCTCACTACCGGATTTGGCGGCCGCCTTTTTGAACATCTCCATCGTCCGGACAGATTCCTCCCGGCGCCCGAGCAGGGCGTACGCCTGCAGGCTCCTCTTCCAATATTCAGCCGCCGCACCGTAATCTCCCAAGCTCGCCTGGCACTGCCCGAGCCCGTACAGATCATCCGCGATGCCGCGGTAAAAACCGGATTCCCGGTCCGAATCGAGAGCGGATCTGAAATGGCCCGCCGCCTCCCCCGCCCGGTTTGTCGCCAGAAGGAGGTTCCCCAGGGCCTGGTGCGTCGAGGCCTGCTCCGGCAACCCCGCTTTTGCGGACTCGGCAAGCGCCTGCCGCAGAATCTCTTCGGCGGCAGGATAGTCTTTCTTTCTCATCAGCAGAATTCCCCTGTTCCTCAAAATCGGGACGAAGACCCCTGTATCGGACGGAATTATTATAGCGGAAGCTTCGGCCAGGGCTTCGCCGGCGGCTTTCAATTCCCCCTCGCCGATCAGAACCGCCGCCTTGTTGCTCAATACCTGCCTCAGGCCGGCCTTGTCCCCGATTTCTTTATATACGGCTGCCGCCTCTTTAAAAAATGCAGCTGCCGCCCGCGGATCTCCCATGGCCCGGTAAGCGTTCCCGATGTTGTTCAGGCTCATCGCCGTTCCGCGAGGCTGATCCGAGGAGCAGTAAAGTTCGTGCGCCCGCAGGTAATGCTCCAGCGCCCGTTCGTAACAGCCTTTGCCGTAATAGAGATTTCCTTTTGTTATCTGCTCCGCGCCCGCGCTTAAATGTGCCGGAATAGTCTTCACCGGCTCGCCCGCACACGACAGGAGGAAAAAGGCCGCTGCCAGCATCATTCCCGCCATTGCCCTTGCAGAATGGGTCATCATGTACTCCTCGCTTCCGTCACTTACGCAGCCCGGCGTCCATATTGTCCCCCTCCGGCTCGGGCGGCAGGTTGGGCCGGATGAAAGGGCTATTCCGGATCGACTGGACGACTCCGCCGATGTTCTTCACCCCTTCCCTGGCCTCGCGTATGCCGCGCTTTGCCGATCGCGCAACCTCCGG
>DAOSJS010000548.1:0-2086 GCA_035367355.1 Candidatus Hydrogenedentota bacterium
TATTCATCCCCCTCCGTGGCAGATGGAAAAATCTATGTGCCGGGCATGGCCGACGAGACGACCGCGGCCATCTTCGTGTTATCCACCGAAGGCGTTATCGAGCGCACAATTCTGGTGGGCCCTGAAACGGAAGACAAACAGGCCCCGGGGCCGCGCTCAACACCGACCATCGAGGGCGACAGCCTCTACATGATTTCCGGACTGGGCGAAGTCTACTGTCTCGACATCGCCTCGGGCACGAAACGCTGGAGCGTGAACATTCTCGAACGCTTCGGCGGCCCCAACATCATGTATACGCTCGCGGAGTCCCTGCTGGTGGATGGCGACCGCGTTATCTGCACCCCCGGCGGGCCGGATGCCGGCCTGGCCGCGCTCAACAAGCACACCGGCGAGACAATCTGGACCACCCACGGATTCAGCGATCCCGCATCCTATTGCTCGCCCATCATCTATCCGCACAACGGCCGGCGCCTGCTGCTGACCGAAACGGCCAACTTCCTCGTTGGCGTCGACGCGGACAGCGGGCAATTCCTCTGGCAGGTCGAACATCTTACCCGCGACGGCATCCACGCGGTGACTCCCCTCTACCTCAACGGGCTCGTGTACTACACCGGGGGCTACAAATCCGGTGGCGGAGCGGTGCGCCTCTCCGACGACGGCTCAGCGGTGGAGCCCGTCTGGAAAGACGAGACACTCGATTGCCAGCATCACGGCGTCGTTCTCGACCAGGGTTACCTCTACGGGACGAGCCACATGTTCGGCAATGAATTAATCTGCACTGAAATGGCCACTGGAAAGGTCATGTGGACTACGAAGGAAGTGCGCCAGGGCGTCGTCATCTACGCCGATGGCATGCTCTACATCTACGAAGGCCCCGCGCGCGGCATCGTGCACCTCGTCAAAGCCACTTCCGAGGGACTCCAGCGTGGAGGCATGTTTACCGTGACCGAGGGCGATGGCAAGCACTGGGCACACCCCGCCATCGCCAACGGCGTCCTGTATATCCGGCATGGCGACGCGCTTCTGGCCTGGAACCTTCGTCCCAGTCCATAATCGACTCATCATACGCTCGAGCGGCAGTGCTCCAGCTGCTTTGCGGCACAAAGCGCTCCGAAGGGCCACGCCGGGCTGGCGGCAGATGTAAAAGTTCGGCTCGCGTGCCGCCCGTTACGACTTCACGTGCATGGTGACCCACGCCGCGTAGGCCTGCACGAATCTCTGAAGAAATTTTCGCGTGCTGTCATTAACGAGCCTGCCGCTCTCATCAAACAGCTTGTCAGCACCGCCAATATATGCTTCCGGTTGGGCGAGAGTGGGCACGTTCAAGAAGACGAGCGACTGGCGCAGGTGGTGATTCGCGCCAAATCCGCCCACCGCGCTGGGGGATGCGCTGACGATGGCGCCGGGCTTGGCATCCCAGACGTTCTGGCCATACGGCCGCGACCCGATATCCAGGGCATTCTTCAAGGATGCCGGTACCGAGCGGTTGTGCTCGGCTGTGACAAAGAGGACGGCGTCGGCCGCACGGATCCGCTCACGAAATGCCGTCCATTCGTCTGGCGGATTTTCGTCCAGGTCCTGGTTGTACATGGGCAACTGCGCGATTTCGGCGATGCTGATATTGAATCCAGCAGGAGCAAGCTCCGCGAGCGCCTGGGCCACTTTGCGATTGAGTGAATTTTTACTGAGACTGCCGATGATCGCGACGATGTCGAAGGTTTTTTCCATGTGATGTCTCCCTTGCGGCCCGCCTGTATGCCTCACTGCCGTTAAATGCTGAAGCCCCCCATTCCATGTTAGGCAAGTGTACCCGGCTTTACGTGAAATTCCAAAAAGACGGCCTCGCGCCGGTATGCGCTGGTGGCCTGTTCCCCGAAAACTGTACCAGTTTGAGTGAGAGAGATCGTAGGCTATGAAGCCGAGGAGGACTCTCAGATGAAGGGAAAGCGGTACAGCGAAGAACAGATCGTACGAATCTTGCAGGAGGTGGACGGCGGGAAGTCGGTTGCCGGGGTCTGCCGCGAGTATGGGGTGTCGGAGCAGTCGGTCTATCGATGGCGGACGAAGTACGGCGGCATGGAGGTCT
>DAOSJS010000549.1:0-2071 GCA_035367355.1 Candidatus Hydrogenedentota bacterium
CACATCCTCGAGACGCTTGACGAATACCGCACCCTTTTCCCGCAGTTCATTGACCACGTGGGCGTTGTGAACAATGTCGTTAAGCACGTACACCGGTGCGCCGTAGAGCTCGAGGGCGCGTTCGACGCATTTGATCGCGCGTTCAACGCCCGCGCAAAACCCTCGGGGCCGGGCAAGCAGGATTTTCATGGCTTCTCCTCGAATTGGGTAAACGCCGCCAGAGGCAGGATGTGTCCGATATGCACGCCTGTACGGCAACACCACGGTACAGCGCGCGTATTCCGCCCGCCCGGTGTCCAGCGCCGAACCCACCGGCGCCGCAGCGGCCGGGAATCAACTGGGGCCTCCCCGCATGTTATACCTGTGAACGCGACTAGTCTGCGGAAGCGGGCGCGGCTCTGTCAAGGAACCGGCCGCGCCATCGAAGGAGTTAAATCCATGCCACGACCTCCCATACTGCCCGTGTTGGACTGGCAGGCCATTCATGCCGGCGGCCAGACGTTTGACGATTGGTTGAAACGGGGTACGAATCCCGCGAACCAGGAAACCATGAGAGAGCTGCGCGCGAACCAGCCGCTCGAACCCCATGTCAAAGCCATGCTGAAGGGCCTCGCGCGGCCGGTGCACGTGGTCGCGATTGCCGAAGACTGGTGTGGTGACGTGGTGCGCCACGTGCCGGTGCTTGAAGCCCTGGCCAGTGCGTCAACCGCGCTTCGCGTGCGCTATCTTTTCCGCGAAGATCGGCCGGATGTCTTCGTGCGCTACCTGACCAATGGGGGCGAGGCCATCCCCAAATTCATCTTCCTGAACGACCAATTCACCGAATGCGGCCACTGGGGGCCGATGTCTTCCCTCTGCCGGGAACTGATCGCCCGTGGAAAAGCATGCGGCGATGTGGCCAGGGCGCGCGAGCAGGTCGCAGCCATCTATCGCGCCGATGTGTGCAGCCGCATGGCCGTCGAGGAGCTGCTGCATCTGATTGGCATCGCGTCGTGCACTGCGCTCTGAAACCGCGAGATGACGGTCAAAGCCCCTGGCCGCGCAGATAGAATTCGATGGCCTTTCGGTGGTCGCCCTGCAGTTCAATGGCGTCTTCGCGGATGGTACCGCCCGCTCCGCAACGCTTTTTGAGCTCGTTCAACAGGCTGTCCAGGTCGCCCGTCACGCGGCGAAGCACGGTGACTCCCTTGCCTTTGGCTCGGTGTTCAAATGCCAGGTCATACGCACCTTTCCGGGTGCGCGCGACCTGATACGAGTGTTTCTGCGGCCGGAGGATCTCTGCTGCGGGCGCGCCCTGCGGCTCCTGTCCCTGCTGGGGAAGATCTCCGGGCAGGCGATCCGCCAGGCCGGCAAAGGGTGTCGACCGCAGCGGCTCGGCCGGCGGCGACGTGTCCCGGCGCTTTCGGTCAGATTTGCTCATCGCGCGGTTGTCAGTCGTTTCAGCGCAGCAGCCTGAAATCACTTCTCAGGGAACACGGCCATCAGGGCATCTGCAAACAGCGCCATGCCGCGCTCGTCGGGGTGGTTGATGGCGTTGGCCAGAATGATGGGATACGGGATGCCTCTGCGCCATAACGCACCCCAGAGACGAGCGGCGTCGGCGACGGCAATATCGTTCTGGCTCGCGAACTTGCGCAGATCTTGCACGTAGGGACGGGGGTCATCGTCCACCTTGACCGTGGTCACATCCATCCAGTCCTGGCGTACGTAATGCGGCGTGATCAGAATGATCTCGGCCGAAATGCCCCATAAAGCGTCGCGAATTCTAGCGTATTGCTCATTCAGGGCCTCGCCGTGCAGGGAGGCATCGTTGACGAACTCGATGATCACGAGATCCGGTTTCTGGTCGAGCACATCGCGCTGAAAATCGTAGGGTCCGCCCGCGGGCGCGTTCATGTAGCTCTTGCTGTCGTAACCGGGCCAGGCCGCGGTGTGCATGGTAATCGCAGACTTCGGGAATCGCTCCTGAAGCCGTGTGAGAAACTGTTGTTGATACCGCAGGGCTTCCTGTCCCGGCTTGAGTCCGCCGCCATTGGTGACGCTGTCTCCTCAGGCGACGATGGTGACCGGT
>DAOSJS010000550.1:0-2067 GCA_035367355.1 Candidatus Hydrogenedentota bacterium
ACATAGGAAGCGACCGTTACGCCATGAGTGATACGATTGGGATACGCAACCCCTGGGAGTGCCACCATAGGTTTCTACCGCTGGCCTTGCCGCCGGAGGCGAATTTCTTCCATCGCAACTTCAACAACATGACGGCCACGGACTACGGGCCGGTGATACGCCAATTGCAGGGATTCGATGCCGACCACAGTAGTCAGGATTTTCTCATCGTCGGCGATATCGAGAGCCACCGGTACGTCCTAATCGGCGCCGTGACGGCGAGGCGTTCCTTGACCTACCTGTACTTGCACTGCCGCCAGACGCGCGTCGTGGGCGTCAGCTACTACCAGCCGGACATCGCACCCGATGGCGAACCGGAGATGATGGTTCGTCTGGACGGGGAGGACTGGCGTTCGCTTCTGATCGAGTATGCTCGACAGGCCGCCGAATATGCGGATGTGCTTCCCATTGCCGCCGAGAAGAATGTGCTTGGCTACTGCTCCTGGTACTATTATCACCAGAGCATTACCTGCGACCAGTTCTTCGAGAACGTCCAGGCGCTGGTAGAAGCACGTTGCGACTTTCCGGCACAGATCGCGCAGGTGGATGATGGGTATCAGGCTCACCATGGCGATTGGTTGACGTCTAATTCCCGCTGGCCGGTTTCTTTGGCGGAGGTTGCCGCCCGGATCCGCCGTCACGGTATGCGGGCGGGCATCTGGCTGATGCCGTTGCTGGCTTCCACGTCCAGCGAGCTGTTTGGGCGTCATCCGGAATGGTTTGTCAAGGATGGCGAGGGCCAACCGTGGCTCGTACGCGGCTGGTCGCCGCCGCCCGAGCACCACTGGGCCTGTCTCGACGCCACGCGAAACGAAGTGCTTGAGCACCTGCGACACGTGTTTATCACATTGCATGAATGGGGATTTGATTATTTTAAAATGGACGGGCTCGGATTCATGATGCCCTCCGGCCGCCGCGACGATCCGCAAGCGACAGGCGTCAGCGCATACCGACTGGCCTTGGAGACGATCCGTCGCGCAGTTCCGAGCGCCACTTTGCTGGGATGTTGTCCCCCTTACTTGGCGTCGTTGGGCCTGATAGATCACGCCCGCGTGAGTGCTGATACGGCCGCTTGTTGGATCAAGCACCGACATGTCGACGGCATCTCCTATGAGGAGGACAACGCTCCACCCGATCCGGAGTCGCCATGTTTGTCCAACGCCCTGCATCAGGCTCTTGCGCGATGGTGGATGATGGACCGCTGGTTCCGTGCCGATCCCGACGTGGTCCTTGTTCGCGAAAACTCGTCTCGCTTAACCGAAGGCGAAGCCCGCCTGAGCGCCTTGGCTGGTATTCTCACAGGTGTGATCATTACCAGCGATCATTTCGGACACATGAATCAGGAGCGGCTTTCTCTGTTGCGGCGAATCGCTCCCTTGAGGTTGCGAGATCCGCGACCAATTGCCTGGCGACCGGGTTATTGGCCACAGGCATTCGAAGGGATCCTCCAAGGCCGTCGGGCCGTGGCCATCTTCAACGACCTGCCGCGACCGCAGGACTGGCGTCTCTGCGATTGGCAATTCGATGATGGCGTGGATGAACTTCTGCATCCCATGGGAGCTCTTCGCGATGTCATCACCGTCCCACCACACGATGCAGCACTCTTCGTGGAGCGACAGAAAGCGATGAAATAGATTTCCTCGGGTACCCCTACCAGCTCGTGCGGGACGAACGGACGGAGCTGAAAAGCCCCCATACCGACCGCATCCTGGACGGCGAGATCCAGGAGTTCATCGACGCGTACCTGCGGCACCGCGCAAGCGCCAAAAAGCGATAGAGCCCGCCGGCGATTCTTCCGGGAAAGGCTTCATTTTTCCGGCGGAATCGGGCAAACTGATGGAGTCGTGAAGGGTCCGAGTTTCTAACCCCCGGGAGAAGTTATGTACTTCAAAACCATCCTGGTCCTCATGACGGTTGTCATCCTGTCCCTCGGTTCGAACCTCCAGGCGGCTGACCCGCCGAAGAAGGCCCCGGAGTTCTCCGACGAAGCCGTCGCCGCGGCGATCCAGAAGGGCGTGCAGTACCTGC
>DAOSJS010000551.1:0-2066 GCA_035367355.1 Candidatus Hydrogenedentota bacterium
GGGGACACGCAAACCCCGGCCGGGGCTTCATACGCTCGCCATGCCAATACGCATTGCATCGTTGTACCGTCTTCGGCACGCAACTCGGGCTTCGCAGAGTACCGATAGTGCTCAGGATCTGTTCCCGTAGAAACCCTATCGTAGTGCTTGCTGCCGAATCCGTACTGATTCCGTAGTTCGCCTATATTCTGGCTTCGGCTGATGGCAAATCCACGAGATTCGAATCGCTTCCCGCCGAATTCAAGGACCATTGTTGGATCATTCTCTCCTCCACGGATGATCGACCCAATGGCACGCTTCGGCTCATCCTCTGACACGAGGCGATAAGATTGCCCGGCGCATCCATAAAGCGCGACAGATGCCAGAAAGGCAGTTGCTGTTATCGTTAATACCTTCATATAGGCTTCCCTACTTCCAAGCAAAACGAAGCGTCCCAGCCGGCTGCCGGGGCAGAGTAAACAATCCGGCAAACTTGATTACCCCAACTATCCATATCAGCAGCTTGGCGAACACACGGATGGCTGAGGTTCCTAGGCCAATTGGACAATACAGATGCTACTCCTGGCAACCTTACGGTTTCCAAACCGAATGATGACATTTGCGTCATCACACTGTAATCTCTCTGTCAGGGCAGGGTGCGGCCCCAATGCTCGGTCACCATCATCGTCACGAGTGTTTCGGCGGAACAGGCTCCCGCTAATCTGCGCAGCGCCCCGATTTGCCGTGTCGACCGGATAGTCATCATCGTCGATCTTTTCGACGCCCCAGACTTCAAAATGGGAACGGCTCCCGAAGGAGCCGCTTTACGCTCAGGTGGGCTGGTTGTTCAGCCTCCCGAGTGCCCCTGCTTGAGCAGGGAATCAAGGCGCATGACCTCGTCGCCGTGCATCATGATCTTCTGGCCATCCTTGGTTTCCATCACCACATCCTGATCCATGCGCTTGGCGCGGCCGAACTTGTCTTCCATGGCCATTTTGCCGCCCTTGAAAATATAGACGGTCGAACCATCTTTCAGTTCGATGACTTTTTCCGCTTGAGCACGGGCGGCATCACTGGCAATTGCGGAAGCGGCAACGGCACTCATCGCGACAACCATCAACAGTTTTTTCAACATTTTCTCACTCCTTGAATTAATTGAACCTACATTACAGATGCTACTCTCGGTAGCCTTACAGTTTCCGAACCGGGGGATGACATTTGCGTCATCACCCGGTAATTTCTCTGTCAGCTAGACAGCGTTCTCGGCTACATAAACCGTAATGCCCTTAGCCCAGGGGACAATCCTGGAAAGCGGGAACTGAGAGGCTGTGAAAAATCGAACTTCCAGGTGATGCTCTTGCTGCCCACATCGATCTGCACGGTTTCGAGACGTGAGGCGTTCAGGCTTCTGTCACCGTCTTACCCACAAGCGACGAAGATTACAAATTTGTAATTTTTCAGTCAGCTTTCTGTCGGTCAGCATCCGGCAACATCGCGCCCATCAGTCATTCACGATGGGTGCTTCCGATGCATTGCAATCCGCAGCGAACGGTGAAGGCACGGCTTGTAGTCACCCTCCTGACCGTGATGCTTGCCGCGGCGGGTTCCGCGCAGGCGGAAACCTTGCGCGAGGTGTTCGAGAAAGCGTGGGCCAATTCCCCATCGGGGCGAACGGCAGAAGCGAAACGGGACGAAGTCGCTGCCAGCCGAACGGTGGCCGAATCCTGGTTTCCTGCCGCCCCGAAAATTGACGCTTTGCACCGCACCGATCGATGGAACAGCGATCTGGGTAACCAGGAGAGCGAAATCGGCATTTCCATTCCGCTCTGGCTGCCCGGACAGAAGGCTGCCCGCAGGAGCTTGGCGGAGGCCGACGGCGAAGAGAACGAAGGCGACATCCAGGCGACACGGCTGGCCGTGGCCGGTGAACTGCGCAGAGCGCTGTGGACAGTGGTCATGGCCAGGGGTGAAGCAGAGGTTGCCGCTGAACGCCTGAAAGCCGCGCTAGGACTCGAAGCGGATGTCGGCAGACGGCTCAAAGTGGGAGAAATTGCCCGCTCCGACCTGTTGCTCGCCCGGCAGGAAAC
>DAOSJS010000552.1:0-2060 GCA_035367355.1 Candidatus Hydrogenedentota bacterium
CCCATTCGCCGGGCTTTCCGCGCGGAACGCAGGGCTGGCGGAAGGGCCGTTCCCAATGGATGAGATCACGGGAGGCCGCCAGCTGCAGCTCGCCCGGACCCTCCTGGTTGCCGTAACGGGCCTCGTTATTGATGGTAAACACCCAGATGAACGCCAGGGTGCACGATTCAGCCGGGTACGCGCCGATGCCGTAAAATTCCGTGCGTATGAGCGCCGGATCGTCTGGAACATCCAGAATTGGGCGCACTTCCTCAATACGCGCCAGGGAACCTGCATCATCCCGGAGATCCGGCACAAAAACCAGCTGAGGCTCTGACCAGACGCTGAAGTCCGTGCTGGTCGTGAGCCAGAACACGCGGCGGTCGAAACCGCGTACGGGATGGTTGATTTTCGGGAAGGCGACATAACACCCGCGCTGCTCGTCGTAGTAGCCGGTGATTACGTCCGCGCCGCGGACAATGTGGTTCTCACTGAAGCGGGTCCAATGGATGCCGTCAGGTGAGGTCCACGTGTGATATCCATAATCCTGAGCGTCCTGGCAGTGTCCAATCATCTTGTAACGGCGCTCAGGGTCGGGCTCGTGGACATCTTTGATGACAGAAGGCAACAGGATGCCGTCGGCGATGACGTTGTGCCGGGCGTATTTGGACGACTTCACCTCGCCGAGAAGCGGCTTGTCCCAGTGCACGCCATCCTGGCTAGTAGCGTAGTACATGCCGTGGCGGGGGAACTCTTCGTGCTCTTCGGCGTAGTACCACATCTTGAAGAGCTTTTCCTGTTCATCGTAAATCACATTGCCGTAAAGCTCGACCCGCCAGCCTTCCCAGGGCTGGTCCGCCTTCAAAATGGGGTTTTCGGGGTGAAGGCGCGCGGGTTGCAGTGTAAACGCCACGCCGTCCGCCGCATCCACCAGCACTTGATCCACAAAAAGCTGCGAACGAGTCCCCACATCAAATGGTGAAACTGCCCCAAAGGCGGAGAGCGCAAAAAGGCACAAAACGGCCGTGCGCGCTGACGTCGGATACGTGCTCATTTACGGCCCCCCTTCAGTTCGGATACATCGTTTTACCGCCAGAACTCGCACGGCACTATACAAACCCATGAAACCTCTTGGCAAACGGGTCGTTATATGCTATCCTAAGTCTGGGAATTGTGTGGGTTTCGGAGTTCGTGGATAGTAGACCGAGTGGGGCAAGATTTCATATCCCGCCGCGCGTTGGCGTTTTCCAACTGCATGCATCAGGGCTGAACTGCCTTCTGTCTCTGCTACGACCGTCCGGACGAGTCATGAGGTGAGAAAGGAAGCCTTGATGAACATCTATGTGGGGAATCTGTCGTACTCGACCACCGAAAACGATCTGCGCCAGGCGTTTGAGGCGTACGGAACCGTGAGCGCTGCGCGCGTCATCATGGATCGGGTCGAAAACCGTTCGCGCGGGTTCGGGTTTGTTGAAATGCCGAACAACAGCGAAGGCCAGGCGGCCATCCAGGCCATGGACGGCGCCGATTTGCAGGGGCGTACGCTGAAGGTCAACGAGGCGCAGCCGCGGGAAGACCGCCGCCCCCGGTATTAGCCGGTCCTAAATCAGTATCAACCTTCTTGACGCCGGGTTCCTGAAGATAGGGAGCTCGGTTTGTCTTTTTTGAGGCCAACCGGCAGCCTTTGGCGGCTGCCGGCCGTTTGCTGCGCTGGCGATCCGCCATGACCTGCTGCGTTTACGGCGCTGCCTCGTATCGCATTTGCCCGGGTAATCGCGAAAACTGAGTTTTCTGCCGGAGTCCGCAGGCTCTGCCTTCCTCCGAAAAAATGCTGGAGCGGGGCGGACCACTGGAAAAGCATGCCAAGTTGCGCTATCTTAACGGGGTAACGTGCATCAGGAAACGCCCGGAATGTTCCGGGGGGGAGGGCGGCCACCGGCCTCTTTTCCCTCCCGCCTCCGGCCCCAGGGAGAGTCGTATGGCGGACGAGATGTTCTTCTCGGAGGACAGCAAGTCGCTGCGGCGCGGCAAACGGATTGCACCGCGAACCGAGACGAGCCGTCCCTGCCTCATCTGGCCTG
>DAOSJS010000553.1:0-2058 GCA_035367355.1 Candidatus Hydrogenedentota bacterium
CACGGCACGCGCCTGCTCGCGCTCCGCCGTCACGTCGCCCGGTGAGGAGATGAGGATGCGTATGCGTTTCATGGTGCGTGACCTCAGGCTTTTGCTCCGCCCCGCATCATCAGGCCAAGCGCCTGCGCAGGACTTGGATATATTCCGCAGATGCGTTGGCAGAGGGCAGATTGTGGGGCGTGATCAGCCCCAGCAATGGTTCAAACGCCCGTCCCGAGGACGTAGTGCAAACGGCCGCCAGGAAGTGATTCCTCGCTGCTTCGGCTCTAAAGAGGGCTTCCACGTCCTCGATGCGCGCGTCCCTTGCCATCAGTTTGACCAGGCGTAGAGTATTCCTGGAATTTGTGAGGTCTTCGGCAGAGAACGCGCAGTAGTCCTTCAGCTCCGCAAACGTCGCATCTGCGCTCAGATGAAAGGAAGCTCGCAAGGCGATCCGCGAAAACGCAGCCAGTTGCAGACAATGAAATGTGTAAATTCCCTCAAGACACCCCTGTTCAAGGATTGGGATTGTGTCGTATCCGGCGCCCAGGATCAGGTCCAGCCCCGACTTGATCTCAGTGGACCAGGTGACGGAGAAAATATCTATCGTTGCTATGGAATCAAGGGCCGCCGGCGGGTTTTTCAAGTACTGGACCAGCATGCGATAATCATCCAACACGCTGTTCATGGGTTCGGCTATCGGTTCGGTCCCATTCTCCGTGGAAATATGGACGATGCTGTTGCGCAACGCCCTGAATGCCTGCAGACGTGAGTGCAGCTTTTCAAATAATGCATCCCGCTCCGCCATCGCATCCAGCAGGCGCGCGTGGCTCATCTGCCGGTCGACGCCTAGAATCCGTCGCATGTGCTCATCAAGCTGGTTGTATAAGTTGAGGAATTCGCCCACGCGACTCATGAAAGGATCCGTTCTCAACATCGACTCGCGATGGTTAATGGGGAGCAGGGGATCAAGGTGCGATTTTCCGAGGGAATTTGGAGGGATGTAATCAAGGGGATCGTCATCACTCACTTGCAATCGTCGGATGGCGCGTGGGGATGAAAATAAACTGCCCCCAGTCGTGGTCGGTGTCGCGAAGATCGGTGAATCGCTGAGGGTCCTGCGGCTCGCTGTTCGTTATCTTGGCAACCATTTTGGGCACCTCCTTGGCCAGAAAGGCAGCCAATTCCTCGTCCGTCACGATTCCGTCGTGAGATACGTCACATTCGGAATGGGGGCGCCCCGTGAGCCCGGGCTCCAACGCCTTTAGAAGAGCACGGGCAAAAAAGGAGTGGTCGGGAAGTTCATTGACCTGCTGCGAGTTTGTGCCGGCGGTGATTACGACATGCGCAACATTGCCCCAGGCTCTGTAAATCTGGCCCTCCGTGGCGGGCTCATAACCGCGGGTCTGGCTGGTGAAGCCCGAGAAGCAACAATCGATCAGCAGGAGTTGATGGGAGGATGAGATATTGTCCGATATCAATTTGGACAGCATCCCCATATCCATGCCATGTGTGGCGAGCAGGACGGATCTTTGGCTCGCCGGAAGACTGCGATTCCAGGCATCTTCGAGCACCAAATACCCCACCTGCCTTTTCATCCGAACCGGTTCCCCGTGCCCCGCGTAATAAAATATAAAGTTCGATCGGTTTCCCGCCGGATAGCGCTTGGTCATCTCGCCGATTTTCATGACGGCCCGCACCAGATTTTCGCGGGTGGGAGAGATCGCCCCCTCAACGGAAGCATTCATATTCAGCGCATCTTCCGGCGTGTCGACCAGCAACACCATGTTTGACTCTTCAAAGCCGTAATGATCGCGCAGCAGGGCATATATCGCCCCCGCATCATTGCAGGATGCCCTCAGGACTCTTCCTCCCGTCTTGTTAACGCCAACGATAACCGCATACCCTGGAACGTGAATGCCGCCGGAGGTGAGTTGGTTCAACTCCGGATCGGTCGCCGGATCGATCACGGAGCCACGGACAATCGCCACCTTGGCCTTGCCCCCAATTGCCGTCTGCGTCGCCACAATCCAGGTGATGCAGACAGCAACCACCACAAGGGCCAGCGTGAAGCCCAGG
>DAOSJS010000554.1:0-2050 GCA_035367355.1 Candidatus Hydrogenedentota bacterium
CTTGCCTCTACGCAAGAGAAGAACGCAGGCAAGATGCCTGCGCTACGCGCTGCGTCTTGGATGCAGTTGGCTATGGTCCGGCAGCACCGTCGGTTCCGCGTCTTGTGTCCCCCGCTGGCGGGGGTGGCCGAGAAGCGGCCGGGGGTGGACTGATGCAGAACAGGCACAGGGGCTTGCCTCTACGCAAGAGAAGAACGCAGGCAAGATGCCTGCGCTACGCGCTGCGAAAACCAGGATGGGCCAGGAAAGTCCCCTTCAATCGTCCGAGAACACTGCCTAAAAATTCACCCGTGTCATCTCGCTGCATCGGCGCATCTAAATGCAGCGGCATGTTACTCAAATCAAACAAAAATTGTGCGGAAAATCTTGTGGCGCGGGATGGTCTTGACACCTTGTCCCGGGCTGGGCAGACTGTAGCTGCCAGCTAAACAGGCCTGCTGCGACGGAGGACGACTGATGCCAGACGACATGGATACAGGACTGAATATCCCGGATGAGCCCATCGATGAGTCCCCGGCGTATGAGCCTCAGAATGAAGAGGCGGGAACAGACCCGGCGTTCCACTTCGGCCGCGGCAAAGATGAACGGATGTGGGGCATGGCCTGCCATCTCAGCGGTGCAGCCATCCTGACCTGCATTCCGTTCGCCAACGTGCTTGGACCCTTCGTTATCTGGATGTTGAAGCGCGAGGATTACGCGTTTGTCGACAAAGAAGGCAAAGAAGCGGTCAACTTCCAGCTCACCATGTTCATCGCCATGGCCATAGGTTATGTGCTGAGCCTGCTCGGCATTGGATTGCTGATTCTGCTGGCGGTGGCCGTTGTAGACCTGATCTTCGTGCTGATTGCCTCGATGAAGGCCAACGAAGGCGAATCGTACCGCTACCCGCTTACATTCCGGTTCATCAAGTAGCGTCTTTATGCCGCTCTCAGCGTTCGATGCCGAATTCGCGCGGGGCAGCCGGGGCAGGATAGCCGTGGTCTCCGGTAGACAGGCAGACGCGAATATGCAACCATACTGCCCGGAAAACCCTGCCCGGAACCCGTGAGATGCACAACACACGCGAAGAATACCGGCTGTTTCATCATTCGCGCCACCGGCAACTGCTGGACCTGCTGGCCGTGCACGCTCCTGAACGCCAGGAGCGCTGCCTGGATATCGGCGGCGGCGGCGATGTGGCCGGCATGGTGTCAGAAATCAAATCCCGGTATGCCGACGAGTTTCACAGCGTCGAACTGGCCACCGACATCGGCCGCATGCGCAAAAAAGGCATTCTCGCGCAGATCTGCAACGTGGATGTACAAACCCTGCCCTACGAAGACCGTTATTTCGATATTGTCATCTTCGCGTCGGTGATCGAGCACCTGTACAATCCCCACCACACCATCGCCGAGATCGCCCGCGTGATGCGGCCGAGGGGCATTCTGCTTGTCGAGGCTCCAAACGCCGTCGCGCTCGGCCGGCGGCTCGACGCCCTCTCCGGCGACAATCCGTTCCGCTGGTTCAATCAGTACAACGCGATCGAAAACAAGGCGCTCATGGAATATTGCTCCGTGTTCTACACCGCCGAGGAAATTGAGGTGATGCTGGCCCGGTGGTTCATCACCGAAGAACGGCGTTATGGGATGCACAATCCGCCGGTGGGCATCCTCAAACGCGCGCTGCGCCGCGCCATATTTCGCCTCAATCCCCGCATGGGGGATTGCTTTTTTGTTGCAGCCCGGCGCAAACCGGCCGCATCGAACACGGAAGACGAGACGGCCTTTTCCCGGTAAGAGACGCCACGGAGCCAGCGCCTCACAGAAAACGGGCGTTTCCACGAGCCAGTGGAAACGCCCGCCGTTACGTTGCGGTGAGAATGTTTAGATGCCTTCCAGGTCAATACGGATGATCTTCCATCCGCTCTCTTCCCGCTTGAATATCCCCTCGATCGTTGCCCAGCCAAACGTGGCCCGCAAGTCGATCGGGTACACCGTCCAGGTCCCATCGTCATTCTTGGTGTACTCAGCATTCGACAAATCGATTTTTGCGTTGCCCATTTCGCCCTGCG
>DAOSJS010000555.1:0-2041 GCA_035367355.1 Candidatus Hydrogenedentota bacterium
CGTCATTTTCCGGGGTGCGCAAGGGGAGGGGGCATGGAGAGCGGTATCGGGCATTTGGTTCAATTTTAGATTTTAGATTCACTAGCATCCCATAGGCTGTGCCGAAATCACTCCGGCCTTTCCCCGCCGGAGGCCAGCGCACGCGCTCAAGACGAGAGCGCCAGCCCGGATTGAAAAAAAGGCTGACCTCCCGGCCGTCTGCCTGTAGCCTACAGGCATTATGAAAAAGAAAGCGACCAAGGCGCGTAAACGCGCAACCAGGAGGCCAGCGAGAACATCGTACACCACCCTGCGCCAGATCGTCCAGTGGATTCCCGCGGGATTGCCGGACAGGATCGCGCGCGACGCCGGGGCGGACATCCGTAAGTTCTCCTGCACCAGCCATGTGCTGGCGCTGCTCCACGGCCATATCGTCCGCGCTGGCAGCCTGAACGAGATCTGCGACGCGGCCCGGCTGCACGAGCCGGAGCTGAACCGCATCCGGGGCGCGACGGCCCCGAAGCGCAACACCTTCTCCAACGCCAACCGGAGGCGCGACCCGAAGATCGCGGAGGATTTCTACTGGGAGATGTTCGAGCACCTCATGACCATCTGCCCGTCCTTCACGCAGTACAAGAAGCACAGTGGCTTCATCTTCCGCCTGAAGCGCGGGATATTCGCCATCGACTCGACCACGCTGAAACTCACGCCCGACTCGATCGACCGGGCCAGGCACCGCCGGAAGAAGGCCGCCGCCAAGACCCACATGGCCATCGACGTGGGCAGCAGGCTTCCGACGTTCGCGGTCGTGGAGGATGCCGCGCACCACGACTCGACGCGGGCTGACGTGCTGTGCGCGGGACTGAAGGACGGCGACGTGCTGCTGGCGGACCGCGCCTGCGTCGACTTCCGCTTCCTGTACGGACTCGCCGAGCGCGGCGTCTTCCTCGTCCTGCGGGAGAAGGAGAACATGGACTTCGAGGTGCTGGAGGAGAGAGGGCACCAGGACCGGCGCATACTCAAGGACCAGACCATACGCCTGCGTGGCAAGCTGACGGCGGAAAAGTACCCCGAGCCCCTGCGCCGCGTCACCGCCGTCGTCGAGGTGGACGGACAGGAGCGGGAAATGACGTTCATCACCAACAATTTCGCGTGGAGCCCCCGCACCGTCTCCGAACTCTACCGCGCCCGGTGGGTCATCGAGTCGTTCTTCAAGGAACTCAAGCAGACGCTCCAGCTCACGGATTTCGTCGGGTACAATGAGAACGCGGTCAAGTGGCAGGTCTGGATCGGGCTGCTGGCGCATCTGCTGCTGCGCTTCCTCAAGCACGTCTCGAAATGGGGACTGAGCTTTTCCCGGCTCGCCGGGGTCGTCAGGGCCGCCGTCCGGATGAGGATCGACCTGCTCGACGCCCTGCGGAAGTATGGGACAGCAGGCGGCCCCAAGCGCCCTGTAATTGTCGGGAAACAGCTCTATTTCCAAGGATTTGAGCCATTCGCGAGCTGGCCTGTGGGATAGCACATGCCCGAAAACCCTTGTTTTCGGGCATCCGGGCCGAATGCGCCGGCAAACACGTTTTCGGGAACGCCTTTGAAATCGCGATAAAACCCTGCAAATCAATGGGGGAAAGGGGGCAGTGTACCCGTTTTCAGCCGCCTATGGGATGCTAGTGGGTTCAATTTTAGATTTGGGTGGGGAGTAAGACAAGAGACGCCCGCTGTCGCGCCGGAGTACCGGCTTCAGGGAGTGCTGATTCATTTCGGGCATGCACGGCCACAAAATGCACACACACAAAAATGGGTAGGGCACACGCTGCCGGTGCCGCCTGTGGCGTCAGGCAGGCGGTGCCTGTCGTCCGGCAAACGGCCCGGCTCACCGGGACGGTTCGCCCCACCCGGCAACCGCAAAGTGACGAATCACGAAATTCCGCAGTTGTTTTTACTCTCCCCCGGGTGCCCATTTTATGGGCTCCCGCACTGTTCCCCCACCCCGCCATACCCGCCCACTCTTCCTCCCGCAGGCGGCGGGTAAGCCGGGAAGCCGGGAACAAACGGAACAAAC
>DAOSJS010000556.1:0-2038 GCA_035367355.1 Candidatus Hydrogenedentota bacterium
CAAGGCATGGTCGATGGGGTGGCGACGTTCGATGAGGTGGTCAGGAAGATGCGGCGGGATGCGAAGAGCGGGGCGAGGCCGAAGGCCAGCCGGCTGGCTCAGGCGCAACGGGCGATTGAGATTCTGTGATAATGGCGCCGGAAATAGATGGCGAAGACTCCGCCCAAACCAGTCGGCCAGATGTTCCATCTGTATGCTTTAGTCGTATGTTGAAAGGTGCCGCTTTTTGCGACAATTTAGTGCCGTGTAGAAGCCGCAATCGTACGAACGGAAAATTGGGAAAAAATGAACATCCGCCAACTACTCAAGCGAGACCATGGCATCGATGTCCGCATCTCAGCCGGCATCGGGCGTCGGGATGACCCTTACGTGTTGGATAAGTGCGACGTGGAAGAGGCAGCGCTCACAATGTTGCAACTATTGCGTGGGCTTGGACGTGGGCTTGACGAACTTTGGCGCATTATCGAGTGGACTCCTTCCGGCGTTGACGCTACGACGGAGGTTATCCGGATCGAGGTGGTGCGCTTCACTGAGACTGAGATCGAAACCACGACGCGCGGCGTCTACTTCGACACGAGCGCCGTAAGCGGCGCTCCGCATACACTGCATCCGCTGATCTCATGGCAAGGGTCTTCCGGAGTGCCCGCCCTGCCGTTCGAGTTAGGATGGCTACACTTCGACCAAGTGTTCAACAACGCAGCCTCCGATGGGTTATTCGACCAGACGATTCTCTTCAGTGGTGCGGGCGCGAAGGCAAGCGTTTACGTCTACACACGCTCATCAGGAAATGGTGGAGAGACACGGGATGCCGAGCTCGAGCGAGCCGCGGCCGTGGTGCTCACTGCTGGCTTGCAGGATCCGTGGCCAGTGATAGAGGTGGGGCCGTTCGCAGTGAAGTGTTTTCTTTCCCGCACCGACATGACCTTAGTTGGTGTCGCGCTTTGCGGCCCGTACTTCGTCAAGGTGCGTCTTACCTACTTCGACGATCTCAAGATGCGGGAGATGATGAACGCAAGTCTCATGGCGCTTGGGGCCTGTGTAACCTGTGCTCGCGAAAACAAAATTTCTTTCAGGGATGCAGCGATGAACACCGCGACACCAAATTGCAGATTCACATCAGTCACTGCAGACCTTCTTGCGGCTGAGTTTGAAGAATGGTTCCGCAATTTGGCAACGTGTGAAGGTGTCGCACCCAGGGCTTTCACAGGTGTCGCTCGCAATGGCCAGCAGGTTGTCGTAATCTTGAATGACATACCGTGGACACGCCCTGCGCATATTCAGCGGCGTGCTTTTATTAATTGGCTATGCCGGAAGGAGAACATTACGGCGTATGCTGTCGCCACCATGATGGTTCTGAAAGACAACAGCTGTGAGTTGGATATAGTCGCCGACGACGGCAATAATATTGTACTAACGCTTCTGCCGATTGTTGCGCTAGCGAATGGAAATCTTACTTACGGCGAAGCGAAGGTTCATCGTTGGAAGGCTGGCGACCAATGGCACCCTTACTCTGGCCTGATGATCCCTGACTCTATCTCAGAGACGCCAGCAGAACCGGGTGATGAAGTCTTCTTTGACGGTGTGTGGGGTGAAATGCGCCCCAAAGCTTTCTGGCGAGAACGCCCTAGAGGGTAACGAAGTTTGGCAGGTTGACCGCTGCGTTGCACTTGGCGCTTGCGCGGCGTCTCGTCTGGTCGAGGCCCGCGGCGAGATCCGTGAAATGGCAAATGGTAGACGACCGCTCTTGGCCGGCAGCAAGCTTCACGAATGGCCGGTACGTGGATTCACGACGGACAGATCAGAGTAGTTGGCGGAAAGAGAATTTCTGTATGTCATCTTATGGTAATGGGCAAAACTGACACGCAGAGCCTCAATATACTAATTCGCTCCTGCCTGCCCTGTGTTCGGGTCATACACACTTCGTCGGCTGACACGTCTTCCGGCAACGTTCTCTTGAGCCTCTCCTCGTTCTAAACCGACCCCTCGGTCGTCCCCCACCCAAGCCGCCCCCGGGCGGCTTTTTTGTGCCCCTCGAACC
>DAOSJS010000557.1:0-2034 GCA_035367355.1 Candidatus Hydrogenedentota bacterium
CCCGCTTTCGAGGTCCGTGGCACTCAATTCGGGCAAAGCGGTGTCGCGCTGAGCCTGGGAAAAAACCGTCAGTGGACCCCCGAAGAGACCCAGCGCGTTATCCTGAACTACGCGCTTGCAGGCGCGAACACCTTTGAGATTACCCCCGGCCCGATCTGCGACTTTCTCGCATCGTACGGCCTGATGACACTGGTCGATGGCGCAGCCAACCTGGCATTCGAAAGAATCCCTGAGGCATGGCAAGCCGCCGAATCCATCGGGCGCGACGGGTTTGCCTGTCTGTCCGTTCCTGAGGCCCGCGCCTACATGCTCGAACAGTGCGAGGCCCAGTTTCGGGCCTGCCCCCACGTTGACTTCGTGCGTTTCAAGGGCGGCGACGGCGGCGGCTGCGAATGCGATCGATGCGATCCCTACGGCAAGGTCTTCATCGAAACCGTAGCCGAAATGGCGGAGATCGTGCACAAATACCACCCCGACGCGCGCATTTTCATTGTGAACCAGAAATTCGACGATGCGGACGACCGCGCCCTTTTTGATTATCTGCAGGCGGAACCCCGCCCGTGGTTGTGGGCGTTCGGGTACGGCCCCGGTTCCGATGCGACCACCTGGCAGCCCGGACACCGCCAGACGCACCGCATGGACCTGTTCCGATATCCCGGCTACGGCCCCTTCGCCCTGTATCCGCGCGAGATCCTGCGCGAACTGCCGCCGCGCCATCAACTCGTGTATTACAACGAAATCACCCATTGGAAATACGCGCAACACGGTTTTATTCAGATGTATCCCCGGGCGGATCGCAACGGCGACCTTCCCCCTCACTGGAGCCACGAGATATACGAGCGCCGCCCCGATCAGGCCCTCACGAAGGTCTATTCGCGCCTCACGTGGTACGCCTGGCCCCGGTTCTACCATCGCGTGTTCAGCGACCTCATGCACTACGGCGTTGGCGATGTCACGCACAGCAGCGGCCACCACGATCACTTCAACCAGTGGTTCTGGCAACGGCTGCTCTGGGCGCCGCGCCAGACCCCCGAAGAGGTAACGGACGAATACTGCCGCACCTGGTTCGGCCCCGAAGCGGCCCCGCTCATGGCAGAAGCCATCTTCCTCCTCGAAGAGGTGATGGAGGAGATACCGGGCAAGCCCATCGACCGCAAAGACAGCGTGGAGCGCTATTACGAGCTCGTGAAACAGGCCGGCGAAGCGATGCCCGCCTGGCGCAGGCAGCAAGACTATGTCTGGCACATGTATATGCAGAAAGCGGCCACGGACCGCTATACGCAGGAGCGGGTACGCCAGCAGAAAGCCCTGCAGCACCGGGTCGAGACGCAGCTGCGCGTAAGCAGGGAGCCCGTAACGGACGAAATGCTGACCTCCGTTCTTGCCTGGTTCGATGACTTGCCGGAAACCGAAACCATGGTCTCTCTACGGGAAGAGGCCTTCGCGCTGGGAGAGATCAGCAATGCGCGGTTCGGGATGCGCAGCGAAGGCATGTTCAACCTCGACCACGATTTTATCGGGCTGGGCTGGCTTAAACGGCAGCTGGAACGCGCACGCGCGGCCAGGGGCGATGAACGCCGCGAAGCGATCGCCATGATCACCGACTATAGCGATCCGGGCGAAGGCGGCTTCTACGACAATCTGGGCACCGGCAACCCTGCGCCGCACGTGATTTTCGGTTACCCCTACGACCATGGCCAGCCGTACCTGAACGAAATGCTCGACGAAGGCAACCGGCCCAGCCAGGCATCCATGCATTTCACCCAGGATGAAGAGCAGGGCGTGACCTTGCGCTACCGTAATCTGGACCCCGACGCCGCCTACCGCATCCGCTTCACTTTTGTGCGGCCCTGGTACCAGGAACGGTACGATTCGCGGATGAATCAAAAAGCCCAGACCATCTATGCCGATGACCAGGTTCTCGCGGAAAACGTCGAGCTGCCGCTCAAAATGAGCGATTTCTTTACCTATGACATTCCCCGGGAACTTACCCGGGACGGCGAGCTGGTCATCCGGTTTGAACGGGGCGCTGAC
>DAOSJS010000558.1:0-2033 GCA_035367355.1 Candidatus Hydrogenedentota bacterium
CCTACAGGGAGGCGACGCACCTCATCACGCGGGCCCTGAAGACTGCCCACGGGGAGTTCCCGAAACTGTTCATTTTCGGGACGGATTACCCGACACCGGACGGCACCTGCATCCGCGATTATGTCCACGTGACTGATCTGATTGACGCCCACATCCGTTCCGTCAACTACCTGCGCGAAGGCGGGGCATCCGATTATTTCAACCTCGGCACCGAGACAGGCAATTCAGTGCTGGAGGTCATTCGGGCGGTTGAGCGCGTCACGGGCGTCACGGTGCCGTACACGATCGCGCCGCGGCGGGCGGGCGACGCGGACCGGCTGGTGGCCTCATCCGCCAAGGCCCGTGAAGTGCTTCGCTGGCAGCCCGCGAAACGGGACATCGAACTCGTGGTAAGCGACGCCTGGCGCTGGCATCAGGCGCATCCTCGCGGATACGGAGCGTGAAGCCCCGGCGTTCCAGTACAGGCGCCGCAGGCATACTCAGCCGCTCTCCAAGCACGCGCCGCCTGCGAACCCGAGCGGATGTCAGGCTACGGCGGGGACGCGGTATACGGTGAACAGGACCACCAGATAGGCGGCATACACACTCAGCAGCACGAACCCTTCCCAGCGGCTCAGCCTCTCGCCCGTGAACCCGAACACGAACAGCAGTCCGGTCAGGAACAGCATGACCGGAATATCGAAATACAGACTCTGCGCATCGAGGGGAATCACGGTGATCAGTGAGCTGGCGCCGAGCACCCACACCAGGTTCAGTATATTCGCCCCGATGATGTTGCCAATCGACAATCCCCGCTGTTTTTTGATGATCGCCGCGAGGCTGATCACCAGTTCGGGCGTGGACGTGCCCAGCGCAACCAGGGTCAGTGCAATCACGTGTCGTGAGATCCCCGCCGCGAGCGCCAGGTGTTCGGCGCAATAGACGACCAGTTTGCTGCCTGCGATGACGCCAACGGCGCCCAGGAGAAAATAAGCGGCGACCCGGCCCGCCGTGAGACCCGTGGCGAGTTCCACGCGCTGCGCGCCGTCCACGGACGTCTCCGAGGCCAGTTCCCCCAGCAGAGCGTCACGGGACGACTCTCCGGCGGTCGGAATCCGTGAAGTGCCGGGTTTCGGGTCCGGCATGGCCGAACGGATATTCGCTGCGAGATACGCCGCGAGACAAAGGAGCATCACCACCCCGGTCCAGCGCGAACCTTCGGGAAACAAGTAACCTATGCACGCGAAGATCAGGCACACGAAAACCAGGCCCAGACTGCTGCGCAGGAATCCCCGCCGTGCCACCCCCATAGGCGACAGCACAATACACAGGCCCAGAACCAGGCCGATGTTGGCAATGGTCGAGCCCACGGCGTTGCCTACCGCGACATCCGTCTGCTGCTTCAGCGCCGCGGCGACAGAAACGGCGAATTCAGGGAGCGTCGTGGCCAGACTTACCAGCGTGGCCCCGATGAGGATTTCCGGCACATTGAGGCGGCACGCAATGCTGACCGCAGCATCCGTAAACCAGTCCGCTGATTTGGCCAGCAGGAGCACCCCGAGGCCCATTCCAAGGATGTACAGCGCTACTTGCATTGTGGGCGGGAGTATAGCACGGCCGGAACAAGGGATCTGCCCGCAGACAGGAACCGGCGGCGGCCGCGCCACCGAAAACCTCATCGGCACAAACCCCAGACACTGGTCACGTCGCTTTTGGAACAGACTTCGTGTTAAGATCCCCGGCTAATCCACCAGAAAGGACACAAGATGCTTGAATTTCGCAGATTAATGCGCGAGGCGCTTGCGGAAGACGTCGGCCAGGGGGATATCACGACACGATCGATGGTATCCAAGGATGCGCGCTGCCGGGTGCGCCTGGTGGCTAAGCAGGCGGGCGTATTGAGTGGTATTGAGGTGTTTCGCACGGTGTTCGACCTGTTGAAGGCTCGCGTCCGGCGCTGGGAGGCCCTGGAAGACGGGGCCCGTTTTGTGGCCGGAGACCGGGTGGCCGGGTTCGAAGCAAACACGGCCGCGGTGCTGACCGGCGAGCGGCTC
>DAOSJS010000559.1:0-2026 GCA_035367355.1 Candidatus Hydrogenedentota bacterium
TTCGCGCCCTCGCCCTCGAAACCGCTGCGCGGATTCCAGGGCGCCGGACGGTCCCGCCCTGCGGTCGGGTCCGTCCGGTCGGGCGCTCCGAAAACCCAGGCCAAAAGATCAAATCTGTGGTCAGGTGGCAATAATGATGCCCCAGGGCTTTCGGCGGATGTTGTTGCCCGGTGCGTGCAGCGTGTATCGGCGTTCCGCCTCTTTCCCCGCTCTCGGTGTTTCCTCAGCGACTCGGAAACGCCTTGAAGCGGGGCCGGGTACATAGAAACCAGGAAGCAATTGCAATTATACCGTTCAGCCCCTGGTCGCGCCCGTCTTCAGCATGATCAGATCGTCATTCAGCCCATGACGGAGCACGTCGAGCCTGGGTGATTCAGCGATCAGCGCTTCGGCATGAATCGGTTTGATCCGGAACGGGAACAGGCTCGGCGTGTCGATCAGGTCCTTAAGCGGGACCACTCTGTTGGCGCGCGCATAAAGAGTTGCTTCGGTGAGCCAGGCAATCAGTCGTGCGTCTTCAAGCGGCAGTGTCGGTCCGGGGGTGTAGATCCCTTTCGTGCCGCTTTCTTGCAGAACTCCCCAGTCCAGGAACGAACGCAGAACGCGACGAGCTGCCCGGGCAACGGTTTCCCGTTCGCCATATTGCTCGCGGACCCTCCTTTGGACGTGTGGCGCCGCGGCGGACCCCTGAAGACGCAACAGCCTGCCGACGTGCATTGCCACGCCCGCCCAAAAGGGATAGGCAGCCGTCACCATTCCCCAATGGATGGCCAGGTGTTCGTTTGGGGGGGCTTGCTTGAGCAGTTCCAGTCCATCTCTGCGCAACGGATCGAGTCCTGAGCGCGGCGTCAGCCACGTCTTAAGAAGGATCGAGATAATTTTTTCGCGATTGCCCCGCTCAGCTTGTCCGCCGATGGATACCTTCTCCTTCAAGAGCTCTTGCAGGGCATCGGTAGTCGCCGTCTTGTCGTTTCCCGCCAATACCAGGTTGGCCGTACGCTCAAACCATTCCAGGCGCACCCGCTGACTGAATCCGATCTGATCTGTCCGTGTGGTCATTTTTCGTCCCTCTCGATCTGCACCAGAGGGACGATGATTTCCTCAACCGAAATACCTCCGTGACTCACGGTGCGCTGCTTTTCTTGGATAAAAGCCTGTCTTGCCGGCGCCAGGAGGGGCAAACAATCATCCGGGAGTCCAGTGGTCCCCCATTCCAGCGCGGCGGGAAAACGCTCTTTCACTTTGCCGCGAAGGGTCGCATCGCGATAGATACGGACCCGTTCTCCGCGGGTGTCTGCCACGGCCCCCTCCGCCGGACGACCGCAGCCTTCAGCCTCGATATTGCCGTGATCGGAAGTCAAATAGACACGGAAACCCCGATTCAATAGCATATCGAGAAGTTCGTCCAAAAATGGCTGCTTGGCCCACTGGCCCACCTGATTGTGCATCCCGGCGCTGCCCATTTCCATCCCGTGCATGATCCGATCGATCTTGTCCACGACCAGCCCGGCAACCTTTACTTTGGGATGGAAGAGCGCTTCGGAGACGACGTCCAGGCTCCCATCGCCCAATCCCTTGAGGTACAGGATTTCATTGGCAGCTAAACCCTGATCGGCCCAGTACTGCATCCAGTGGGCAGGTTCTTTGTCCGTCGTTTGGGTACTGTTCGGGAAGAAGATGGGGGCTTTCCCGGCGAACATGGCTTGGCGCGAGATCGAAGTGAGTGTCGGGATCCAGGCGAAGACCGCCTGCTCTCGGAACCGGTAATCGGGCTGCCGCGCGGCGAGTGCGTCTCGAACGACCAGCCATTGGTCCAGGGAAAGCCCGTCCAGGACGATCAAAGCGATTCTCCCGTCGCGATGGTCATCCAACTGCCGAGCGAGAAACCGGGGGAGGTGGTGCAGCATGACCGGAGGCACCGGCGGCAGATTGACAAGTCCGGCATACCGTTTGAGAAGCCAGGCGGTAAAGCCTCGATCTACCTCATTCTGGAGAATATCAAACCGTCCACGTGTCTCCTCCGGAA
>DAOSJS010000560.1:0-2024 GCA_035367355.1 Candidatus Hydrogenedentota bacterium
CCCGGGATGAGCTTACCGTGGGATCTGCCGTTCGATTGTATTCCCCGGCCCCTGAACCACGTATATATGGGCACGGCGCGGTACCGGCGCACGGTCGAGATCCCAGCGGACTGGGCAGGAAAACGGATCTGGCTGAAAGTGGGCGGGGTGCGGTCGGAGGCCTGGTTCTGGGTGAATCAGCAGCGCGTCGCCCATCTGAACACCTATTGCGGCACGTATAAGTACGACATCACCGACCTGGTCGCAGCGGGCGCTGCCGCGGAAATTGTGGCGACCGTCCGCAACGATTCGCCCAGCCGGAAGGGGTGCATGGCCGCGTTTCACCGGTTTGGCGGGATCTATCGTGATATTGAGCTGGAGGCTACGCCGTCCACCTGGGTGGACGATGTCTGGGTGCGGGGCGATATCGACCAGAAAACGGCCCAGGTGCACGTCAGCATACGCAGCGCGGACAAAGCCGATGCCAGCGCGCTCGCCCTCAAAATCGGCATTACAACCCTGGACGGCACGCACGCGGGGTCGCTGACAGAACAGATAATGCTGGATGAGAACGGCGGCGCGGATAGGGTCTGCGAGGTGCCGTTGTCGGTCCTGCGGCCGTGGACCCCTGAGACGCCGAACCTCTACCTGGCCGATGTGACGCTGATTTCCGGCGAGACCCCCGTGCACGGCTGGACCGAGCGGTTTGGGATCAAAAAGCTCGAGGTGCGGGGCGAACAGTTTTATCTCAACGGGCAACCCTATTTTCTGCGGGGGTATGGCGACGATTACGTCTACCCGATGACGCTGATTTCCCCGCCAGACACGGAGGAACACCGCCAGCATCTGGCCATTGCGCACCGGGCCGGGTTCAATTATGTCCGGCATCACACCCACTGCGAGATCCCGGAGTTTTTCGAGGCCGCCGACGAATTCGGCGTGATGATTCAGCCGGAATTGCCGTATTACCACGACATCACGACGGAAGGGTTTGAATTCGACCCCCTGCGCGATATTCAGGAGCTGTACCGGCATTTCCGGCGCTATGTGTCTTTTGCCTCGTATTCGACCGGGAATGAGGGGCATTTGGGCAGCCCGCTGGACATTGCTGTCTACCAGTGGGCCAAAAGCACGGATCCGGACCGCATTTTTCAACATCAGGACGGCGGCGCCAATACGCCGGAGAATTCCGATTACTATTCGCCCAATGGCTACGGACTGGCGTCATCTATCGTCCCGTGGGCGCCGGGAACCTTTGAAGACTTGGGCGTCCCGTTCATTTCTCACGAGTACCTGAATCTCGGAATCAAAATGGATCCGCGCATTGCGCCGAAATTCACGGGAGCGATACCCGCGCCACGCAGCCTGGAGGCCTATGAGGAATCGCTGCAGGCGGCCGGGCTGGACCGTGCCTGGGGCGATGCCTGTCTCGACGCGGCTCACGGACTCCAGGCCTACTATCAAAAACAGGGCCTGGAACAGGCCCGGATGGATCCCGCCTGTGACGGATATTCCTACTGGACGATCGTGGACGTCATGGTGCCTCAGGAGGGTACGTACACCGGGCAGGGCTATCTGAACGCCTTCTGGGAAGTGAAGCAAGGCGGCCTGACCCCGGAAGAATTCCGTCGCTTCAACGGCCCCACGGCTGTCCTGGCGAACCTGCAGCCAGAGAGCGCCATCGCTGCCTCGGGCGATGCGTGCACGGCTGCCTTCCGCATATCGCATTTCGATGCCATACCGCTGGCACAGGTGCGTCTCCAGTGGGCCGTGAGCGCGGAGGGCAAGACGCTGGCTTCCGGGTCGGCGGGGCCGTTCGACGCGGCGCCCGGCTCGGTATTGGATGTTGGCGCTTGTGAGTTCAATGTTCCCGAACTGGACGCGCCCGTTCAGGCGGTTTTGGAAGTCCGGCTTGAGGGATTGGAGATTTCCAACGCCTGGGATCTGTGGTTTTTCCCGAAACGCGCGGGCCGCGGGGGGAAAGGACTCGCGGTGACGGAGGATCTGTATGAGGTGCTTGCGGCGCGCTATCCAGGCATCACCGT
>DAOSJS010000561.1:0-2017 GCA_035367355.1 Candidatus Hydrogenedentota bacterium
TCCAGAAGTGGCAGAGTTGCGCGAGCTGCCATCCCGACATGCGCGCCGATGCCCTGAACTGGGATCTTCTGAATGACGGCATGGGCAACCCCAAGAACACCAAGAGCCTTTTCCTGTCGCACCAGACGCCACCGGTGATGGTGTCCGGCGTGCGCGACCGGGCCGAGACTGCGGTCCGGTCGGGTATCCGGTTCATCCAGTTTGCGGTGCGGCCGGAGGAAGATGCGGTTGCCCTTGACGAATACATAAAGAGCGTGACGGCGATGCCCAGCCCGCATCTGGCGAACGGCACGCTGAGCGATGCCGCCCGGCGGGGTGAAGCCCTGTTCCAGCAGACGGGTTGTGCCGCCTGCCATCCCGGGCCGCTCTACACCGACCTTAAACCATACAACGTCGGGACCGGCAAGGACCGCGAAACGGATATGAAGTTCGACACACCGACCCTTGTCGAGATCTGGCGTACCGCCCCGTATCTGCACGACGGCCGGGCTGTCACCATGCTCGATATGCTGAAGAGCGAAACATCCGGACCGCAACACTGTCCCTCCGGTCTGACGGAGGAGCAGCTTGCCGATCTCGCCGCCTATGTCCTGTCGCTATAACGCCCGATGGAAGTCAACGCCAGGGAAGTCCGGCGCCGGGTTTTGCCCCGCGCCGAATAGCTTAACCCGGTCTCACGGGTACGTGTTCACGTGCTGAATGTGAGACGGGCATGAAGGATAAAAACGTGAGTTTGAGACAAGAAAGCAGCGTGCAGATCCGCACCATCCCGCGAACCGGCTACCAGGAACTGTTCATTACGGCGGCGCCCCAGCCCGGCCAGGATTTGGGCGAGTTGATGCTCGAGGTGTTCCAGGAGCTTGGCGAACGCCACGCCTCGGTGGTGTCCCTGGAACTGTTCGGAGTTTCCCGCGACGCCGGTGAGGCAGCGTTCCGCTGCGTGGCAGCCGTGCACGGCGACCCGGCCTGGCCGGTGCTCTGGATATCGGAAGGAGCGGATGCCGAACCGCCAGCAGTTGCCGTCCAGGTCTGGGCCGTGACTCAGCTCGAGGTCAGTCCTCTGCGAAGCAACGACCGGGTCATCGGCATTCGCTACGAGGACGAGAGCGCTGAATACTGCCGGCTCAGCGGAATCATTCCCGGCGACCTGGCCCTGGCCGAGGGCGAACAGGCGTTGTCCGTTTTCGAGCAAATGGAGGCCGGCCTGGCGGCTGCCGGCATGGATTTTCACGATGTGCTGCGCACCTGGTTCTATAACGACCGTATCACGGCATGGTATTCGGAATTCAATAAGGCGCGCGACACCATGTTCAAGCGCTGGCGCGTGTTTGACGGACTGGTCCCCGCAAGCACGGCCGTGGGCGGCGCGAATGCGTTCGGCGCCGCCCTGACCGGCGGTTTGATCGCGGTCAAGGCCAAGACAGACGGAGTATTGCGGCAGCCGTTGCCTTCGCCGCTGCAATGCCCTGCGTTGGATTATGGCAGCTCATTCAGCCGCGCGGTGGAGTTCGAGACACCGGATCACCGCCGCATCTACGTTTCCGGGTCCGCCAGCATCGCCCCGGAAGGTCACACGATCTTCATTGACGACGTCGAAGGACAGATCGCCCGCACCATGGAGGTGATCGGCGCCATTCTCGAATCCCGCGAGATGGACTGGAAGGACGTTTGCCGCGCCATCGCCTATTTCAAAGATCCGGCTAACATCGGGCTCTTCTCGAAATACTGCGAATCCCAGGGCATCTTCGATCTCCCGGTGGCACACGTAAAAGACGACATCTGCCGCGATGATCTTCTTTTTGAGGTTGAACTCGACGCGATTGTGGCAAAATAGGCGGCGCATCATGGCAACGCAGGTGAAACATGCCGCCGCTTGGGCTGGAGGTTGTGTCATGCTGAAACATACGGCGCTGTGCCTGAGCATCGCGATGCTGGCCTCCGGTATCGCGCTGGCCGCCGAGGACGCCAGGCCGATCCCGTGGCGGCTGGAGCCCGTAAAGACCATCAAAGGCTGTAA
>DAOSJS010000562.1:0-2011 GCA_035367355.1 Candidatus Hydrogenedentota bacterium
ATCCTTCAAATGCGGCTTGACATTGACACATTATCTTCAGCCTGGGGGGAGGCATGCCCCCTAAAGCGGTGCCCCGTAGGGGCACTACTGTTAGCGCTGAAAACATGTTGTCGGGATTTTGCGCAAATTTGTTGTTACGCATTGTATACCAATGACTTGAAGATTAGTTTTCTGAAAATCTTTCCCAAAAAACAAAAAGTTGGCGGATAGTAGTACTCTGTCCACCCTGTCCACTCCGTCCACAACGTCCACTCTGTCCACCCACGGCCTGAAGAGCCGAAACATAAAAGCCCAGGGCAAGCGAAGCCCGCCATGGGGTTCCGCCCCCTGGACCCCCGCGGGCTCTCGCCTCGTCGCGCCTTGGCCGGCCGGCTCCGCCTTCGCCGGCCTGGCCCAGGCGCTCCGGGCGGAGCCCGTTGCTCAGCAAACCAGCCGGGAATGGCCCTACTGAACTGGCGGCGCGGAGCGCGCCACGCGGAGGCCGCGGTTCCTGCTGCAGTAGTCCGGCCTGAGCCTGTAGCGGTACGCGGAGCGGCAGATCCCGGCGCCGCCGTACCAGCAGCCGCCACGGAGCACACGGGCCGCGCCACCGCCTTCCTCCCGGCCAACGGGGCCTGCCGGCTGCGCCAGCGTCACCGACCCCGACGGGTACTTCTCATACTTGTCCTGACACCACTCATAGACATTGCCGTGCATATCGTAAAGCCCCCAGGCGTTGGGCTTGAACTGGCGCACGGCTATGGTGGTCCCGCGATCCTCGCCCTTCTCGCCTTCGCCGTAGGGATAATAGCCGTCGAAGTTGGCCATCGTCGCGTCCAGCGAATCGCCGTAGTGGAAGGCCGTCGTCGTCCCGGCTCGGCAGGCGTATTCCCACTCCGCTTCTAAAGGCAGGCGCAGGCCCGAGCCGGCCTCCTGGCAGAAGGCCTGGCACATATCCCAGCTCACGTTCTCCACCGGCGCATCCACGCCGGCATTCTTGAAATACGACGGATTCTCTTTCATCACCTTCTCCCATTGCGCCTGGGTCACTTCGGTCTCGCCCAGGTAGAAGCCCTGCGAAATCGTCACCTGGTGCTGCGGGCTTTCATCACTATCCCGGCCTTTTTCATTCTCCGGACTCCCCATAGTAAAACTCCCGGCGGGGATGTACACCAGCTTGATGCCGCTCTTTTCGTGGATGATCGCCGCTGCCCAGCCCGTATTTGTGTAGGGTTCCGGGCCGGCGCCAGGCGCAATTCGGTAGCCTTCTGGTACTCGCCACGGCAGATGCGGCACAACATCCTCCCAGAGTTTCATCGTTGGGGCACTTTTCGGATCCAAAGCCAAGGCCTTATCCACTGCTGCTGCGGCTGCCACCCAGTCCTCTTGTGCCGCCGCTGCGTGCGCCGTTGCCAGATGCGCCTTAACCTGTTGCCTGGTATGCAGGAAACGATATCCAACAAACAAAACATACCCCGCCGCCATCACCGCGGCTAAAGTCATAATCCTTTTTGCAATGCGCTGCTGCCGCTGCTGCCGCTGATTTCTAATCTCTTGCCCTAATTGAGTTGCCTCGGCATGCTCCGGCTGATAGGCTAAAATCGCCTTGACAGCTTTTTCGGCCTTAGCCCAGCGCCTGGCAGCAAAAGAAACGTTGGCCAACTGCATCTGTTCCCTAACATCTTTCTGAACCCGAAAGCGCTCTCCTGCGGCGGTACTGATTCTCGCACATTCGGATTCCTCGACATTCTTGTCCTGCACTCTTCTACATAACAGCAGACACGCCTCGTCCTCTCCCTGAGACAATTTCTCACGGGCCCGAGCCAGCAATTCCTCGGTCTCAGCCTCGGCGCCCTGGAGTTCGTCAACCAACGCCGCCAGCCGCTCCCGCGCAGCCGGCATTTTCCGGGCGCTATCGGGGTCATCCACCCCCTCAAACTTTCCTTGCAGCTGAAGCAGCTCGTCAACCTTTCGGCGACAGGAAACCAGCCGACGCTCCTGCATAAATTTAGCCGCCTCGACAAGACCTCCA
>DAOSJS010000563.1:0-2005 GCA_035367355.1 Candidatus Hydrogenedentota bacterium
ACCGCAAACGCGGTGTTTGACGGGCGCCTCGGGCGGCCGGATTGAAAACGCACCTCCGTTTCCGATATTTTATGTTCTCTTTGCGGCGCCGCTGCCGGGGCCAGGGTTATCAATGGAGAACACGCGTGAAAACCGACGACATCCGTTCCAGTTATCTTGAATTCTTCCGCGAACGCGGCCATGTAGTGGAGCGCAGCGACAAAATCGTGCCCAGCAATGATCCGACGCTCTTGTTCAGCAGCGCGGGTATGGTGCAGTTCAAGCCGTATTACACGGGCGAGGTGCCGGTACCGTACCGGCGCGCCGCCACCGCGCAGAAATGCCTCCGGGCCGGCGGCAAGGCCAACGACCTCGATGAAGTCGGCAAAACCGCGCGCCACATGACGTTCTTTGAGATGATGGGCAACTTCTCGTTTGGCGACTATTTCAAACGGGAAGCGATTCAGTGGGCCTGGGAATACTCCACCCAGGTGGTCAAGATCGCCCCGGAACAGATCTGGATCTCGGTATACGAGGACGACGACGAGGCCGCGAACATCTGGGAGACGGAAATCGGCATTCCCTCAGGCAAAATTGTCCGGCTGGGCGTCAAAGACAATTTCTGGGGCCCGGCAGGCGATACCGGCGCCTGTGGTCCCTGTTCAGAGCTCTACCTGGATCGCGGCGAGGCCTTCGGTCCGGGCCCCCTGGGCGCGGACGGCGACTCCCGCTTCATGGAATACTGGAACCTGGTGTTCCCGCAATTTGACCAGCAGCCCGACGGCTCGCGCCCGCCGCTCAAAAACCGGGGAATCGATACCGGAATGGGCCTCGAACGTATGGCCGCGATTCTCCAGGGCAAGGAAACGGTCTTCGATGTCGACCACATTTTCCCGATCATTCAAAATGCAGAATCCCTGTCCGGCGCGACGTATACGGCAAACCCGACACCTTTCCGCGTCATCGCGGATCATATCCGCGCGCTTTCGTTCATGATTGCCGACGGGGTGCTCCCGGGTAATGAAGGCCGGGGCTATGTCGAGCGGCGCCTCCTGCGGCGGGCGGCGCGCTTCGGACGTGAAATCGGGCTGGAAAGGCCGTTTCTTTTCGAATTATCGCGCACAGTGGTCGATCTCATGGCGCACCAGTATCCCGAGCTGAAAGAGCGACAGCTCCAGATCGAAAAAATCATCCAAACCGAGGAAGAACGGTTTGCGAGCACTCTGGCCCGTGGCATGGACCTTCTCGAGGACGTGTTTGCGGAACTCGCAAAGACAGGGAGCAGCGCAGTTCCCGGCGCGGAGCTGTTCCGTCTGCACGACACCTTCGGCTTTCCCCTGGATCTCGCGACGGACATCGCTGAGGATCGCGGCTTTACCGTTGACAGGGAAGGCTTTGAGGCAGCCATGCGCAAGCAGCGCGAACTGGGGCGCAGCGCGTGGGCGGGAACGAACGAGCACGAGATCTCTCCGATCCACCACAAATTGCGCGAAGAACTGGACGAAACGAAGTTTGTGGGCTACGACACGCTGTCGTCTGAAGCCACCATCCAGGCGCTCCTTCGGGACGGCGCCAGAGTGGATGCGCTGGCGGACGGCGAGGAAGGCGACGTTGTGCTCGACGTGAGCCCTTTTTACGCGGAATCGGGCGGCCAGATCGGCGACACAGGCACCCTGGAATCCACCGCGGGAAGCGCCAACGTGATAACGACCCAGGTGCCCCTCGAACCTCTGCGTCTTCACCGTGTCAAGGTGACGCAAGGGAGCCTGAGCGTTGGCGACAAGGTGACGGCCGCTGTAGACGGCGCACCCCGCATGGCGACCGCATGCCACCATACGGCCACACATTTGCTGCAGGCGGCGTTGCAGGAATCCCTGGGCGCACATGTGCGCCAGGCCGGGTCGCAGGTGTCTCCGGAACGGCTCCGCTTTGATTTCACGCATTTTGAAGGGATCCCCGCGGAGCGCCTCCACGACATTGAACGGCTAGTGAACCAGTACATCCGGAGCGATTCCACCGTTACGAC
>DAOSJS010000564.1:0-1993 GCA_035367355.1 Candidatus Hydrogenedentota bacterium
TCTGTCATCGAATTGGAGAAGGCTGCCGGCGAAAACGTCGACATTCTCGTCAACGGGCGGCTCATCGCGCGGGGCGAGGTTGTCGTGATAGAGGAGAACTTCGGCGTAAGGATCGTCGAATTCATGAGCAATCCAGAGAAGGCAGTGCAGTAGCGACATGGAGAGAAGCATGGCGGAGCTGTTGATCCGGGCGATTGCCGCCCTGGCGGTAGTTGTGGGTCTCATCTATCTTTCGGGGCATCTGCTCAAGAAGGCGCAGGCCGCTGGGCTGATCCGAGCCGCGGCGAGCGGACGCCGCATCAAGTCGCTTGAGACTGCGCGACTTGGGCCTGACTCGTATCTCCATCTTGTGCAGGTAGACGACCGGACGGTGCTGGTGGCGACGGGCCGGGGCGGTGTGGCTGTGTCCGTGGCCTGGGCGGATGCCGCGCCCGATTCGGATGCCCGGGAGGTGAACGCCTCGTGAGCAGAGCGCGCACGCGCATGGAGAAGGCGATGTACCGGGCATTTGCCGGCGCGGTCGTACTGGCCGCTGCGATAGGACTGGCTCTGGTTTGGTCCGCCGCTACTCACGCGGCGCCTCTGCGCATTCCCGGTATCCGGCTGGGCGTGGACCCGGCCGCCGGCCCGCGAGAAGTGGCAGGCACGCTTCAGATATTGGCGCTCTTGACGGTGCTTTCTCTGGCGCCGGCGATCCTGCTGATGATGACCTCTTTCACGCGAATAGTCATCGTCCTGTCGTTTGCGCGCAGCGCCATGGGCACACAACAAGTGCCGCCGAACCAGGTCATCATCGGGCTGGCTCTTTTCATAACGCTGTTCGTGATGATGCCGGTGGTTTCCGAGATCAACGAGGAGGCGTGGCAGCCGTATATGTCCGGCCGGATCAGCCAGGAAGTCGCGTTGGAGCGGGGGACGAAATCCATCCGTGGCTTCATGCTCAAACAAACCCGGGAGCAGGACTTATCGCTCTTTGTGGATTTGTCGGGGCGACCTGCGCCGGCGCGCCCTGACGATGTACCCACTTACGTAATAATCCCGGCATTCATGATCAGCGAGCTGAAGTCGGCCTTCCAGATGGGGTTCGTGATATACATCCCGTTTCTGGTCATCGACATGTTGGTCGCGAGCGTGCTGATGTCCATGGGCATGATGATGCTGCCGCCAGTGCTGATATCTCTGCCCTTCAAGATACTCCTGTTCGTACTGGTAGATGGATGGGGGCTAATCGTGAAGTCTTTGGTTCAGAGCTTCGCGGGATAGGGAGGTACGGTAGTTGAACGAAGCTACAGTAGCGACCATCGCATCGCAGGCAATGGCGGTGGCATTTAAAGTGAGCGCTCCGATACTCATAGCTGCGCTGGCTGTGGGAGTCATTGTATCGGTGCTCCAGGCCGCCACCCAGATACAGGAGATGACCCTGACGTTTGTGCCGAAGGTCCTGGCAATAGCGGCGGTGCTGCTGTTTGCCGGTCCATGGATGATGCGAACAATGACCGGGTTCGCTAGGCAGCTCTTTGCGATGTTGCCGGCTCTCGCGAGGTAGCCATGGGCTTGCTGGGGTTCACGGAGACCGGATTCCTCGTGTTCTTCCTCGTACTGGTGAGGATGACCGGTCTATTCATCATAGCTCCGGTGTTCGCGCATGCCAGCGTTCCAGCGCAGGTCAAGGCGTGGTTCGCGTTTGCCGTAACCCTGGTAGTATACCCCATGGTCAGCCAGACCCCGATGTCGGCGCCCGGCGAGGTAGCTGAGCTTGCCTGGATGATTGCGCGCGAACTGTTCGTTGGGTTTACCCTGGGCTATGTGGCGCTGCTGCTGTTCGCGGCGGCGCAGTATGCCGGTGAACTGATCGATACGCAGATGGGGTTCGGCATGGCCAATCTAGTGGATCCGTCCTTCGGGGCGCAGGTCACAGTAGTAGGCCAGTTCCACTTTCTGGCGGCGACCATGGTCTACCTGGCGGTCAACGGGCACCATTTCCTCGTTGGCG
>DAOSJS010000565.1:0-1992 GCA_035367355.1 Candidatus Hydrogenedentota bacterium
CTCCCCCATACGCTTCTCGCCCCGCCGAGGCGTAATTCTGTCGGAGGGATCTCCGCTGCCGCGGCAAGCGGCCTGCCGCGATGCGAAAGTGTTTTCCCAATGCCGGAGGCGCTCGCTCCTTTCGGGTTGACACGCCTTGCCTGCGCCGATACAGTACGAAATCTGATTCACGGGCCGTTAGCTCAGTTGGCTAGAGCGCCTGCTCGACACGCAGGAGGTCACTGGTTCAAGTCCAGTACGGCCCAGTCGTCACAGAGCCATGATCCGCGAAGGATCGTGGCTCTTTTTGTTTGGAGGCAGAAAACCACGCGACCTGCTTTTCTCCGCCATGCGACGATCCGCCTTGGATCCTGCTTACCGCTCCGTTGCCTTTGACGCAGCCGGCGCCGAAGGAGTGACGAAAGGATTTGGATTTCGTTTCCGGCGTCGGTCTCGTTCCATCGTTCCTGGCGGGCGATCAGGCGTTACTCACGGGCAAACTTCTGCTGGAGCCTCTGTTTCTGATCGGGACCGGGCTCCGCTACCTCCAGCAATGGAAATTCGCTGCTTTTTCCTCATTCGTGACGTATGCGGATTGGCTTTCAATGTCCACGATCGCCAAATTGTATACAGCAATGGACAAATTTATAAGGCGTGAGCCCGCCTGTGATTTTGCTCAGTAGAATTCGTGCAAGGATAGAGGAATAGGGGGTAATATCGGTCATGAATCAGTTTTCGATCGCGTTTATATTTCACTGTCATGGGAGGTGAACTAAGGGTTTTCCAAAACTTTGTTGACTAAAAATGCAATATGCGGTATATTGTACACCACATGAGACAAACTGCGCCACAATCCTTGGCAGTGCCAGCCGGAAAGCGAGCCGTGGAGCTCTTGCGGAATATGATCCGCCAGGGCAAATGGAATAAGGGCGAAAAGCTTCCGACGGAGCAGTATCTCGTTACCAAACTCAGCGTTTCTCGCGGAACCGTGCGGAAGGCGTTAAGAATATTGGAGGATCAAGGCGTCATCGGGGAACTTCGCGGGGACATGGGCAAGACCCGCGCGAGGTATGTGGTGGACCCAAAGGCGGGGAGCAGCTTTCTGGATCGCTCGATTGTTTTACTCACCAACGTCGAAGCCGTCCTCGATGATCCCGCGGCTTCTTTCGGCGGCCACGGCGTCCATGCCGTAGGCTCCGCCATCGTTCGGGCGGCCCGCAAGAACGGGTTTCACTTTATCCACGTGAACTCCGCGATGGTGGATGCCGGCGACGTGGAAGACCTGGCCGCATGCATGTCTGCGGGTATCCTTGCAGAGCAGACGGCGATTCTGCCCGAGATGGGCGCGATGATTGTTGATCGCATGGTCGAAACGGGCGTTCCGGCGGTGGTCGAGGGCAGTGATCCCCGCTTTGCCAAGTGCGACAGGGTGGACTCGGACCACCGAGCCGGCGGCTACGAGCTGACGAAGTGGCTGATTGGTCGTGGATGCAGGCGGATTGTGCAGGCAGGCTGCTGTACCCAGGACACGTGCTGGGTCAAATTGCGGTCGGCTGGATACCAGAAGGCTCTTCAGGAAGCCGGCTTGCCCGTGTTGCCACGAGTCCATTTGAAGATCGACAGGGTCAAGGACAGCCAGGCCGAATATCTCAACGTGGTCCGACATGTCATGGGTTTCCTCTTCGAGCATCTGACGGGTCCGAATCGCGTCGACGCCATCATGGCACAAAACGATTGCGACGCCCTTTTGATTCTTTCGGCGATCCGTCTGGCAGGCCTTCGGCCGAACGTCGACGTAGCCGTCGTCGGATACGACAACATGGCGCTCGACATGACTTGCCCCTGGGAAGACCTGCGTCCCATCGCCACCGTGGACAAGAAAAACATCGCGGTCGGCGAGGAGATGATGACGCTGTTCCAGGATCGCATCGAAGGCAGGCTCTCCGGACCGCCGACGGTCCGATGGATCCGGCCCGAATTGGTCGTATTGCCGCAGGGAGCATGACGCCGGGG
>DAOSJS010000566.1:0-1989 GCA_035367355.1 Candidatus Hydrogenedentota bacterium
CCGAATTTACGAGCATCCCATCTCCAACCCAGGGGGCCGTCTGCACATCCACCCCGTCGGAATGGATCACCTCGATGATGGGGACGCCAAATTTGGACGCAAATTCGTGATCGCGCGTATCGTGGGCAGGAACGGCCATGATCGCGCCGTAGCCGTATTCCGCGAGGACGTAATCGGCTGTCCAGATGGGGACCAGGGCGCCGTTGACCGGATTTACGGCATAGGCCCCGGTGAAAACGCCCGTTTTCTCGCGATCTTCCTTCATTCGCTCCTGCGCGCTCCGCTTTTCGCTGGCGCCGATGTAAGCGAACACGGCGTCGCGCTGCCCGGCGGTGGCAAGCCTCCGGGTCAAGGGGTGTTCCGGCGCCAGCACGCAATACGTCGCCCCGAAGAGGGTATCGGGCCGTGTGGTGAAGACGGTAAACTGTTCGCCGGAACCATCTACTGTAAAGACGACATCCGCGCCTTCGCTGCGCCCGATCCACTCGCGCTGCATGGTTTTGATGCCTTCCGGCCACTCGAGCTCGTCGAGATCCTCGAGGAGACGTTGCGCATAGGCTGTGATTTTGAGCATCCACTGTTTCATCATGCGGCGCTCGACCGGGTCGCCAGTTTCCACATATTTACCGTCTTTCACCTCTTCGTTGGCGAGGACGGTGGCGAGTGCGGGGCACCAGTTGACCGGGGCCTCGGCCTGGTAGGCCAGCCCACGTTCAAAGAGCACCTGGAAGATCCACTGGGTCCATTTGTAATACGAGGGGTCGGTGGTGTTGATCTCGCGGTCCCAATCGTAGGAAAGTCCGAGAGACTGGATCTGGCGCCGGAAGGTGTCGCAGTTTTTGTTGGTGATTACCGCGGGGTGCTCGCCGGTGCGGACCGCGTGCCGTTCCGCAGGCAGGCCGAAGGCGTCCCAGCCCATGGGGTGCAAGACATTGAACCCGCGCATCCGTTTGTATCGGGCGATGATGTCGGTCGCGGTATAGCCCTCAGGATGACCCACGTGAAGGCCGTCGCCGCTGGGGTAGGGAAACATATCCAGCACGTAGTATTTCGGGCGGGAAAGATCGACTTCCGACTTGAACGTCTTATTTTCCAGCCAGTATTTTTGCCATTTTTGTTCGATTTCTTGATGCGTGTACTTCGCGCTCGGCATTTGCAAGGCGCCTCCAGATCGATCCGTTTTGTGAAACCATCCGAAAGGAAAGCCCGACTATACCATAATCCCCAGCAGGCATTCAGCCTTTCTCCCGATGCAGTTTCCTAACTAAAAGCCCTTACTATAGGGTAAAATCAAGTATGCGCAGCGAAATCGCTGCGAGCGCCGGACTTTTGGAGAAATGACCATGAAACCGACCAGTACGCTCCTGTTGATTCTGGTGTTGCTGTGTGGGCTGGTAGTGGGTACCGGGTGTCCACTATTTCCGGATGATTTCGGCCATGGCGGCGGTTCAGGCGGTGGCTCGGGCGGCGGTTCGGGTGGCGGCGGTTCGGGTGGCGGCGGCGGCGATGATGGCGGGCCAAAACCCGATAAGCCTGTCTACGCGCGCGCAGTCTGGGCGGAGAGAGCTGGTGGCCCCACGGCCGATTCGGCACAGGCAGTGGCTGTATTGCCTGACGGCAGCTCGATCGTTACCGGATTCTACAGCACAAGCGCCGTGTTCAGTCCATCCACGCAGCAGGCGGTTACCTGGGTATCCCAGGGCGACAACGACATGTTTCTCGCCAAATACAATCCACAGGGAAGGCTGGTCTGGGTCACCTCGGCCGGAAGCGCGGGACTGGATGAAGGCCATGGAGTCGCCGTGTTGCCTGACGGATCCGTTTACGTGGCCGGTACATATTCCCTGTACGCCAAGTTTGGCGAGCGCGACCCGATTCAGGCAGTTCTTCCGGCGGCGGGGCCCATGGACATGTTTCTGGCCCGCTACAATCATGACGGGACCTTGCGTTTCGCGAAGCGAGCCGGTGGCTTCAGCTACGACGAAGCCA
>DAOSJS010000567.1:0-1988 GCA_035367355.1 Candidatus Hydrogenedentota bacterium
CGCAGTGGAAGAAGCAATTCGACAGGTACAAGGAAGATGCAGGAGGCCGGCCATTTATTCCGCCCGCCATGATCGTTGTTTGCGATAACACGGAACTCTCCGAGGTCTTTTATCGCAAGATCAGCGGCGAATATGAGGTGGAGACGACGGACGACGAAGGGAAGACGGTCTTAGTCAAGCGATATGATGGCAGTGCCATCCTGCCTGAGCTGGCCAACAGCGAAACGGCGCAACACACCATCCGAATTGACTCGAAGCTTCTGGCGAAAATTGAAACAGAGGAGGGAGAAAGCAAGGACGACGCTATTCTTCGGATGCGTGAGATAATCGACACGGTCGGCAAACGCGGCGGTGCAGGTGAACAGGTACGCTGCATCATATCCGTAGCGATGCTGACCGAAGGCTGGGATGCGAACAACGTGACACACGTTTTGGGCGTGCGTGCATTCGGTAGTCAGCTCCTCTGTGAACAAGTGGTAGGGCGTGGACTGCGCCGAATGAGCTACACGCCCGATCCTGAAACCGGCCGGCTTCAAGCGGAATATGTGGATGTCTACGGAATCCCCTTCTCGCTGATTCCCTTCAAGGGAAAACCAAAGTCAAAAGACACGCCGGATCCCGTGTATCACGATATTTACGCGATGGACGAGCGGGCGAAATTTGAACTACGCATGCCCAACGTCGAGAGCTTTGTGTATGCCTTGCGCAAAGGCGGCATTCGATGCGATGTGAATAAGCTCGAAGGGCTGGTCGTGGACAAAGAGCCCGGCGAGGTCTGGCTGGCGCCCACCAGGGGTTACCAGGACGATACAGACGAGCGATGGGATGTCGGCGACTTCGTGAAGCAGACTCGCGACGAGTATTACAGCTCCGTTCGGCCGCAGCAGGTCATTTTCCGTCTTGCCCAGCTTGTCGTGGAGGACTTACTCCAAGGGGCTCAGGCCGATGAGCAGGAGCGGGGCAGACTGAAATTTCTCGCGCGACACCAACTCTTTCCTGAAATTCTCCGATTGGTCCAACAGTTCGTTTCTAAGAAAGTCGAGTTCAAACCTGGCGTTGACGTGCGGGAATTGGGCCTGGAACGTTACGCACAATTGGTCCGCGAACGACTTCGTGACAACATACTGCCTGCGGTAGCCAAAGGCGAGGCGAAGCTTCTCCCGGTACTCAATTCGTTTGAACCGTTCACCACTACGGCGAACGTGAACTACAAGACCACGCGTCCGGTCATCGACCTGGTAAAAAGCCATCTGAACCGAGCGGTATTGCACAGCGACTGGGAGCGGCGTGCCATTGCGGTTATGGAGGACATGGACTGTGTCGAGTGCTTCGCGCCAAATGATCGTCAAATCGGTCTGATCGTGCCCTATGACTATGAAGGCCATCCCCGCAATTATGAGCCGGATTTTCTCGTACGCCTGTGTAATGGCGTTCTCGTGATGTTAGAGATCAAGGGCAAGGGTGGTCTGATTCATGCACGGGACGAGGTTCCTGCAAAGAACGCCGCCGCTCGGAAATGGACCGCTGCAGTAAACAACCTAGGCAAATACGGACAGTGGGAATTCGAGATCTGTGAGGATCTGAATGAACTGTGCGACTGCTTGGAAGCCCACGCGGGTGTACCCACTGAAATCAGGCCATTCCGTGTGGTTGAACCGACGCCGGACAGCGTTTGGAAAACGTGTGTCCCGCTCACAACCCTGCGCGCCGCTGCTGGCGGGTTTAGCGAAGAACAGCTGAGTCTTGATCGTTACGACGAGTGGTTCAGCGAATGGATTACGTGGGACAATGCGCCGCGGTTCGAAGAGGGCATGTTCGTCGCACGAATCCATGGAACGTCTATGGAGCCCGATATCCCTGACGGCGCCTATTGTTTATTTCGGCAGCCGTCTGCCGGCACGCGCCAGGGCAAAACCGTGCTTGTCTGCCACTCTGGCGTGAGCGACCCGCACACTGGCGGGCAATACACCGTAAAAGTATACGAAAGT
>DAOSJS010000568.1:0-1986 GCA_035367355.1 Candidatus Hydrogenedentota bacterium
GGTGACGGCCTTCGCCTGAAGCAATTTTCTCAGGGGTCTCGTCGGGCTTGAAATGACGCGCGATGGTCTGCGCCGTTTCAACCAGGAAGTGGGCCTTGCCTCCTGAATTCATGGCGTGCATGTCCGGGCAGCGTTCGACCTGAACGCCCGACCTGCCATCTCCCAAAGGCACGATGTTCAGCAGATTGCCCGCTTCAGACAGATGAATGCACCAGCGAACTTCTCTCGATTTGAAACCGGGTTCACCACCAAGCTTCCCGCCATACTCTCTCAGCGTATGCAACATCCTTACGCTCTCCCCGGTTTGCGAACCACTTCGCTGCCGTAGTCCGGCACTTCCAGCACACCATTTTTCACCGTGGCGTCGAAGACCGAAATGAACGGCGTCCCGTCCAGTCCTGGTGCGGCGTTGGAGAGGTCGAATACATCGTAGAGCATCCAGCCGACGTGCTGGTCCAGGGGTGCAGCGGATAATGTCGGCGTGCCGGGTGGCAGGTACTCGAAAAAGGCCGGAAACTCGCGGCAGCCGAAATACGGTTGCTGGAAACATTTGCCGTGCTGTGCCCGCCGCAGAAAGCAGGCGTTGAGCTTGCCGAGTTCATGCCGGTGCGTGGCGCGCGGCACGATGCGGGCGGTGATGCGGTAGCGCACGTTCTTGAGAGCGATCGTCTGGCGCTGGGTGCGTCCAGTCGTTTCATCATCGCCATCCGCCCAGAGCGGCTCCGGATTTTCTTTTCCATTCATCCACTTGTTCAGTATTGCGATTCCCGGTACCGTGCCTTTCACTTCGTTACGGCGTAGCGCGATGAAGCGCGGCATTTCCAGTATCTCGATGCGGGTAACCTGCCAGTAGAAATAAGGTCGAATAATCTCGCGCACGGTGTTGCCGGTTCGTTGCTTGTCCCGCTTGCCGTCCCAGTAGATGGCATCGAAGATGCCTCGCGCGGCCGATGGCGTGATGAACGGATAGGAAAAGCGCTCGACCTTCATTTCGGGGCGGGTGAAGCAGGCGAGGTCTCCCCAGACTTCCAGCGTGTGGGTGTTCTGCAGCGTCTCTTGTTGACCGTTTGGCATATTTTTCCTCCTTCACGATATCGCTCAAGCGATCATGACGATTTGATTTTCCGGTAATTGTAGCCCCAGGATCTCGTCGTAATACTGGCCGCCCGGATCTTCGAGAACAAACCATTCCTCCGACGCGCCGCCGCGCCGGAACTGCGCGGGAACGAGGCAGCCCCAGGCCTGGTGGCCGGGCCTGGGGCGGTAGATGCTGACGGACAACGCTTGCGCATCGCGCATCCATTTTCCGTTGATGCCGCAAGCGGCTTGCTCGCGCAGTTGTTCGTACTGCGTGATGCAGCGCTGCCAGGGCACGACAATCTGGATGGCATCCTGATCGATGATCCGATAACGCTTGGCGATCTCGGGGAAGTCGAGTTCATCGATCGCCTGGTTCAGGTCACGGTTTTGTTCAACGGGACGGCTGACACCGTACAGGGCCTGGTAATAGCGTCGGAAAACTTCGGGGTCGTTGATGTCCAGCTTGCCGCCGGATTCGCGCAGCAGTGAGATAGTGACTTCGCTGGCCTGAAAGTAGGCAAAGTTGGGAAACATGCGTCGGCGCTCGCTGGTATCTGGCGCGGGCGAGAAGACTCGCATCCGCCCGAGCTGGCCGTTTGCGTTCATGCGTCCCTCCCGGTTGCAACGTCCGGCGGCCTGCGCGATGGCTTCGAGCGGGGCCATGGCGCGATACACCAATGGAAAGTCGAGGTCGACGCCGGCCTCGACGCACTGTGTCGAAACCAGTCGGCAGGGCTGCGGGTGTGCGGGGTTCAGGCGCACACGCACCTCGTCCAGCACGGCACGCCGGTGAGCCGTACACAGATTGGTGGAAAGATGGCAAAGGCCTGCCGTGCCCTGCATGGCTGTGAGCAGGGCGTGCGCATGGCGTTTGAGGTTGAGCACGCACAGGGACTGTGGCGCCGC
>DAOSJS010000569.1:0-1982 GCA_035367355.1 Candidatus Hydrogenedentota bacterium
CAGCGTCATGGCGTCTTCGGTCTCGAGCGCGCTGCTCCAGTTCGCGGCCATCTTTGCCGCATCGCGGACCTCGGTCACGATCTGGGTGCGGCAACCGTGCACGGAGCGTTCGGGGACTTCGACAATCTTTCCCGTCGAGGCGAGCAGCGTCGACAGGTTGACGAATTTGGTTCGGGTGATGGTTTCGCCCACACGGTACTGTACTTCGGGGACGCAACCGCTTCCTCCCACCTCGGAATGCCCGCGCAGCAGATACGGCGCAGCCTTGCCCTCCGCGCCGTCCATTTTCAACGGAGCGGTGCAGTGGGCGGTCCACAGCACGTTGCGCGAGGTATCGAATGTGGCGTTACCCTGGAAGCCGGGCTGGTCCAGGGCATACTGGAACATGAGCATGGTCAGCAGCGAATCCATGTCGCCTTCGCAGGCGGCGGGGATACCGCGGTCGCGCAGGCGTGTGAAACCCAGACAGGGGAAACCGCGCGAAAGCCAATCCATGCAGGTGCCGATGGCCAGGGCGTCGGCCTGTTCCTGCTCGACGAGGCGATCCAGCGCGACACTGACTCGCGCGGCTTTTTCGATGTCCTCGCGGGTGGGTTCGATGATCTCTTTGGCGCCCTGGGTCCAGGCGTCATACTCGGCGCGCACGGCGGCTTCGTCCGCGTTGGCAATCAAATCTTCGAACAGCTTGTCTTCGACCGCGATGACCTCGGCGCCCAGCCGTGCCTTGATTTCTTCCGGGGAGCAGGCGGCCCGGGTGCCTCGCGCAGGCGGAAACAGCAGAATGCGGCTCTGCCGCATCATGGATGGCACGCGCAGCAGGCGCAGCGCGCGCTCCAGCTCGTCATAATTGCTTGTGGTCATCAACGTTACAGGCTGTCCGGCGCGGTGCCATCGGGGGGCGTACATCCAGTCGTGCCCGCTGGCCGGCAACGAAAACACCAGCATGGGCCGGCCCGACTCGAGCACCGGGGCGACCACGCGCGTCAACGCGAAATTCATCACGTTGATGGCCAGTACAGGGGCATCCGGCCCCGCGCTTTCCAATAACGCCTGGGTTTCTTCCGGAGTGTGGACTTGTCCGATGATTAATTCGATATTGCCCAGGTTCTTCTCGGCTTCGGCAAGCCGGGCCCGCATGGCGTTGATCTGGCCGTCGTCGGCGCCCCAGTTACGGTCGCCCGGCTGGGGATCGCCGGAAAACATCACGCAAATGCGGTTTTTCCCACGCGGAGCTGCGGGTGCAGCTTGTGCAGTCCAGGTATGAGTCCAGGTTGCGCCGGCCAGGAGCAATCCGCCGGCTGCGCCCAATCCGAAGAACTCCCTTCGCGTACAGTGCTCACACATTGCCGAATCCTTTCCCTGTCCAGGCCGTGCCTTGCGTTTTTCGAGCGTTGGCGTCGTGCATGAGTGCGCCGGGTCTCCCGGAGAGGCGCTTATGCCAAATCTCGAGAGCCAGTGCGCCGGCAACCGCAGTCCGGGCTGCACTGCCCGATCCGCGTGCGCCACGCCAGAATAGTCCAGGCTTCTCATGCGTTTCAATTGCTTCCGGCCAGGCAGCGTGATCTTTGAGAGCAGGCGCAGCAGCGCGGACATCATGCTCGCGCTGCGTTATTGATGAACACGGCCGTTTAAGCGGGGTTGGTTATGTTCCGTATTGTATTCGTCGAGGATGTTCTGAAGGATCGGCTGCAATAGCGGGAGTGTTTCCGCGGCCGTGATGCGCCGGCCTTCGGTGCCGACGTGGTAGCGTTCCAGTACGGGTTCAAACTCGATCGCGATGCGTCTTGACCAGGGATGTGGATTGATGGGCACGGCGAATGCCAGTGAATCGGTGAAGGCCCGCATGTTGGCCGGCCGCCGCCCCGAATGCTGGTATTCGTCAGACAGGGCGACGTCCATACGGCCCGGCACGATATGTCCGTTTAACGCGGCCCAGCGCACCATGTCGTGCCCGGCGCACCAGCGCGCAAAATCCCAGGCCG
>DAOSJS010000570.1:0-1955 GCA_035367355.1 Candidatus Hydrogenedentota bacterium
TCCGGTGGTGTCGGCATGGTCGCTGGATTGATGACGAAAACCCTCCCCGGCACGTACGGCGTCCTGTCCCCGGAACAGGTCGAGCGCAGCCTCGTGCTGCAGACGGACCACCACTTTTCGCCTACCACGCTGGTGTCGATCGAGAACACGACGAACCGGGGGGGAGGCGCCGTGTATCCGGTTGAGACCGTCGCCGCCATCGGAGACGTGGTGCATAAGCACGGGCTCCGCCTGCATTGCGATGGTGCGCGCATCTTCAACGCCTGCGCAGCCATCCACGCGGACGTTAAAGGCTATGCACGCCATTGCGATACCCTGTCCTTCTGCTTCTCAAAAGGCCTCGGCGCGCCCGTGGGGTCCATCCTGTGCGGTGATGCCGGCGCCATCGATCGAGCCCACCGCTACCGCAAGATGCTCGGTGGCGGCATGCGGCAGGCGGGCATCCTGGCCACGGCGGCGCTCTATGCGCTGGATCATCACCGCGATCGGCTATCCGAAGACCATGAGCGCGCGAAACGTTTTCGCTCGGCACTGGACGGCGTCCCGGGCATCACGTTTCCGCTTCCGTCGCCCACCAACATCGTTTTTCTCGAAGTGCCCGACGCGTCTTCGTTTGTCGCAGCGCTCAAGGTGCGTCGCATCCTTGCGGGGGCTACCGGTCCCACCCAAATTCGAGTGGTGTTCCATCTCGACATCGGGGACAGCGCACTTGAGACGGCCATCGCGGGATTTCGCGAGGTTGCCGGGCTATTTTAGACTGCGATTGACAACCAGCCGCGTGGGATGTGAGATCCCTGGTATTCTGCGCCCTTTCTTGCCCCTGACTTCAGACGCGTGCTAGAGTTGGTGTCTGTGTGACGGCTGTGCTGGTTTCATCCATTCCCCACCGGGCGGGCAGGGACCCTATGAAGAAAAAAGCCATTGGCATTCTAATCAAGCTTGTATTCACCGCGCTATTGTTCATACTGCTTTTTCGCCCACAGACCTTCGGCTTGAAGCAGGATTTTTTCGGCGGAGTCACCCCCGCCAAGATGTGGGAAGAGCTGCGCGGGACCCACTGGGGCAGCCTGATTCCCTGGCTGCTGTTTGCAGTCGTCGTGAAGCTCGCGGGCATGGCGGCCGGGATACTGCGGTGGCGGCTTCTGCTGAAAGGCCAGGGCCTGGCCATCCCCTTCAAGTACCTCGTGGAAAGCTGGTTCGTGGGGCGCGTCTTCGGAATTTTCCTTCCCAGCACCATTGGTCTCGACGGCTACCGGCTCTATGATTCTTCCGTGTATACCGGCGAGACCGTCAAGTGCGCCACGGTGATCGCCGTGGAGAAACTAATCGGTTTCGTCGCCCTGACCTTCCTCCTCTTCCTGACGTTTCCGCTGGGATTCCGGCTGCTGAACATCAACGGAGTCATTTTTTCGGGAATCCTTGTGGTACTCGCGGGGTTCGTCACGGTTGCATTCATCCTGTTGCTCAATCCCCGCGTGATTCAAATCCTCGTCGCGGTCGTCCCCACCCCCGCCAAGGTCTCCAATACGCTCAATAAACTCGGGCTGGCCGCGACCGCCTACAGCGGAAACCGGGTACTCCTTCTGCAGGCCACGGCCCTGGGACTGGCCGTCCATTTGGGGACCTGCTTCATGTATTTCGGCACGATGATGGCCATTCGAGCTGAAAATACCAGCTTGTGGGACATTCTCTTCGCCAGCCCGGTCCTGATCTACGGCACCGTGCTCGGGCCTTCCATCGGAGGCGAGGGGATCCGCGAAATCGTCTTTGTGAGTCTGCTCAGCGGCACCGCGGGAGCTGCCGCGGCCGCCCTGTTTGCTCATCTGGGCTGGTGGGTGGGCGAATTCGTCCCGTTCCTAATCGGCATGCCTGTCCTCATCCTGCGTTCGCGCCGGCCCAAGGATGACATGGCCGCCGAGCTGGCGCGTATGCGCAGCAAGGCGTCTCAGACTCAG
>DAOSJS010000571.1:0-1953 GCA_035367355.1 Candidatus Hydrogenedentota bacterium
GTCCATGTGGCCGCGGAGCTTGTCGGCGGCCTGCCAGAGTGTCGCCTCGAACCCAAGGAGCGCGTCGTTGCCCTGGTTGGCTTCCCTCTTCTTTGTGCCCTTCGCGGCCTTCTTCCTGGGTGGCATAGTTCCCTTTCCCTGCGGTGAGGCTGTGGTTATTTTCGGGCGTTTCGGGGCGTTCCCCCTGTCAGCTACGACATTAGTCGAGTAGACATTCGGAGTCAAGCGCGGGGTGTGGGTGGCTGAAAAGCCGGAGCATGGACGATCCGGGCGGCCACAGGGGGCCGCCCCTGCAATCCGGATGACAGACGCGGAAGGCTGCCCTGGTCCATCCTGCTTTTCGGAGCGCGTAGGGACAGGCCCCTGTGCCTGCCCTTCTTCAAGGCGAACGCGTGAGGATGGGCGGATGCGTGGGGATGGGCGGGCAAGGCGTGGCTGCGGAAAAAGGCCCTGTTTACAAGAGTTTTCAACGATTGTCAACGCTTGGCAAGGATAAAAAAATGGCGCGCCCGGTGCGATTCGAACGCACGACTTCTTGCTCCGGAGGCACGCAGCAGTCAATCGTAAGTGCTGAAAACGAAGGACTTGCAGAGATTGATTCCGACGCTTGCACCAATGCTTGCACCAAATTTGAGGATGATGTGCACGCAAACCGTCTGGAAGCCATCGCCGAGGCGATACGGAATCTGTCGGCAAAAGAGCGGCAGCGTCTGCTTCAGATGCTGGGCAAGAAGCCCGAGCACGACACAGAGTAGGTCGGCCGTCGCGCCCCCTGGCGCCTTTGGAGGCGCCGTACTGAACTCTGGAGCCATGGCATCGACGGGTGGCGCCATTCGAGAGGTCTTCTCCCTTCCCTTCTGTCCGCATCCTTACGGGGATGCCAAGGATTACGGTGCTCCCGTCACCATCATGCCGGCGCTCTCCTGATCCCGAGCGATGTCCATCCCTGATGTCCAGAATGGTGCCTGCCCAACTGCCGCTCAGAGCGGAGGTGTGCCGGCCGCCGAGGCCGGCGCCTATGGAAATCCAAAGCGCTGTGTCAGTCCGCTGTCCTTTCCCCTTCTCTCCTTCGGACGCAGCCCCCTAAGACCCCAGCGAACCGGCGGCCTAGTCGAGCGTGGATGGTCGAGGGAGCCGCCGAGGTGTGAAGTCGCCCGCGGTCGGTCTCTAGGTCGCCCCCGGCCGTGCGTGGCGTGGCCTCGCGAGTGGAGCGTGGCTGAGACCTGGAACGAGCACAGGGGGGCCGGGGGGGGGAACGTGCTCCGGAAAGAGCTTGATACTGTTGCGCTCAGAAAATTTTTTCACTTTTTATACTCGGACCTGGAGATTCGTGGAAGAGCCCACCTGGCAATCCAGTCTCGTTTAGTCTCAGTTCCTTCGGTTACTGAACATATCTTCAGATATATATAAAGGCGCGTAGGGAAGAAGCCACAGTCACACGCTCCAATCGGCGCAGAGGAGTTCGGCCTGGGCGAAGACGGTCCTTGTCGCTTTTTCCTGTTTGTCGGGTGGATATCCGTATTTTCGGAGGATACGCTTGATGTTGATGCGTAAGTTGGCCTGAACGCTCGCTTTGACGGTCCAGTCGATGGTCAGATTGCGGCGAATCACTTCAACAAGTTCCTGAGCGATCGTCTTGAGGGTCTCGTCGCCCAGGACCTTCACGGCGCTGTCGTTAACCTCCAAGGCGTCGTAGAAGGCGATTTCGTCCTCCGTGAGTCCCAGGTCCTCCCCGCGTTTATCAGCGGCACGGAGTTCCCTGGCGAGGGCGATGAGTTCTTCGATGACCTGGGTGACCTCGATCCAATCCGGCCGCAATCTGCAGATAGCGTCGTACAACTTCACGCAGATGCGCCGACTCATGCAGACCACCATGGCTTTGCCGTCGATGGCGGCCAGCCGTTCCTCAAAATGCTCGATGAGGTCTTTGGCGATGAGGTTGATGCGCTTTTC
>DAOSJS010000572.1:0-1952 GCA_035367355.1 Candidatus Hydrogenedentota bacterium
GCAACGCCGGGGCGCGCCCGCCGGCCATCAGGGCAAAGAGCCAAACCACCAGCAGGGCCAGCGCGGACGCCCGCCGCCGGGCGGAGATCAGGGTTTCGAAAAACACGGTCGCCGTGACAAATACGATGGAGATATGAATGCCCGAGATGGCAAGGATATGCGACGTGCCGGTGTCAACATACCGGGTATAGTCGCCGGGCGTCAGGCCGCTTCGGTCGCCCAGCCAGATCATCAGTGCAAAGGCCCGCGCCGGAGAAGGCATGGCGTGCTCAAACCGCTCGGCCTGAGCCCGCCGCAGCCGGGCCGACCAGTATTTCACGGAGTGCCAGGGAGCGGACGCGAGAATCGCGATGTTTTCTGCTCCGCGCACCGAGAGCGCGGTGTGAATGCCGCTGCGGCGGAGCGCATCTTCCCAGCTCTGCACGCCCGGATTGACGCGGGCCAGGGCGAGATCCCAGCGCCCGGTTGCCGTTAAACGATCGCCCGGCCACGGCAGCGGGCCGGGGTCCGTCCATTTGACGAGCACGCCGCCCCTGGCGACGGTTTCCTGACCGCCGAGCACCACCCGGTCGGCATCCAGCAAAAACCGGGCGTATCCATCGGGCGAACTGGCGTAGGGCACATCGCGAACCATGCCTTCAATACGGCAGTAACCGGGTTCGCACATCGCGAGAAAGCGGCTGAGCGGATCGCCAGGCGCAGCGGCGTGGCGCACGTTATGCAAAAATGCTCCCACGCCCAGAAAACAAAGAAGGACTCCCAATGCACGAGACAGCGGCAGCGCGGAAAAGGCATACAGGCAGGCCACACCCCCCGCGCATACCAGCAGCGGAATCAGCACGCCGGGCGCATATCCCCCCGCGCCCGCCATCGTCCCCGCCAAGATCCCTCCGGCCACCCATACCAGCGGCCGGTTCACTGTCCTTCTCTCCTTTCAGTCATGGCGCACCCCCGCATGCCGGCCCCGTCCGGCTGTCAGAAGAGCACCGCGAACAGCATCAGGAGATTGTATAAGAGGTTGTAGATCTGCGACAGCACGTTTGTGGGTTCCAGCACGATAATCTGCGACCTCAACAGGCCCCACAAATTGCCCAAACCACCCTGGAACATGTTCTCGTCTCCTTCATGCGCGGCCCCGCGCGCGATCGATATCAGATAACCCCATCAGACTAGCCTTCTCGCCGCATGAACTCAAGAACGGGCCGCGCCGGACCGTGGTGCATCGGAAATTTGTGCGCCGTTCGTGATATTCTGGCGATCAATCTCTATGCGCCGTTCCTGTTGGCTAATCTACCGAAGGAGGTCTCCCCATGACTGCCGTGAAATACGTTTTCAAGCTTGTGCTTGCGGTCGCGCTTGCGGTTACGCTGTACCCCGGATGCACGCCCGGAGGCGCGCCGCCAACCGAACACGCAGATTCGGCGAGCCCTGCGCCGGCCGCCCCGGCGGCATCAACCGGATCTGCCACAGCCGGCGATCCAGTCGCGGCGATAGCGGAGCCGCCGGCCATGCCCATGGGATACGGCTCGACTATCGAGGTCATGGCGGCGATTGCGAATGGCCGCATCCCACTCCTGGACGATAATCCGCCGCTGCCGGACGGTGTGAAGGAACTCGCCGGCCTTGAGTACGGCAACATCGACGGAGTATCCCTGGAACTCGACCTGGCCTTGCCCGCCAATGGAGAGGGGCCGTTTCCCGGATTGATTTTCATCCACGGGGGCGGCTGGGCCAGCGGAAAGCGGCAGGTCTACCATCTCTACACCTACTATTTCGCCCAACAGGGCTATGCGGCCGCCACGATCTCCTACCGGCTCTCCGGTCAGGCCAAGTTTCCCGCAGCCGTTCAGGATGTGAAATGTGCGGTCCGGTGGATGCGCGCGAATGCCGCCGCCTACCACATCGACCCGGATCGTATCGCGCTGATCGGCGGGTCGGCGGGCGTTTGGTGT
>DAOSJS010000573.1:0-1935 GCA_035367355.1 Candidatus Hydrogenedentota bacterium
GCCGCGCACCGTCTCCTTATAGGCGACTTTGGGCGTGCGCGTCTCGGCCTCCACATTGAACTTCCGCTTCATGCGCTCCAGGAGGATGTCCAGCTGCAAGTCGCCCATTCCACGGATCACGTGTTCGTTTGTGGCGGTGTCCCGGTAATGCGTGAACGTCGGATCTTCTTCGGCCATCCGGTTCAGGGCTTCGCCAATCTTGTCCTCGTCCGCGCGCGACTTGGGCGAGATGGCCAGTTTAACCATGGATTCCGGCAGGGCGATCGCGGGAAGCGTCAATTCGGTGCCCGCCGCGGCAATGGTGTCGCTGAAATGGGTGTTTTTCAATTTGGTCATGGCCGCCAGGTCGCCCGGGCCTACGCTGTCTACCGGTGTCTGCTCTTTGCCATTCATCAGGTACAGTTTACCGGTGCGTTCCTTTGATCGCGTGCTCACATTGTAAAAATCCGTGTCCGAGCGCAGCGTCCCCGCGAACACCCGGAAAAAAGTGAGCTGCCCGACGTAGGGGTCCACGATCGAGCGGAACACTTGCGCCAGAAAAGGCGCGTCCTTGGAAGGCTCGATGACCTTCTCTTCGTCGCCACGAGCCGTCGCCGTGATTTTCCGGTCGCAGGGTGACGGGAAAATTGTGGCCACCAGGTCCATCAGATGTTTCAGGCCGACCTCTTTCGAAACGCTCCCGCCGATAATAGGAACGATCTTGCCCGCCTGGATGCCTTTCTGAAGCCCCAGGTTGAATTCGTCGGGCGTCAGTTCTCCCGATTCGAGAAACTTTTCGAGCAACGCATCGTCCGATTCAGCCACGACGTCGATCATCGAGGCCTTCAATTCTTCGATCCGGCCGGCGAGCTCGTCGTTTTGCTCCGTCAGGATATTGACCGCGCCACTCAGGCTGTCAGAATGCCCAATCGGGAGGACAAAGGGCACGCACTGCTGGCCGTACGTGGCCTGGATGGCCGCTACCACCTCGTCGAAGCTCGTATGCTCGCGGTCGAGCTTATTCACGAAGATCGCGCGCGGGGTATCGTGCTTGTCCGCATATTTCATCGCGACATCGGTGCCGACCTGGATCGGCGACGTCGCGTCGACCACGATAATCACGCTGTCGAGGACCGGCACAGACGCGGCGATCTCACCCACGAAATCCGCGTACCCGGGATGATCCACCAGGTGGATGCGCTTTCCCGCCCATTCCAGATTCATGAGCTTCATGCAAATGGTCTGCTGGCGGTCGATCTCTTCCTGGAGGTAGTCGCCAACCGTATTGCCATCCTCGATCTTGCCCAGACGGTTGGTCTTGCCGGCCAGGTGCAGGATATGCTCGATCAACATCGTCTTGCCGGTGCTGCTATGTCCCAGAATACCAACGTTTCGTACATTTGCCGGGTCGACAATGGCCATTTTCTAAATCCTCCAAAAAACGAGTTTTCCCTGAGTGCGCTGGCCCGGTGGCCCGTATGACTATGCTGATCCCCGCTAAAAGGCTGCCAATCGAGAACGGACACCGAACGGCAAGTATACTACGCAGGGAAGACGTCTCTCAAGCTGACCACGGCATCTGACCGCGATGCCCGGTTCCCGCGTCCGCCGCGGCAGGGCGGAATCGTCACTGTCCGCGCTGAATGCCCAGAAATTCGAGGCTGGCGCAGGTGTAGGCATTGGTCTCCAGTGCGTAGGTGATCGGACGCCCCGTCGATTCCAGCGTCTTCAATGCATCGCGGATGTTGAGGCTTCCCTGCCCGAGGCCGAGATGATCGTCGTACGTGCCCCGTGTATCGTTCATATGCACGTGAGCCAGGTGGCGGCCGAAGGCCGTGACCCATTCCTCAAAGCTTCGCTGGCTGTAGATCTGACTGTGGGCGAGGTCGAGGCATAGCTTAAATGCCGGTGTGTCAAAGGCATCCGCCAGACGGCGCAACGGCGCGGGATCGACGT
>DAOSJS010000574.1:0-1918 GCA_035367355.1 Candidatus Hydrogenedentota bacterium
CGTACCAGGCCGCATTCGATCGCCTGCGCGGCGCGCTGGATGAGTTGATTCCCGTTGCCGAGGAGCTCCGAGTCGCGCTTGCTCTTGAGAATGTCTGGAATCGCTTTCTGCTCAGCCCTCTTGAATTGCGCGATCTGGTGGATTCCTGCCAAAGTCCGTATGTCGGCGTGTACCTTGATGTCGGGAATGTGATGCTGACGGGCTACCCTGAGGATTGGATTCGCATTCTGGGCCAACGGATCCATCGCGTGCATTTCAAGGACTTCAACAGGGCTGTGGGCACCGCGGAAGGTTTCGTGGATCTGCTGGCGGGCGATGTGAACTGGCCCGCGGTGATGGCGTCCCTGCGCGAGATCGGCTATGACAGCTATTGCACCGCCGAACTGATCCCCTGCTATCGCTATGCCCCCGAGATGCGATGGTGGAACACATCGCGATCGATGGATGCCATCTTCGCACTCGGACAATAGCTGAACCCGAGAGCGCCGGGCATGGATCGGCGATCACTCCCTGGCTTCCGCCGACGAAGGACTGTCCGCGGCCGCCGATGCCCGGCCTACCGACAAGGAATTGAATTGATGGTTCGACGCCCTACGTTCGTACCGTAGGCCTCTATCAGCAGGATTTGCAGGTATCGGGTCATTCGGGATCCGGGCGATCCTCTCAAGCCTCAATTTATAGATAAAAGCCAAGTCTTTTTCCTGTCACCAGCTTTCCCCAGTATTCGGAAAGATTCAGTTGAACGAATGGAAGCCCGCTCCCGCGCCGGATCCGCCCACGTAAAGGATGTCGCCGCGGCTGACCGTGCCGTTGGTTGGGTCGTACGGCCAGCGAATGCCGGGGATGGTCAGTTGCTGGGTCGGCCCGATCGCCGACAAGACATAGGATGCGTTGATATAAGGTTCGGGATACTGGTGATAGGTGGAGATAAGACTCGGCGCCCAGAAAGTCCAATAATCTCCGCCGATATAGTAATAGCCGCGGAAGTACTGATTAGGGTAGTTTGGCGCCTTCACATGACCGAAGGGGGCTTCCGCGGGCAAGGTTGTCATGTAAGCGATGGGGGTCGTCAGAATCCAGAGGGGAGAATTAAGATAGCGGGCGTTGTCTTCCAGATTGGTAATCCCTTCGAAGCTTGGATAGCCGGTGTTGTCGACACGGTAAGTCTCCAGGGCCGTGACGATTGAACGCATGTCGGACTTGGCCCGGCTGACCTTGGCGCGCACCTGTGCCTCGAGGAAGTTGGGTACGGCAATGGCCGCCAGGATGGCGATAATCGCCACCACAATCAACAACTCGATTAATGTGAAAGCGCGCCGCATGATTTGTTCCTGCATCCTGGCATCTTGAAAGGCGCCTTGCAAATGGCGACCTGGTTCGAACACGAAGTGAATATTTCATTTCGTGAGAATTTACAGGCATCAGAAAAGATACCGATGAGCCATTTACGCCGCTCAAATCACTTCCGCCGTCGACGGCCACTGCCCTCGCCCGGCAGCTTGCACGATCCCGCTTGTGGCCAGATCCACCAGTCATTGGCTCAGCGCGTTGGTCGAAGGGCATTTATCCTTCCTCTCCAAATTTTAAAGCCCATGATCCGATGATTTCGGATCATGGGCTTGTGCCGGGTTAAGATATCTCAGTAAGGGTTCCAGTGGCGCACCGAGTTGGGCGGCGGCGGGGGTTCCGAGCCGAATTCGTCGGCGCCAAAATCGAAACCGCCGTCGTATGGCCTTGCACCGCCATCGAAATCATCCGTCACGCCTATATCGGATGCCGCGTTGATGGCTGGAGAACCTTCAGTGAGATGGATCCCATCACTGTCGAGCAGCGGATTGGCGATCACCTGCCCGCCATAATTGATGGGGTCGTTACCTCCAGCTACGCTGGTCACGCCTTCAGGCAGCATATTCTCGCC
>DAOSJS010000575.1:0-1916 GCA_035367355.1 Candidatus Hydrogenedentota bacterium
TTCATCGAGCACCAGGGTATCACCGGGGCGCGTCTGAGAAACGGCCGCGAGCAGATTGGCCATAGTACCCGAAGGAACAAACAAGGCAGCTTCCTTGCCCACCAGGTCCGCTACTCGCAGCTGAAGGGCATTGACGCTCGGATCTTCGCCGAGCACGTCGTCGCCGACTTCGGCCCGCGCCATGGCCTCGCGCATGCCCGCTGTGGGCCGTGTAACCGTGTCGCTTCGTAAATCAATGAATTCGGGTGACATGTCCCCACCTCAGCACCATTCATGCGCATGGGCTTGCACTGGAACGCTTTCATCCACCGGGACAGCATACGGCCTTTCGCTGCATGGATGCATATTTTTTGGATGGGAACGGGAGGAATCGCGTGCCGTCAGGGCGTGAGAGCACTGATCGTGATGGAATCGCCGTCCTGAACGGATTGCAGCGCGGTGGATTCGCCGTCGATTTTTCCAATCACATTGACGGCCGTCACCAGGCGGCACTCATTGCCCACTGAGATGGGAGTTGGACCGAAAGGAATCGCGACCGAAGCGCCTTGCACCCAGAAACAGACAGTACCCGGAGCGACAATCTGCTGGGGATGATCGTCCAATTCGGCTTCGACCGGAACGGAAAAATACACTTCATGACCCCAGGTGCGGGCGGTAGAGGTCACCGGCAATGCAGCAGCCAGCAGGTGGCTGGCAGGCGAGTCATTCAAAATGGCGTCCAGCGCGCCGGCGGGCCAGTTAATCCGTATACGCATAGTCCATGGACATGCCCCTCAGCCAGTCACTGGGCGAAGAGCCGACGTTGCGGATGGTATGGACCACATGGGCGGGAACCAGGATCTCTTCTCCGGGCTTGAGCTCGAAGATCTCTCCTTTCATTTCGACGACGATATCGCCTGCGATTGCCATAATGAGCTTGTCGGCGTCGTGCGCGTAATCCGTCCAGGCCTGCCCCGGTGGATCGCTTCGGCGTTCACACGTGAACCCTCGCGCATGCCAGTCGGCGTCGACTTGAGCCTCATTGACGAGCGATTTGTTCAGGTCTTCGATTACTTCGCCCATAAGAAAACCTTTCCCAAGTCTCAGTTTCGTGCTTTTCGAGATCTCAATTGCCAAGTTTACGGGATTTTTAGGTTCAATCCAGCTTCATTGTACGACATAAGACGAGATTTAGCAAGAGATATTCATGTTTTGTACATTTTGGCATCGCTTTTGTCCGCAAGATTCGAAAAGTTGGAAGAAATGCCCGGTTTTGGCATATAAATCCCTGCAATTCAGCAAGTTGATACCGCAAACAGCAGAGCTTCCAGCACATGCAATGGATACATTTTTCATTAAAACATGGATTTTTGTCAACAAACTACCTTATACAAATATCGCGAATATCAATCAAATCCGGCATTCAGGGAAAACGCCATGGATCCGAAGTCACAGTTCATGTGCAAGTGGCGAATTTTCAAAACCTTACTTGGACTGTGCCTTCATGGGGACGTTGCAGCTGGGGAGGATTCCGCACGAAACTTGTCAAGTGTTTCTTTCATGCGCAGGCGAAGAGTCTGCTCGGGGCAGGCGTCGACAGCGGCCGCCTGGCAGGTGGCGGCCTGGCTCACGTCGCCCGCAGCGTAGTGGGCGAGGGCAAGCGTTTCGAGGATGCGGAAGTCCTGTGGGCGGGCTTCGTGCGCGCGGGTTGCGGCGCGCAGCGCGGTCTTCACGTCGCGGGATTCGAGGCCTGGTTCGGTAAGAAGGCGCCACGCAAATTCGCGTAGCAGGTCGGGACGTGCGCTCCCCCACTCGATAATCCGATCGCCCAGGGCTGCCGTTTCGTCAGGATTGGTGCTACGGGTCGCGGCAGCAAAGTAACGCGCCATGAGCCGCTCGGCGCGTTCGGCGAGGATTTCGGATTTCAGGGTATAGCT
>DAOSJS010000576.1:0-1901 GCA_035367355.1 Candidatus Hydrogenedentota bacterium
CTCGCCACCCGTGAAGCTCCGGCGGGCATAGTCGAGCAGGTTCAGCACGCCGCCATGACCGCAACCGGTGATCATGCTCAGGCCATGATCCTGTAGCCTGGCGTAAAGAACGTTTTCGCCCTGAACCTGCAATAGTGTGCTCATCGGGAAGCTGACCACCGCCAAGCCCGGAAAAAGTACCACGGGCTGCTCCGATGGTACAGTAATCAGCGGCCCGCTATGGCCCTGCTGGCGGATGAAGGCCAACCCCGCCGGATGAAAACCTTCGGGGATGTAAATCGCGATTCCGGGACAGTGTTTCAGGGTCGAGCCGATCCCCCAGAAGTGATCGAAATGCTCGTGGCTGAGAATCAGCGCCTCGATCTGGCCCTCCTGCAGCAGCCGATCGATGCCTTCCTCGGCGAAGCGGCGATCCATCCATTCAGGGTTCCAGCCGGTGTCGAACAAGAGGCGGCGTACTCTTCCATCGCCCGTCTCTGCTTCCAGGAGCGCCGAAAAGCCGGCTGCGTTATCTGCGTGCAGCGGGCCGAACGGCGGCCAGGGGATGGCGTACTGATCGGTCTGTGCGCCACCGGCAGCGCAAATGTCGTCGAACACGGTGGCGGTGTCGTGCCAGCCGGTTTCGGAGACGCACAGAATGCGCAAGCGCTTGATTTCCCCGATGTCGAGCGAGGGTGAACTAGTGGTCATTCTTGTTCCTTGCGCAGAATATCGACACGGAGAGGACTGCTGAAATCAGCGCCCTGGCGGGTCATGTGCTTCTCGAATTGGCTCCGGACCGCAGCAAGCAGCTCCGGTGAAAGCCGATGGTTGGTATGCGTGACCCGGATGATTCGCTTCTCGAAATGCTCGAAACTCTCAAAGTGGCTGGGGGTGGAAAAGAATCGTTGTTTGACGAGTGAGAGGCGAGCCTCGTCGACAGAGCGCCGGATTGCAGCAAAGGCCGCTTCCCGCACCTGATTTTCGTCGTGGAACAGGCGCAGGATCTCGTTGAACTCTCCCGCATAGACGGGTTCGGAGATCCAGGCCAGACCGCCGGGTTTGAGCACTCTCCCGATCTCGCTGAGCGCAAGGTCCATCTTGTCCATGGGTACATGATGGAGCGACTTGAACATCATCACGATGTCGAACGAACTGTCCGCCGCCGGGATCGCCTCGGCTGCCCCCTGGCAAAAACTGACATTCTGCAGATCCACAATCTGCAGGTTGCGGGCATGCTGGATGGCATCCACTTCCAGAGCCAGGATGGAGGCCACATTTCCGGACTGCGCGATAGCACGGGTCTTGTCTGCCTTGCCACAACCGAGTTCAAGAATCCGCGCTCCGGCCAGCGGCAGTTCGGCGACGATCACGTCGAACTCGTCGCACAGTAAATCAGCATCAGGGTTTGAAATCTTCATGGCAGGTCTTCTTGGCAGAATTGGGGCATCCCAGCGAGTCGTTATATTAAGCGGTGATCGCATTCCATTCATAGTGGGGGGAAGAGAACCCCAGGGGAATCCGGTTGTTCCCTGAGGTTTCTACACCAAGGTGCAGAACCCAACGCTCCGCGCCAACTGAATGGGCGGGTGATAATGATTACCCTTGCCTCAGGGGTGAGCTTCCTGGCGGCACAGCGGGCCAAGGATCGAAAAGCAAGGTTTCGTTCATTGCCGCCGTAAAGATTTCGCATCCTCACTTGTCTAGAGCCGCCGCCAGTGTCTTCGCGTTGTACCTCATCATGTCGAGGTAACTCGGTGCCGGCCCCCCGGCTTGTGAAAGAGAGTCGGAATACAGGGTGCCGCCGATGCGTGCGCCCGACTCCTGCCGGATGCGTTCGAGCAGGCGCGGGTCAGAGATGCTTTCAAGGAAAACGGCGGGAATCTTCTCACGGCGAATCTGTTCGATGATGCGGCCGACGT
>DAOSJS010000577.1:0-1887 GCA_035367355.1 Candidatus Hydrogenedentota bacterium
TCTCAAAGCGCAGAAATTCAATGCGGAACGGATGCTCATCCGCGTTCGTGACATAGACCTTCGCACCCTCGATAAATTCTTCCTTTTCGGACTGCCGGGCCGTGGGTACGCCAAAATGGTGAAATGTCGCGCCTGCCATCGTTCACATCCTCCATATATTCAGACAAATTGCCCTGAAAAACCCCAGTCTGCCATCCCGTCCTGCGCCCATTCCGCCGGAATGCCCGGCTGCGGCAGCCAGGTCGGCGCCTGTGGCGGATTTCCGGGCACGCTCCACTCAACCCCACCCCAAAGATAGAACAATGCCCGGCAGAGGGACGCTATACGCACCTTAGCCATCAGGAGATTGCCCGGTTGCAGAAAAACCACTAAATAGGGAGCTTCTGTCAACGAACACGATGGGAGAATAACAAGGCCACCGGGGTGTGTCAAACCCCCCGTACGGGCATTAAAATCCCTGCGCAACCGCCCGTGAATTGGAGCGGCGGCGCAGGGCGATCAGCCACTGAGTGCCAGCGCCCCGGATTCCTCAGGCCGGCTCTCCGAGCGCGACGATATCGCGCCGCATGCGGTCCAAATCCTCCGAAGCGATATCAAGATCGGCCGCGGCCACGTTTTCCTCGATCTGGCTGGTCTTCCGCGCACCGGCAAGCACATGGGTCACGCCGGGCTGGCCGAGTGTCCACGCGAGGACCAGTTGCGCCAGCGTGCACCGGTATTTTGCCGTGAGATCGCTCCAGCCGGCCAGCAAGTCCAGGACACGCTGGCGGTGGGACATCGCGAACCAGGGGTTCCAGCCCGTGTCGCTTCGGAACTCCTCCTTAGAAAACACGCGGTCCATACCGATTTTGCCGGTCAAGAGGCCCTGTTCAAGCGACATATAGGTCAACGTCGCGACATTGTGCTTCAGGCAATACGGGAGAATGTCGCTCTCAGCCTGCCGGGCCAGCATGCTGTACCGGAACTGGCAGCCGTCCAGGTCGCCCGCGGCGTCGTTTTCCTTCAATTCCTCCAGGCTGACGTTCGAGACGCCGATCGCCCGGATCTTCCCCTGCGCTTTCAAGTTCATGAGACAGGCCATGGTGTCCGCGATCGGCGTCTTCAACGGCTCGATCGCCGGCCAGTGAGTCTGATACAGGTCGATCCGGTCGGTTTGCATGCGGCGCAGGCTCACTTCGACCTCATCCCGGATCGTCTCCGGACGCAGGCTGCGGTACATGCGGTGCCCGTCAAATTCCGTGAAAAAGGCCCCGCGATCATCATCGATCAGCAGCCCGCATTTGGTGGCCAGCACCACCTTGTCGCGGCGGTCCCGGATCGCCTTCCCGACCACGTCCTCGCTACGGCCCCGCCCGTACGAAGGCGCGGTATCGATGAGCGTGATGCCCGTATCCAGCGCGGCGTGAATCGCTCGAATGGATTCGGCGTCATCCGGGTCTTCCCCCCAGATCATGCCGCCACCCGTAACCCAGGTTCCCATGCCAATGACCGACGCCGTGATGCCTGACTTGCCGAGCTCGCTGTATCTCATGATTCGTGTTCCTCTGTTATCCTGGACACGGGTCTTTCCGCAGACCCTGAACTGCCCCGGATTATAGACCAATACGCCCGGGCACGCGACCCGCCGGCCGCACCAAGCACAGTCTCCTCGAACTCCACCCCCGATCAGAGTAGCGAAAGGCGCGACAGGCCCGCAGGCCCGTGGGGGTTGGCCGTGGCGCGGCGCCTGTGGCACAATCGGCCCTACGCAGCAATGGCTGGAGAGGGAGGCATGGGCGCAGCACGACACAGCGGATGCCGGTGGGGCGTCATTACGGTCGTGGTGGGACTCTGTCTGAGCGCCGCGGCATACGAGTACGATTCACCGGTCTATGCTCTGGCCCAGCG
>DAOSJS010000578.1:0-1864 GCA_035367355.1 Candidatus Hydrogenedentota bacterium
CATAGACCAGCTGCGTGAAAAAGCGCCGGCCCCGGTCGCTCAGGGCTCGCCGCCGAAGGGTCTTATTTAACGACGCGTCGAGAAAGACTCCGCGCTCGAAAACCCGCAGCAGGGCGTCAATGGCGGCATCTCGAACCGGATCAATAGGCACGGCTCACAGGTCCTCGAATCGTTCTCCCGCCCGGATGGAACGACCGGCAAGGAAGTCCCGGATGGGCAGGGCGCGCTTGCCCGGCGCCTGGATCGCCAGAATGCCCAGCGCATTGTCCCCCGTGGCTACGAGCACCCGGTCTTTTTCCACGGCGAGCACGGTGCCGGGGACCTCCTCCCATGAACCTTCCACCACCTCAGACTCATGGATCCGGTAGACATCGCCGTTGTAGCTGCAATGGGCCACAGGCCAGGGAACGGCCGCCCGAACGAGGTTGTGAATCGTGCGTGCGGGACTCCCCCAGCGGATCCGGCCATCGGCCTTCTCGAACATCCGGCAATAGAGGGCCTTGGAATCATCCTGCGGCGTGAACCGGGCGGTTCCCGCGGCAATCTGGTCGACGCCCTTCACCAGAAGCTCCCCGCCTTTCGCCGCAAGCCGTTCAGACAGGGTGATCCAGTTGTCTTCGGGCAGGATCGGCTGTTCTTCCTGCAAAAGTATGTCCCCGGAGTCCATCTCCAGGGTCAGCCGCATGATCGTGATCCCCGTCACGTCGTCGCCGTTCAGCAGAGCGGTCCGAATGGGGGAGGGGCCGCGGTATTTCGGGAGCAGGCTTGGGTGCATGTTGAGATAGCCATAGCGGGGAACGTCAAGAATGGGCTGCTTGAGAATGCGCCCGTAGGCGGCGATCAGGCAGATATCCGGGGCCTGTGCGCGCAGCCAGGCTTCGAACGCGCCGTCATTGAGCCGCTCCGGCTGCGCCACGGGCACCTGGTGTTCCAACGCCCAGACCTTCGCCGGAGGCGGTTCCAGTTTCTTGCCGCGGCCCTTCGGGCGGTCCGGCTGGCAGACCAGCGCCACCAGGTCGTGGGATGCGGCCGTGGCGGCCATCGAAGGCACCGCCAGTTCGGGAGTCCCAAAAAATACAACGCGCACTCAGGTAAGCCCCGGTATTTCGATGCCGCCGGTGAGTTCGGTCATTTTCGATTTGACCAGCTCCTGAACTTGCCGGATGCCCTCATTCGCTGCGGCGATCACCAGCGTTTCGAGTAGTTCAACGTCATTCGCGTCGACCACTTCCGGTTCGATCGACATCGATTGAATCTCGAATTTCCCATTCATCACCACGCGCACCATGCCGCCGCCCGCGGAAGCTTCGACCCGTTCGTCTGCGAGCCGTTCCTTGAGTTCCTCGATTTTGCCCTTCATCTCCATGGCCTGCTTCAGCATGCCGCCGAGATTCCCCAGACCGCCGAGTCCTTTGGGTAACACAATGCCTCCTGTTCATCGAACGGGCGTCCGCCCGCGTTGTATGTCGTGCCAAACCGGGCGCAAGTATACCCGCCTGCCGGAGGGCAGGGCAAAACTTCTCGGAGCACACCTGCGCCAGTCCCCTGGGAAAGTGACGACCGGGAAACATGAAATGGCAGACCTGCATCCAATGCGGCAGGGCCTGCCAGGACTCATTCTGCGCGCGGAATTTTCTCCGCGGCTATATCAATCTGATATCCGGGCGGCGAGGATATCCCATCCTCCTGACGTAGACAGCGTCTGCGGCTGTTCAGAGCCGCGCCCGAGGGTCAGTGGGCCCGCCAGCGAACCTACCGCCAGGAATTCACCCGGGAAATCCAGCGCAGGCATGCAGGCGACTCCCAGGATCATCTCGTCTTTCGTGCCCCCGCCATGGAAGACGGAAATGAGCTTGCCGTCGGG
>DAOSJS010000579.1:0-1859 GCA_035367355.1 Candidatus Hydrogenedentota bacterium
TAACGCCACCCAGGCCGTCCATTTCCACACGTTGATCATGACGCCTCCCGATGCTGTTGTTTGCTTCGAACCACGAGCCGCTTACTTTTGAGAGTGCTCCCTCGAAGTGTCACTTCGTTTTTCGCGTTCAGGTAGGAAGGGTTTGCTTGACATCAGTGTCAAAACTCTTTAGAAATGTCCCCTGGTTTAACCCATTAGAACTGTCCCCTTCTTCTTCGGGAGGGAGGCCCCGGAGGCGTAGCCGGAGGGGCCTCCCTCCCGATCCTGTCTCGCCGCCAGCCAGCCCCCAACCAGCAGCGGTTTGCGCCACGGATGGTCGGGCTTGGGTACGCAAGAACCCCGAGGACGCTCAAGAACAACCTTCGGCGTCGGCTTCGGCCGCTGAGATAGCTCGCGGAATCGCAGGCTTTCTCCGCGGTAGATCAGCGCAACGGTTCCATCCAACCGCTCACGGACAAGGATCGAACGCCCGGCCAGGTGAAGCACCTCGTGCTGGCGTGTGATCTGGAAGTGCCGATTCCGCCATCGAACCGTCCAGTCGTTCTGAACCCGGCGCGGTTCTTCGAAACAAAGGATGTCCTTCAGATGCAGCCCGGCCGGTATTCTGCGATGTAGATCGTCACGCGCTCGAGCCTGGCAGGTGAACCGACGGTTCAGTTCCGGCAAGAACACCTTCTCAAGGTGCCGATTGGCCGCCTCGATCGTCGAGATACCCTCCAGCCGTAAGGCTTTGACCAGCCGATCCTGGAAGACCCCGTGCCGGCGTTCCACCCGGCCCTTGGCCTGGGGCGAGTTCGCCGGGATGATCTCCACGGCCAGCGTCTTCATGGCCCGAGCAAACTGCGTCTGGGGGCCTTGGCCTCGCAAGTCCTCATCGATCCGCGAATCTCGTGTGCATTCGTAGATGCTGTCGCGATCGACGTAGAGGGCCTGAGGCAGCCCGTAGCGCCGCGCATACCGCCCGAAGATGTCCAGGGCAGCACGGGTATCCTCTGCCTCGTAGAAACGGGCGTACGTGCGGTTCGTGGCGTCGTCGACCATCACCATCAGCACCGCCCGCTCTCCCCGTCCTTCCCACCAGTCATGATGGGATCCGTCCATCTGGATCAGTTCTCCAGGATGAGCCCGGCGTTCCCGGTACTGCCGATGCTTCTGGCGCTTGCGCTTCTTCTGCCAGACCCCGGCCTCCAACAGCCACCGCCTCAAGGTCTCGTGGTCGATCCGCAGCCCGTCTTTCGCCAGGTACTCGCTGGCCAGCGTCGGCCCAAAGTCCGGGTAGCGTTGTATGTATCGCTGGAGCACCTGTTCTCGAAACGGACCTGGGAGCCGCCGATTCGATGCCCGAGCCCGCCCGCGATGGACCAGCCCTGCATCGCCTTCTTCCCGGTACCGCTTCCACACCCGTTTCATCTGCCGATAGCTCACCTGGCAAAGCCCCGCAGCCTCGACCAGCTTGAGCACTCCCTCCCGGACCCGGCTTAGCAACTCCAACCGCTTGCGCTCTTTCGCACTCAATCTCAGTACCCCCATTACGCCCTCCTCAGGAGGGCTTCATGGGGACATTTCTATCGAGTCGGCAAGGGGACATTTTCATAGAGTTACGACAATCTTTGCCGCAGGTGGTTGTCAGCACAAGCCATGTTCGCTACACTCTTGTGACGGGCCGCATAGGCGGAACAGAAGTCCTTGGTGGAGTGTTGACTATGAAAATACACGGGTGGTTTCTCTGGATAGTGTGCCTGGCTCTGCCAGTTGCTTCATGGGGCCTTACGCGCGAAGAACTCTCGACCGCAGCGCAAGGGCTGTTGCCGCAGGGCAACGAGGTAACCCTCCGCCTCAAGGATGGAACCACAGTTGCA
>DAOSJS010000580.1:0-1859 GCA_035367355.1 Candidatus Hydrogenedentota bacterium
TGTACCCAACGTGAGCGAGTCGATAACGCTGTTTGATGCCTTGGCCAGGCCGTGTGATTTGAGCACGGCCGCCGAGCGGACTCCGGCCAGGGCCGCGCCGTGGGCGACGGTATAGGCGACTTCTTCATTGAAGGAGTAAGCAGGCCTTTTCCCCGCCAGCCCGCAGTACGCGTCGAAAACGGCCGTGGCGCCCGTGGCGGGAACATGAGTCACTACTTTTACCCCGGCATCCTGGAGCGCCAGGGCTGCGGCGCGGTCTGCCGAAGGCGGTCCCGCCGCTCCGTATGCAGCGGAGGCCTGCCCGAGTGAAAGGGGAAGCACCATGCCCGCGATTGTGAGGCCGCTCAGCTTGATGAATTCCCGGCGCGACTTGTCGAAATAGGTCAACTCGGAATTATCCATGCAGTCCCCCTGAAGCGCTTCTGAGTGATTTTTTGCGAATCCCGGGCGTCCCGCGCAGATCTGAACCAACTCTGTGTACTATCAGGCCGGAGGGATTTCGTCAATCGAGTAAGCGGGATTTGAAGCCGGAAGCCGCGCAAGGGGAATGGCAACCGGTCGCGCGAATTTATCTTGCAGACCCCGTCAGCGCGGGAATAGAATAGTATAGGCCGATGTTGGATCCTCAGATGGGAGGCAGCGCATGAACCGGATACTTATCGGAAAAGGAGAACTGCCGGTTCAACTTCTCGCAAGGTACGGCAACCGCCACGGCTTGATCGCAGGGGCCACCGGCACCGGAAAGACTGTTTCTCTCCTGGTTCTGGCAGAGGGCTTTTCGCGCATGGGCGTTCCGGTATTCATGGCCGACGTCAAGGGCGACGTCGCCGGCCTTGCGATGGCCGGCGTAAGCAACGAGAAGATCCGGGAGCGGGTCGCCCGATTGGGCATGGAGGACTACGCGAACGAGGCGAATCCGGTAATGTTCTGGGACGTGCTGGGCTCGTCCGGCCACCGGGTCCGCACGACAATAAGCGAAATCGGCCCCGGCCTGCTGAGCCGAATCCTGGAAGTAAACGAGACCCAGGCCGGAATGCTGGAGATTGCCTTCAGGCTGGCGGATGATCAGGGCCTGCTGTTGCTTGACCTGGACGACCTGCGCGCCCTGCTCGGATTTGTAGCGGAAAACCGCAAGGAGATCTCGAAAGATTATGGCCTGGTAAGCGCACAATCCGTAGCCGCGGTCCAAAGGGCACTGTTGTCGCTGGAGAGGGAAGGCGGGGAAGCCTTTTTCGGCGAGCCCGCCCTTGAGCTCAATGACCTGCTGCGGACCGACCTGAGCGGCCGCGGCGTCATCAGCATTCTTGCCGCAGACCAGCTGATCCTGAAGCCCCGATTGTACTCGAGTTTTCTCCTCTGGCTTCTTTCAGAGATGTTCGAGAACCTTCCCGAGGTGGGCGACCTTGAAAAGCCGAAGCTGGTTTTCTTCTTCGATGAAGCCCACCTGCTGTTTGACGACGCGCCTCCCAAGTTGCGGCAGAAAGTGGAGCAGGTCGTCCGGATCGTCCGCTCCAAAGGCGTCGGGGTATATTTTTGCTCGCAGTTCCCCGATGACGTGCCGAACGAGATTTTGGGCCAGCTCGGGAACCGCATCCAGCATGCGCTCCGGGCGTATACGCCGCGGGACCGCAAGGCGGTGAAGACCGCCGCGGAAACCTTTGCAGCAAATCCGAAGCTTGACGTCGCCGAGGCCATATCAATGCTCGGGGTCGGCGAAGCCCTCGTCTCCACGCTCCAGGAGAAGGGCATACCGATGCCGGTGGAGCGCACGCTGATCTGCCCGCCGCGCTGCCGGATCGGGGCGATAACGCCGGAAGAGCGCACTGCCGTGCTGGCCCGCAGCCCGGTGGCCGGCAAGT
>DAOSJS010000581.1:0-1858 GCA_035367355.1 Candidatus Hydrogenedentota bacterium
CTGCCGACACGCGGATTTTCAGTCCGCTGCTCTACCAACTGAGCTACCTCGGCACGGGCACGATAATACAATTTGGAGCGGGTGAAAGTCAACGTGTCCCCGGTGACATTTTGCGCGGGGCGGTTGTGTTTGTCGAAAGGCGGTTCATGCGCGGCTCACGAGCCGGGTGGCGGCATCTACCCGGCGCGTGTTTTCGGTGTGATTCAATCGTTCACAAACCTGCCTTTCCAGGGGCGTATGCAGTGGCGTCCTGCGCGGTGTGCTTTAAGCGGGAGGAACGCGGGCGGGTCACGGTTCCGGCGGCGGGGTGGTTGGCCGCTCGGGCTGTTCGCGAAGGCGGTCGACGTCGAGGCGCTGCAGCATTGCGCGGCTGGGTTTGAGCCCGGTTTGAGGGGTGTCTTCGGGCCAGTTCAGAAAGCGCGCCGGCAGTTTATACCGGGGCAGGGTTTTCGCCAGTCGCGCACGCAGTGCATCGGGCTCCAGCGTGAACCCAGGCGCCGGAGCGATGAATGCCGCGGGGCGCAAGCCGAACTCGGGGTCGGGCACAGGCACGACGATGGCCCGGTCCACGTCCTGAAAGGCGCAGAGGGCCGCTTCGATCTCCTCGGGCTGGATATTTTCTCCACCCGATACAAACATATTGTCTTTCCGGCCCGTAACCACGAGATTGCCCGCCTCGTCGAGGCGTCCCAGGTCGCCGGTGGGAAACCATCCGTCGGGAGTCAGCGGGCGGCGGAGGGTCCCGTCGCGCTGAAGGTAGCCGAGAAACAGGGTCCTGCCGCGCACCTGAATTTCCTGGCCCGATGCAATGCGCACCGTGCCGGGCGTCAACGGCCTGCCCGAGGTTTTCAATGCAGCGAGAGATGCGCCGGGAGGACTGGTCGCGACCTGCGACGCGGTTTCCGTGAGCCCGTAGGTGGTATAAAGCGGGACTTCACTGGCCGCGGCACGTTCGATCAAGCCCGCGGGCGTTGCCCCGCCTCCGACCAGGACGGCTTTGAGCCGGCGCAGGGCGTGCTGTCCTGAAGGCGTGCTCAGCAGGCGCTGCAACTGCGCCGCAACAAGCGACAGATGGGTCACGCTCAACCGTGTGATCGCATCCTCAAGCGCTTCCTGCGGCTCCGGCACCGCCACGGCCGCTCCGGACAGCACGCAGCGAAACACGATTCCCAGTCCTGACACATGGTACAAGGGCAGCGAGAGCAGCCACCGGTCGCCGGGCTGGATATGTATGTTCTCGTTGGAGGCGGCGGCGTTTGCCAGGAGATTGTCGAGAGAAAGCACGGCCAATTTGGGCTCGCCTGTGCTTCCTGAGGTGGCGATCAGGGTTGCCGGCGCGTCCAGTTCTACTTCCGCGGAAGTCAGGCGGTCCGGATGGTCCAGCAGGCCGGCAGGCGCTACACGATGCGGCAGTTCTCCCGCTTGCGCGGATGCCACTACGCAACGGCAGTTCGTATGGGCGAGATGTTCGAGGAGCGCCGGCCTGGGAAGGCGCGCGTTCGGGATGTAGGCGGCGCATCCGGCGCGAAACGCGCCGAAGAGGATCGCCGGAGACCAGGTATCCAGCGGTTCCACGAGCGCGATCCGAGCCCCCGCGCTCAGGCCGGCCGAGCGGAGCGCTGCCGCAACCGCCGAAGCCTTCGCATCGCAGTCCGCGAACGTAATCGCCTGTCCGGACGCATCGACGAACGCGGCTGCGTCCGGGTGGCGCAGCGCGGCGTCATGAAGGGGACAGGGCACGCGGCTCATGGCTCGAGCTTTTCCAGCTTGCCGGTATTGAGTCGCCGGAGCAGATCGGCGGCGCGCGTGAGGTTCAGCCGTCCCTGTTCGATGGGCAGGGGCGCGTCGAGCAGGTTTG
>DAOSJS010000582.1:0-1855 GCA_035367355.1 Candidatus Hydrogenedentota bacterium
CCTGATTGTACAGAAAGGTGAGAAACCGGTCCGGCACCACGTGGTGCTCGGTGTTCAATCCGTGCGGAAGCATGATTTCGGGGTCGCGCCGGGATTCAAAGACCGGAGCCGCACACAGGAACGTGCCCATGCCGAGGAAGGCGTCTCCGGGTTTCACAACGCCCGCGCCGGCCGCGTTGCAGCACTGGTCGTGCCCTCCCGTGACGATTGCCGTGTTTACGGGAAGCCCCAGCTCCTCCGCGAGGCCTTGCGACACATTCCCGATCACGGTGCCTGACGGGGCGATGGCGGGGAGTTTTGCGGGATCCAGGCCGGCCCAGGCGAGGAGCTCGCCGGACCATTCCCGGGCCTCGACATCAAAGAGCAGGGTCCGGTTGGCGAGCGAATAGTCCACCACGGGCTCCGCCCCGAGCATGCAGGAAACGAAACTCCCCCAGAGGAGAAATTTATGGGCATTCTCCCAAATATCGGGGCAATGCCGCTTCATCCACAGCAGTTTGGTCAGGCCGTAATGATTGCCGAGGGTATTGCCGTTGATGCGGTAGAGCTGTTGATCATCAAGGCGTCGGCCCAGGTCTTCGAGAAACTCGGCGCCGCGCTCGTCAAAATTCAGGAGCGACGGCCCCAGGATGTCCCGGTCACGCGACACGGGCACCACCGCCTCCCCCAGAGAAGAGACGCTCAGCGCGGTAATGGGTTCGCGGGCGGAAGCGGCGCTCACCTGCGCGATGCAGTCTTTGATCTCGCGCCACACGGCATGCGCATCCAGTTCCGCGTATCCGGGCCGGGGTGTGTGGATATCATATTCGCGGTAGGCGGACGCGATAAGCGCGCCATCGTCACGGAAGACGCAGGTCTTGCAGCCCGTCGTGCCGACATCGATTCCAAGAAAGCTCATCGATCCCCCCCGGTTGTCCCGGCCCGCCGCCGTGGCGCGTTCAGAGGAGCCTGTGGCGCGTCCCTTCAATGCCGAAATAATCGCGAATGACCCAGCACGTGCGCGCATAAACCGCTTCCTGGGCCGCCTTGATGCTGCCGTGAGCACGCCACGCCTGCTCGTATGGCTGGCGGATCTCAGTGGCGATGTTCACTTTGGCAATGCCCCGTTTGACCCCTTCGAGGATATAGTCGCGTTTTACCCCGGACCCCCCGTGCAGTACAAGCGGCACTCCCGTGGCGTCGCGAAGCGCGTCGAGATGGTCCAGGTCGAGGCGGGCCTCCACCTTTTTCTGGTCGCGCAATGCGACGGAAATTGCGCCGTGAATGGTGCCGATCGCGACCGAAAGCCAGTCGCAGCCGGATTCGGCGACGAAACGGCGCGCGTCTTCCACCCGGGTAAATCCACGGCCGGAGGCGAACATCTCCTCATAGGGCGGGAGCGGGCCGGTCTCGTGCCCGAGGATGGCGCCGAGTTCCGCTTCGCAGGGGACCCCGGCGGCGTGAGCCAGCTCGGCGATCTCGCGGGTTGCCTGAATGTTCCCTTCGAGAGAAAGGCGCGACCCGTCGACCATGACCGAACCGTACCCCAGCGCCAGGGCTTCCTCGATGATGGCCCGGTAGTCAACGCGCTGGTCGTCTTCGTCGATCACGGGGACATGGTCCAGATGGAGGCCCACTTCGGGCCGGGCCCATTTGTCGAATTCCGCTTTGACGGGCCCCAGCCCCCGGCCTTCGAATTTGTACCATTCCAGGCGCGCCGTTTCGATCAGCCCCACGCTGTCGCAATCGGCGATCGCCCGCACCACCGGCTCGATCATCGGGAGGTAGGGCACGTTGAACGCGGGAACCACCAGGCCTTGTTGCCGGGCGTTGCTGACGATCTGCAATGTGCTGAGTTTCGCCATGGATGTCCTTC
>DAOSJS010000583.1:0-1852 GCA_035367355.1 Candidatus Hydrogenedentota bacterium
GACCACTTCAAGAAGGTCACGGCCCGCAGCCTCCGGTATATCCTTACATAATTCGGCATATTCGCGCATAAACTGATTCAGCAGGCGTTCCACCACGGCGCGTTCGTCGGGTTTTTTCTCAAAATAGTAGGTGTTCGGCATCAGAAAGCCCTCCAGATTGGGCACTTCGAGCCCCAGCCGCGCGATGAGCTGAGGATCCGCGGCAGCTTCCTGGAACGCTTCAGGATCGTCGAACTGGGCGGACATCTGCACAATGGTGAGTCCTTCTGGGACCGTGACCTTGAGGTCGTCGGGGATCTCCTCCGGCGACATGCGCCATTGGGTACCTTCCTGCAGATGGGTCAGAAGCTGTGCCGGCGACAACCCCAATGGGAGCCGGTAGTAGCCGTGTTTAATCGGGCGGCCGGTCTTATCCAGTCTCATTGCGAGCCGAAAAAAAAGCTCGTGTTCCACAAGACCTTGACTTTCAAGCAGTTGCCCGACCGCTTTGCCGCTAAGGCCTTCCGGGATCGTGATGGCGACGGTATCCCCAGGCGAACCGGGGCGAACTACATGCTCATAGGCCAGGTACGCCCCTACGCCCACGGCCGCAATCCCCAGAAGCAACAGCACCAGGAGCAGGAGGCTCAGCTTTGCTGCTCGACGCAGGCACGACCACGCCCGCCGGGACTGCTGCGTATCGGGCTCTGTGCTCATCGCAATGCTTAGATTCCCGGGCGGCGCTGCCGGTCAAGATAGGTCTGCAGTATGTGTTGCGCCGCCACCATGTCGATTACGCTTTTGCGCTTCTTTCTTCGCATATTCGCGTCGATCAGGGCTCGTTGAGCCGCGGCCGTTGAGAAACGCTCGTCCTGGGTTACGATATCAATATCCAGGAGTTCGCGCAGAGTTTCCACAAACGCCAGTACTTTGGCTGCCTGGGGGCCAATCTCGCCGTTCTGGTCCAGAGGCAGCCCCACGACGACCCGTATGGCCTCCACTTCTTTGGCAAGCGCACAGATCGCGGCCGCGTCTTCTTCGGGAGAGCGTGCGGAAAGCACCTCGCGGCCCTGCGCCGTGATTCCCAGAGGATCGCTCACCGCGATCCCTATCCGCACGTCGCCGATATCCAGTCCGATGATCCGGCCCTCTTCAGGCATTGGCATCTCCTCACAGTCCGTCGTCGATGCATTCCGCGCCCGCCGTGCGGGTGCTCGCAGCGCCCCCCCGTGTTTACGACAGACACTGGCGCAGGATCTCCGGCGCCTGGGCAATAGCTTCGCCGACCTTCTCCGGGTGCTTGCCTCCAGCCTGGGCCATGTCCGCGCGTCCGCCACCGCCCCCGCCCACAATGGACGCGAGGCGCTTTACCAGGTCGCCGGCCTTCGCCCGCGACGTCAAGTCTTTGGTGACTCCGACGCACAAAACGGCTTTGTCTTCGGCAGCGGAGGCCAGCACGACGACTCCGGACCCGAGTTGATCGCGCAATTTGTCCATCACATGGCGCAATCCGTCGGCGTCCTGGTTTGCGACTTCGACGGCCAGGAGTTTTATGCCATCGACGTCCTGGACCCGGGACATATAATCAACGGCTCCGCCGGTGGCCGCGGCCTGTTTCCAGCGGGTGACTTCGCGGTTCAGACGGCGGTTTTCCTCCAGGACTGCCTGCACGCGTGCGAGCACGGTGTCGGTGCTGGCGTTCAGCATCTGGGCTACGCGCGAGAGTTGTTCTTCTTGCGTCTGGATGGTTTCCAGGGCGCGTTCAGCGCATACCGCCTCGATTCGCCGCACGCCGGCGGCAATGGAGCTCTCGCTCAGGATCTTGAACGCGCCGATCACTCCGGTGCGGGCAACGTGGGTGCCGCCGCAGAGT
>DAOSJS010000584.1:0-1847 GCA_035367355.1 Candidatus Hydrogenedentota bacterium
TGAGACTGTTGGCCGTCTCGCGCCGCCAATCGCGAAATGCGGTTCCCGGTTTCATACCGGCGCCCTGCACAATCTGAGTGACTGAGTTCAGCCTTTCAAGCCCTGCGTCCAGCTTGAGCCGGCTTGCAAGAACGACAGTGCCCACCCTTCGCCGCCGTACAATGTACCCTTCGGATTCCAGGCGCTGAAGCGCCTCGCGAAGAGCAGTGCGACTCACCCCAAGCTGCTGGGCCAGAGCTGTTTCCGGGGGGAGTTTGCCGCCGACGATACCGCCTTCGGCGATGAACTCCATGATCCGCTCGTATGCGCGCGATGGGACTGATTGACCGTCTCCGATTGGTTCCAGGATTCTCACAACAGACCACCCTCTCACCGTGGCGCGAAAGGTATTACGTAATACCATTTCGCTCTGTGATCACAATATCCTTCCGCCAAATCCTGCTGCCCGCAAAGATTTTTCGTAGGGGATGCGCCCACGCTCTGAGGCGCAGGCTGCCAGTGAGGTTGTTGGTGAAACCGACGTTGCGCGGGCTGGCAAAACCGCGTTTAGCAGGGCATTAGCGAGCCTGTAAGGATCATGCCCGGTTTTCACCGGGAGCAGGTAAATCCTGGGGTATTGTGGCGTTTCATGGGGGATCTGCGGCCGTCTAGCTCGTCCACGGGCATATCCGGGTCATAGAGGTACGTCGCCGGATTATGCCAAACGCTTCTGCCTGCGGATTCATCGGCGGCATAATGACAGAAAAAGTCAGCGCCCGTGCTGGCGCAAGTTCGGACAATTGTCGCCTGCCATACCAGGCAGGATCTGAACAGGACGCTCGAAAACCCTGTTCAGAAATGAACAGGATGCCTCTGAACCTCGTTAGGACCCACCAAGGTAGAATACCACGCTGGCCTCTTCTATCTGCTGATCGCAGCCACAACCGCGTTGAGGAATCTCGGCCTGAGGTCCACCAGCGCCTGGTTCTCTCTTGTCTCGTGCACTCTGTTCGTAAGGAACACGACGATGAGTTCACGATCTGGATCGATCCAAAGCACGGTGCCGGTGAAACCGGTGTGGCCGTATGCTCTGTCGGATATCAGGCTCCCGAATGACGTGTTGGGGCCCTTGAGCTGCCACCCTAGCCCCCGATTGTCGCCCATGCCGGCGGTGAAATTGCACGTGGCAAGCTCCACGGTCGCAGGCGAGAGCACCTTTACCCCCATGTAGCACCCGTGTTCCAGGTACATCTGCCCGAACCTGGCAATGTCGGCCGCTGTGGAGAACACCCCCGCGTTGCCGCTCACCCCGCCCATGGCAAGCGCATTCTCATCGTGTACAGCGCCCCACGCCACTTGGCGCTGGGTGTGAAGATCCAGAAACTGCCCGGTATGATTGAGCCACGCCCACAGTTCCTCGCCCTTTTCGCACGAGGTCCTGCTTTCAGTGGGCGCCACCCGCGCCCGTTCGGCGAATCTCTCTACTGTATAGTAGCCCGTGTCCTTCATTCCGAGCTTGTCGAAGATCTCCCTTCGGGCGAACACATTGAGGCTCTCCCCGGCGACCGCCTCGATAAGCAATGCGAGTAGGATGAAACCCATGCAGCTGTATTCAACCTTGCGTCCTGCCGCGTACTCCGGCAGCGTTGAGCGCGCAATGCGCACACAGTCGTCCCTGCTCTCTGCGCCCTTGAATACCGTAATAGAGGGGGGCAAACCGGACGTATGGGTGAGCAGGTTCATAAGCGTAATGTCGGCCCCGGCTCCCATGCCAGCTCCGGCTCCCGCGCCGCCGACGCCAGGCATATACCGCCCGATCGGGTCGTCCAGGTTAACCTCGCCAATCTCAACGAGCCTCAGAACAGCGG
>DAOSJS010000585.1:0-1847 GCA_035367355.1 Candidatus Hydrogenedentota bacterium
TGGCACTACAATTCTTCAAGGCAAGGCAGCTTCCCAGGTTGGAGTAAAGGGTTACCGATCGTCGGCAGTTGGCGGAGGCGTCCAAATCTATCTGCCAAACCCTTCGTTGGCGGGCCGGTGTAAAAGTCTTTCTGTAAATTGTCTTTCTTCCCTGCGCCTTTGCCCCTCCGGGGTGAGGCGCAGCGAAGGTGAGCGTAGCGAGCCGAGCGCAGCCGAACCCCGGAGGGGCAAAGGCGCTCCGCGCGCGAAAAACTGGTCGAGGGCGGGCCACGTTGGTTTCCTGTTGAAGTGTCCAAAATACATCCAACACGAAAACCTCACATGACCCACCACACCGATCCTGATCTCTTGAACCACGTCCTGCAACTCCTCACTGAGCAAGGTCACACCGGCTTGGCCGAAGGCATTCGCCTCCTCGTCAACGAGGCCATGCGCCTCGAGCGTTCCCTCGCCCTCCAAGCCCTGCCCTACCAACGCACCGAAACCCGCAAAGGCCACGCCAACGGCTTCAAGGACAAAACCCTCACCACCCGCCTGGGTCCCATCACCTTTGACATCCCCCAGGTCCGGGGCGACGTCCAGTTCTATCCTTCCGCCCTGCAAAAGGGTCTGCGCTCCGAGCAGGCCCTCAAACTCGCCCTGTCCGAAATGTATGTCCAGGGCGTCTCCACCCGCCGCGTCGCCTCGATCGTCGAGCAACTCTGCGGCGCCTCCGTCAGTTCCACCCAGGTCAGCGAGTGCACCAAACTCCTCGATGCCGAACTGCAAAAATGGCGCCAACGTCCGTTGGGGGCCTTCCCCTATCTGGTGCTCGATGCCCGCTACGAAAAAGTCCGCCAGAACGGCCAGGTGCTCGATTGCGCCGTGCTCCTGGCCCTGGGCATCGGCCCCAACGGCAAGCGCACCATTCTCGGCGTCAGCACCGCCCTGAGTGAAGCCGAAGTGCATTGGCGCGCCTTCCTCCAAAGCCTCGTGCAGCGCGGCCTCTGCGGCGTTGAGTTCATCGTCAGCGACGACCATGCCGGCCTCCAGGCCGCCCGCACCGCCGTCTTTCCCGCCGTGCCCTGGCAACGCTGCCAGTTCCATCTCCAGCAAAACGCGCAGGCTTATGTCCCGCGCCTGGACCAGCGCGCCGAAGTCGCCCGCGCCATCCGCAGCGTCTTTGACTGCCCCAGCCGCCCGGCGGCCGAAGCCCGTCTCAAGGAAATCGTAACCCACTACAGCTCCACCGCCCCCAAACTGGCGAGCTGGCTGGAGGAAAACCTGCCCCAAGGCCTCACGGTCTTCGCCCTCCCCGCAGCGCACCAGAAACGGATGCGCACGTCCAACGCGCTGGAACGCGTGAATCAGGAAATCAAGCGCCGCACCCGTGTGGCCCGCCTCTTTCCCAATGAAGCTTCCCTCCTGCGTCTGGTCACGGCCCTGCTGGCCGAAACCAGCGAGGAATGGGAAGCCGGAAAAACCTACCTCAACATGGAATGCCTAACCCAGCCCTCAGTTTGATGCTCAACCATTTTACAGAAAAAAACTTGCGCGGCCCGTGCGTGGACGTGGCGGGAACCCGTTATCCCACCGAACGCAACGGTGCCTTCATTCATCCCCTCGCCGGCACCAGCCTGCGTCCGTTGTTCACCGGCGCCGGGCTGGCGATTTCGGTCACATGATTTGCGCTTTCACGCATATCTTGTGAGAGCGATCCCGTGTTAGGTTGCCCACGAAATCAACGTGTCTCGACGAAGGGACGCCAACCCGAACCGGACATGAGATTCCCGACATCGGCGAGTTCCTGCGAATCCCGGCTCGCGGTCAACCCGCGGCGAACCACCCCCGTTGGCCGGCGTCCGGAG
>DAOSJS010000586.1:0-1830 GCA_035367355.1 Candidatus Hydrogenedentota bacterium
GGTCAATCCCGACGGATCCAGCGTGGTCGGTGCGCAAACCCACTGCGCTTTGGAGTTCGCCTCATGATGGCTTGTTTCCTGAAGCATGGCGGCCATCAATCGACCGTCGCTCAAGGCAATGAAGGGGTCGCCAGCGCCGGCCTCGCGCACGCCGGCGCTCAAGTAAGTTTGTCGCGGATTCTTTTTTTGGAAAGGCAGATGACTCGTTCCGGCGAAGATGTCCACCGGATTGTCCCGGCGGTATTGCGCCATTCGATCCGGGCCAATCTCCTCCCAGTGCTCACCGTCCCGGGTTTCGAAAATGCGACCCTCTCCGCCCCACAGATACAGCGCGTCGGGCGTGGCATGCAGATATCGTGGAACAACCGGAAATTTCGTGGGTTGGCTCCAGTCGTCCAGCTGCGTCGATGAACAGACCAGACCGGTCGGCGGCCAGGTGTTCTCGCCTCTCGGCGCCGAGTGCCAGGCAACGTAAAGCCGCTCCTTCCAGAAAGTTAAGATGGGGCCGTGATGATACGTCGGCTCATCCCAGCTCATCGGTGCAAAAACCGGATGGCGCTCGCCTGGCAGGCGGCTTGACGTTTCCCATGAATCAGGCAAGGTTAGTGAAATGCGCGGGGAGGGCGCCGGGGGATCGGGCGCGGGCCCTTCTGCCTCGATCAACTGAAACATCGAGGGCCTAAACTCTCCGGAAAATATCGATTCGGCAACGGCATCAATATGTCCGGTGAAACCCCGTACGGGCTCGCCGATCAGCGCCCAGTTGGATATGCCGACGGCTCGATAAATGGAAAACTCGCCTTCGTCACCATCTAGCCTTGCGTCGCGAACGAGCTGGCCGTCTTGATACAAATAAAGCGCCTGCCGCGCGTGGTCGTAAACCATGCCGAGATGCACGGGCGCACCTCCGCCCGCCAGGGGGCGAGTTCCCTTGACGTACCAATGCATCGAATCCAATTCTTCGGTCACGGGATAGTGATCGTAGGCATCAAGGCTGCGCAGTTCGACCGTGGGCAGTCCGAACTCATCGATCTCCAATGCGACGATCCGGCCTGGCGGTCGCATATCCCAGTCGTTCGAACCGATGAGCGTCTGGCGCTCGGGAGGCGCGTCGGGATCGGGCGCCACCACAGCCTCCAGGATGCGCGAAAGGTGTCCCTCGAGCCAGTGCTCGAAGAGCAGCCCATCGTCCTTCGCACCCCTGCCGTCCAGCCTTAAGCCGCGTCGACCGTTGGGTAGAGTTTCAATGGCTGGCCGGCCGCTGTTGTTGACAATCCGGATTTCGCCTCCATTGGGTGCAACCTCGCCGACACCCGCGTCGGGCACGTAGGTTGAACCCAGTGCACCCGTCGACGCCTGCTCGAAATTGAGCAGCCATTGCACCTGAACCGATTGGGCGCTTGCAATGGGTAAGCCGAACCACAGGAGGAATCCCGGCGCGAACCAGAGCAGCGGCCGCACCCCGAGCCGCAGTAGTTCCAGCATTGGCTTTGCTCCTCGGTCAAATGGATACGAGAGAGTCATCTGCGACTGTGGCAATGACCCTTAAAGCCCGATATATCTGCAGCTGCGGCAACAGCCTTCAGGAGGCGCGCGAAGAAGAGGGCGTGACGATCGAGTCAGGAGCTACGCCAGGAGTCTACCGCTCGCCGGACCTCAAGCCGACCAGCGGTGTCACGCACGAGATCGCCGTCATCAAAAGTATGCGCTTCCTGGACAAGGGCCGGCTTGCCAAGAACATCCGGGCCGGAATTCAATGGCGCAACTGGGTCACCTCCGAAGCCGAGGCCGCCTGTCGGATCAGGGCAATCTTCCCAATTCTTGGAATAC
>DAOSJS010000587.1:0-1808 GCA_035367355.1 Candidatus Hydrogenedentota bacterium
GCCCGGACGAGACGGCGCCGTCTCCGGCCACAGACACGCGAACCAGATGGACTCCGTCTTTCGTCAAGGCGTGCCGGAGTGCATCGGACGCGCTCTCCATCGCCTCCCGCACGGACGCGCTGCCCGAAACCAGTTTCAGATGCAGCTCGTTGCGCGTTGACACCAGCTCAATACGCACCTCGCCCAACGATTCGGGCACGAGCCGGATCCGAAGCGAGCGTTTGTCTTCTGACACCAGGTAGCGGACGCTCTTGACGGCCAGCTCGGCCAGAGAATCCCGCAGAGCCGGTTCCGGCGATGCATGGAACTCCACCACTTCGACGCCCGCCGGTGTTGGGCCGGCCGCTTGTGATGCGCCCGCCGGGATGGCAACCGGGCCCGCGCCTGCAGAAGAGTGGTTCGCGGATGCCGGCTCGGCTGAGGATGGTGCATCCTGCACGGGCGGTGCGTCTGAGATGTCAGACTCAACTGTCTCCGAGGTGCTCAGCTGCACCAGGGACTCCTCCAGGACCCTCGGCCGGGATTCCATCGCGTTTTTTGGGTCGGGGAACCCGGGTTCGAGGTCGCTGGGCTGCTCTGGAAGCCTCGCAATCTGCTCCTGTTCGACCGGCGGCGTCCTCGGCGCGGCTGTACCGGCAGATGGAAGCTCCGGAGCTGCCTCCACAAAGGCCTCACGCGCGGGTTGGAGCCCGAACACGACGGTGGCAGGCGCAGAGAGCACAGGCGGACCCCCGCCCGTGTCGTACACAGGCGGGTCAAAGCCTTTTGGCGGCGCAAGGCGCAGGACAAACGGAGATTTTGCCTCTCCACGCAGCGTGCGCGCATCCACGGCTTGGCCTTCCTGTCCCCCGGCTCTTCCCCACGCGGCGGATGGCGATTCGCCATACGTGGCCGTGCTTCGAAGAGTCACCGGAGACTCCGTTGGGTCGCTTTCCACCGAATGTCCATCGCTCAGGCGTGTGACCGCACCGTCCTGGCCAGGGACTTGTTCCGGGAACGGCGGAACCAGCAGCGCGCCGGCATCGTGATCCTCCTCTTTGGCGGCCGCCTCCGTTTCACCGGATTCCGTAGCTTCCACGTCTCTAAGCACGTAGTTCGCCTGCGAGAGAAGTGGCGGAACTGCTGCAACTTCCGAGAGAGTTTGCGGCGGGGCGCATTCCACCAGGACCGCTCCTGTGGGAGGCCCTGGCTGATCGCATTCCGACCGCGCAGTATCCGAAGGAGACCTCGGCTGGGTACTTTCCAGCAGGCCGGCCCCCGAAGGAGCCCTTGGTTGGCCGCTTTCCAGCTGAAGGTCTTCGCTCGGAAGGGCCAGTGCCGGATCGCCCAGCGTCGCAGCGATGTTGGATGCAGCATGCTGCGCCAGAACGAGCGCAAATGACGCGCTCTCGCCGGAAACGCCGCTGCCTTCCTGCCAGCCAGCATCCAAGCCGCCCTCGATACCCTGTCCGGTCGGAATCAACGACAGCAATACGGGTGATGTTTCCACATCGATTCACCTCCTTTCTTTTGAAAATAGGCATTCCTCCCCTGTACGTATTCAAAAATACGGGGAGGAAACCGAGAAAGAACTCCGCCCGGGCGCACAATTGTCAAATCAGCATGCACACGGGCGAAGATTCTGGAAGGGCGTCGGCGCAGAGGGACTCCGCGCCTGAGGAATGGTCACGAAGAGACGGGGCACGAAGAGGCCGCGGCCAGCGCCGGCCGGCATGCGCCTCAGGAGCCGAAGGAGTGCCTTTTCAGGGCCTGTAAGACCGTGGCCGCCTCGTTCGGCTGCATTTCATTCAGTATTTCACCGCGTTTGC
>DAOSJS010000588.1:0-1777 GCA_035367355.1 Candidatus Hydrogenedentota bacterium
TGGCACCCGAATGTGCAACGGCGGCATTTGGGCGGATCTGGCTGATTGACGCGGTAAGAGGGTCCGGATGGTCCTCGGCGGACGGGGCCGACTGGGAGCCGCTGCCCGTGGAAGCCTCGTTCATCCTTCGCGGGGGCGCGGCGTTTACCGTCTTCGACGGCTAGTTCTGGCTGATCGGGGGTTGGGAGGCATCATTAAGTCGCATCGCGGCTTATTTTTGCCCGATGGCAGGCGCAGCACGGATGGCGTCCAGTGGAAGCCGGTCCTACAACAGGCTCCCTTCAAGTCCGACAACTCCTCGGTCCTCGGCTTCCGGGACAAGCTGTGGGCCTTCACCGACAACGCCTGCTTTTCGCAGGAGAACGCATCCGTGAGCCCGCATTCCTGGAAATGCTACGAGCGCGCGGGCAAGCCGCCGGGAGACGTCTCCATCGGCGCAATTGCCGCGCTTGTCTCGCGCCGGCGGCGGCGATCACTACTCGCCGTACCGGGCGCTCGCCCATCCCATCCCGGGTCAGCGGCCGGCTCCGGTTCAGAAAATTTCCAGGGCCTGGGCCATCGCCGCCACGTTGGCCGGCGAGACATTCGGCAACAACGCCTCATGGCTCGGGCTGATGATGTAGCGCGGCCCCAACAGCTCGCTGATGCGTTCGACCTCGCGCTGCACCTCGTCGGGGCTGCCATGCACGAGCAAATCCTGGGTGTCGATGCCGCCCAGAAACGAAATACGACCCTTGAAATGGCGCGCCAGCGTTTCGGCGTCCATCTGTCGCGCCCGGGCCTGCAACGGGTGCAGGCAGTCCACGCCTGCCTCAATCAGGCGATCGATGACCCGAAAAATCGAGCCGCACGAATGCAGAATGACCTGGTAACCGTGCCGGTGGGCCTGCTCGACGAAGCGGCGGACCCAGGGCATGATGAATTCATCGAACTGGTCCGGCCCGATGAACAGATCCGCTTGCGTTCCAAAATCGTTGCCGAAGAAAAAGCCGTCGATCAGCGGGCCGGCCGCCTGGTAGAAACGCTCGTTCGCTTCGTAGTAAAACTGGCAGACATGATCCGTGACGGCATGGACCTGTTCCGGATGCGTGTACATCTTCATCATGTAGGCGTCGATGCCGAACAGGTCCATGACGTTGTGATGGAAGCAGGTCCAAAAACCGCTGGCCCGGTAATAGGGCCCGGCCTGCTCCAGCGCGCGCAAGGAATCGCCGAAGTTCAGATAATCGGGATTCGGCCATTCAAAGGCTTCGATTTCCGCAAGGTCCTCGCATTCGGCGAAGGGCCCCGCCTGGCCGTGCGAAACTTTCTTGTCCGCGCCAAGGTGGAACATCGCGCGCCCATCCGGGTGCCGGTAGGTCGAGGGAAAAAACTGCGGGCAGATCCAGCGAAAATCGTCGCCCAGCAGGCGGCGCAGCTCCTCATCCTCGCTGGTGCCAAAGTGGCGGTGCAGGATCGGCCAACTCTGGGGGGCGGGATTGCCCAGCCAGAACCCGCAACGATCGGCGGGCTGACCTGCAATAATGCGTTTGATGCGCTCGCGCGAATCCATGACAAGCCTTCCTGTTTGGTTTCGATCAGCCGCCCGGCCTATGAAGCCCGCCGATCGGGATGACACGGCAGCCTGCGCCGGTCACGGGCGCGTGCGCGACCGCCGGGACCGCGCGGGGCTGCCGCAAGCTCGACCCCTCCGCCTGATGCGCGTTCGGATCTGGCACAATGGTAAGATCAGGACGCAGCGGCACTTCACCGGGCAATCGCGTATCCGCTCATCAGC
>DAOSJS010000589.1:0-1741 GCA_035367355.1 Candidatus Hydrogenedentota bacterium
CCCCGTGGAAGCGATTTCGGTAGAGGAATGAGATGCCGATACAGATCAAACGCGCATACGAAAAGCCATCTGGCGCAGACGGTGTGCGGATTCTGGTGGACCACCTTTGGCCGCGCGGGGTCGGAAAGGAGGATCTGAAACTCGACCGCTGGACGCGAGAGATTGCACCCAGCAACGAGCTCCGCCAATGGTTTCAGCACGAGCTGGCGAAGTGGCCGGAGTTCCGCCGCCGGTTCCTCGCGGAGCTGAAGCCGAAGACGAAGGAATTGCAGGCACTCGTCGCATTCGCGCGGAAGGGAACCCTGACGCTGGTCTTCGCAGCGAAGGACGCCGAACACTGTAACGCGCAGGTCTTGAAAGAACTCATCGAGCGGCGGTTGACTCGAAAGGCGAGGGCGAAGAAGCGAAACGAATACGGGCGAAAGGTGCCGGACTGTTAAGCTTCTTTTTGCTACTGCGAAAAGAAGCAAGGCACTCTTATCCCAGAGGAGAGCTTAACGAAATACAGGTGAGACGAGGTACATCGTGAAAGTGATTGTTTACAGCACAAAGGCCTACGACCGACAATTCATACAGTCGGCGAACGCCAAGTTCGGCCATGACCTGAAGTTCATTGAGCCGAGGCTTTCCGAGGAGACTGCCCTGCTGGCGGACGGCCATCCTGCCATATGCATCTTCGTCAATGACCATGCTGACGCCCCGGTATTGAAGCAGTTGCACCAAAGGGGAACGCGGCTCATTGCGCTGCGCTGCGCAGGGTTCAACAACGTGGATCTAGAGGCTGCTGAGCGCTATGGCATCTGCGTTGTGCGCGTGCCTGCGTACTCCCCGTATGCTGTGGCCGAACATACCATCGGACTGATACTTGCGCTCAACCGCAATATCGCTCGCGCCTACGCACGGGTACGCGACGGCAATTTCTCCCTTGACGGTCTGCTCGGCTTTGACCTGCACGGGAAGACGGCGGGGGTTGTCGGGACGGGGCGGATCGGTTCGCTTGTGGCCAGGTCGCTCTGTTCCGGTTTCGGCTGCAACGTGCTTGCCCATGACACACGCCCGAACGCGGAACTAGCGTGCAATGGGTTGCGCTACGCTTCAATGGACGAACTGCTGTCCGAGAGCATCATAGTCACGTTGCACTGTCCCCTCACGCCAGAGACGCACCATTTGATCGGCGCAGATGCGGTTCGTCAGATGAAACGCGGAGTCATGTTGATCAACACCAGTCGCGGCGCACTGATTGATACCCCCACCGTCGTCGAGGCCCTCAAGGACGGTCAGATCGGGTCAATGGGCCTGGATGTCTACGAGGAAGAGGCGGACCTGTTCTACGAAGACCTGTCAAACAAGGTCATTCGAGACGACGTGTTCGCCCGACTCCTCACCTTCCCGAACGTCGTCATCACAGGCCATCAGGCGTATTTCACGAAGGAGGCGCTGGCCAACATCGCTGAGACGACGCTGCAAAACATCGCCGACTTCGAGCAAGGTCGTGCCTGTCCGAACGCCGTCTACTGTGACCAAATGCGAAAAAGTGAAACCCGGCGGGATTCATAGGAGACATAGCCTATGCGGCCGACGGAGACGCTGAAGCACGAGCACCAGGTCGTGTTGCTGGTGCTGAAGGGCACCGAACGGGAGGGCAAATTGGCGAAGAAGGGAGGTGAGTTCAACACGGGGAATGTGGAGAAGATGGTGGACTTCTTCAAGATGTTCGTGGACCGCTGCCATCATGCGAAGG
>DAOSJS010000590.1:0-1738 GCA_035367355.1 Candidatus Hydrogenedentota bacterium
AAAGTCAATTAATAAGCGTGTCCTGGAATGACAGGTTGTGTAAGCCAATGTTTGTACCGCCTCCAATTGTCTGGACACACTTTTGCAACTCAGGCCGCCTTTCGCACGGCATAAGCCTGGCGGACTTCAACGGGTGACATGAAGCTCATCTTTTCGAGACGCCAATGGGGGCGGATTCAAATTCGAAGTGCAACTCTGATTAACAGGTTGAGAGCATCTCGTTATACACAATTATTGCCCACGTAACGATTGCAAAGTAGTTGCGGCATCGATGACGCGTTGCAAGCCTTGCCAGATTGTTTTGACACCGGGTTCGCCGTCGCCTTTGCGAGCCAGAAAGCCACCGAGGGTGGCCACCAAACGCAGCACCTCATTCACCGATGGCGGTGTGTTCGGCGGCTTCTTTTTCGCCAGCAGGTAAGCGCCCCGGATTTCATCGGGATCGAAGAACAGCGCGGCATCCAGGCCAGGGCCGGTTCGGCCGGTTCGCATCAAATGCGCGATGCGCCAGGACACCACCATGAACAGCGCCAAGGCCCGCTCAAGGCGGTCAATCCCCGACAATTGCAAGGCTTCGATGCGGCAACCGTTCTTGAGGACGTTGAAGAACATCTCGATTTCCCAGCGCGCTCGATACCAATCGATCAGTTCGATGACGTCGGCCAGCGTGGGGGCCTCGCGATTGGTCAACAGACGCCATTGGACCGGCGTAACCCTGTACCGGCTCGCATTTTCTGGACACGGTTTTGCAACTCAGGCCGCCTTTCTCATGGCATAAGCCTGCCGGGCTTCAAGGGGTGACATGAAGCCCAGTTTTTCCAAACGCCAATGATGATTGTAACGTTCCTTGAACTCGGTGACGGCGACACGAACGTCTTCGACGTTGCGGAAGACCTGGCCGTGAATGGCCTGTTCCTTCAAGGTCCGGTTGAAGCGTTCTGCGACGCCATTGGTTTGGGGTTCGGCGACGTAAGCAAAACTCGGTGTAACGCCCCAGAACCTAACCTGATTGAGAAAGTCATCGGCCGTATATTGCGTACCGTGATCCATGCGCAGCGTCAGCCCACGCCCGGCCCCGGCGCCCGTGGCGCCAAATTCAGACTCGAGTCCCTGGGCGATCGGCTGCAAGGCGGCGAAACGGTGGCCGGTCTTGACCGCATGGATGCCGACACAAAATGCATCAAAGTGATCCACCGCCGCGAACACCCAGACCCAACCCTGATCGACGGTCTCGATACGAATACCGTCAGTACCCCACATGTCGTTTGGGCGATCCGTGATAATCGTTCCGTCGTGCAGGTTCGCTATGCCCTGAGGGCGACGATGCGGCGAGAGCAGAGCGTTCTGACGCATCAGACGCAATACTCGAGTGCGGGAGACACGGAGGTTGCGGAGGATACGCAGCCGCGCCCAGACCTTGCGGTGTCCCTCGCCGATGAAGGGCGAGGCGTCCAAGTCGGCCCGAATGGCAATCAAGAGGTCGGCATCCGGACTCTTCGGTTTCGGGCCGCGCCGCACCGGATGCAGGGAAATAACGCTGCCCGATTCACGTTCCTGCTGCGCATAGATCGTCGAGCGGGGAAAGTCGAGGACTCGACAGACCCGCTTCAGGCCATAGGGCTTGTCATAACCTGCGGAGGTCTCGCGGCTCATCGCGATGACCTCCGACCGACTAAAGGGCGTTTGACCCTCCGTTCCTTCTGCAAAATATCCACTTCCATGACCAGTTCGCCGATGC
>DAOSJS010000591.1:0-1728 GCA_035367355.1 Candidatus Hydrogenedentota bacterium
ACACGCGGGCGTGGTCGCCGGCGAGGAGAGCCCAGTGCATGGCCTCTGCGGTCGGGATGCCGTTGGACTCGTCTAGGGCCTCAGGGAAGTGGAATCTGAAGATTTCGCCTGAGTAGACGAGCCGAGCGCGCCAGCCGACGGGGCGTTCGGATTCGGGGGTATTGGCGTAGAGGCGTTGAGCCCAGTCAGGGATGTTCGCGAGGACGCCGTCCCAGGGAATGGCATTTCGGTCGATGGATAGGCAGATCGTGGCCGGAAGACCGACGAGTTTTCCATTAGCTCTCTGCCCGGGCCCTGTCCACCCTGTCCACGCGGTCCACCCCCGACAGCGAGGGACACAAGAACGCGAACCAGCACACGCGGCGCCTGGTCTGATTATTGATCCATCTTTTTCTGCGGGGGACACAAGAATCCGGACGCCAAGAGACTCCGGTGCAGCGTGCTTGTCCCCCGCGGGCGGGGGTGAATCGACACCCGCCGATTTGGGGGTGGATGCTTGTACTTCGTTTTTCCACATGCACCAAACCACTGAGCTGGGCTCACGCACTGCCGCCGCAGCCAAACCTGCCGTTCGTCCACAATCATCGCGCCAATCCAACGAATTGAGCCCTGCCGGCTGAATTCAGGCCCCTGCGAACCGAGCGACGTATACTCACTCATTGTCTACGCAACAGATTAGTACAAACACAGCTCTATGTCAATCCATTTGTGGCTTTAGGGTATTCAAGTTTTCAGTGCACACAAGGCGATTTTCCGTTTCTGCAGGAAGACTTCATTGGGTCTTCGGTATTCGAGGTGTTTTTGGGGCCGGTTGTCCAGTTCATCGACTAGATCCTGGAGTTTTTCTAATGGATGGGCAGGCCCCTGTGCCCGCCCATCGGGATTATATGGACAACCTCGACGCGATCGCGTTCCGGAATGTAGGGGCAGACACAGGGGTCTGCCCCTACGCGCTGCGGAAATCAGTCCCCGCGTGGATGCCCTTCCGCATAGCCCCTGCGGGTGCGTTGAAGAAGGTTGGGCTTCCGGGATCGCGCTGACATTCCGGGCGCCGTATCGCGGCAGGAGTCGAGGGCGCCGGGGCTGGTATACTGCGCAAGTGTGCATCATGTGGATGAACTGGTGCGCTGGTGAGTGTTGATCGGGGCGGGAAGCCCGTTTGGAGTGCAGTGATTCGTTTTTTCCAGAGCATAACGGTGTTGGCCCTGGCGCTGGCCGCCGGCGGAGCAGCGGCGGAACCGCCCCGGATGGCGCTGGGGGCCGGTCCGCGTACCGGGGACGTGTATGTGGTCGAGGTGCCGGTTTCCAGCGCAGACGCGGCGGCAGAATTGGCCCGGCGGGAGTTCAACATCGCCTCAATTCGGGAGAACCGGGCCGAGATCTATGCCGTCCGCGAAGAGCTCGAGCTGCTCGATGCGCTGGGTTATTCCTGGCACGTGATCAGGCGCGATGGCGATGGCACGAAGGCGCTGGGCGAATACAACGGGTACGCGTCCGTCACGGCCATGCTCGCGGCCTATGCGCAGGCCTATCCGGCCATCACGCGGCTCGAGAGCGTGGGCCAGTCCGTGGAGGGCCGGGAACTCTGGGTCTTGTACATCAGCGACAACCCCGGCATTGAGGAAGATGAGCCCGAATTCAAGTATATCGGCACGATCCACGGCGATGAACCGCTCGGCACCGAGATGTGCCTGCATTTCATCGATCTGCTGCTCACCGGATACGGGC
>DAOSJS010000592.1:0-1727 GCA_035367355.1 Candidatus Hydrogenedentota bacterium
ACATGAGTGACGCGACGATGGTCCGCTCATAATTGGTCCGGTAATCGTTCCAGCTCCGGTGGGGATTGTCTTCGACCGGATCGGCGAGGAACCAGACTTTGCGGCCGGTGGCGCGCACCATGGCCCACATCTGCCCGTATTCGAAAAAGGCGGTTTCGAAGGTGCGTTCCTTTTCAACGCCCTGGTAGACGTTGGGGGTGCGGGCGGTGCCGGTCCATACCTGGGCGATATATCCGTCAAAATCGGGAAGATCACTGAGATGGGATTCGGGGCTCACGATGCCCCAGTGCGCGTAATTGATGAGGCTGTGCGTGGGGACATGGCACTCGATGGAAATGCCTTTTTCGCGCGCGCGGGACTTGATGTGGGCGAAGACTTCTTTGAGGGCATTGAAATAGAGTTCGTATTTCAGCTTGCTCGCGCGATACTGGGCATCGGGAGACGAGTCGGGCGCTTGCCAGGGTTCGCCGTAGAACCGCTGCCATTCCTTCTTAAAGCCCTCGCTCCATCCGGCCCGCGCCCAGAATTCGGGCTCTTCGAGAAAGATGGCCGACACTCCGGCGTCCACCGCGGGGTCCATCAGCTTCTTGATGTACTCGACATAGGCGGGCGATGGCACGTTGTAACCGACGGTGGTGCTGTCGCCATGCATGAGCAGCTCGCCGTTTTTCAGCGTCTGGATCTCGTCACGTTTGAGCTCGCCGTCGACGAGATAGTAGTCGTCGTATCCGCCCCAGGAGATGCCGGTCATCATGCCGGCGGCATAGCCGTGCTCACGCCACTGGGCTACGCGCTCCGCGAAGTCCCCGTTCACACCATAGACCACGGTGAGATCAGACGCGATGTCCAGCTCCGAGGCATAGGGAGCCGCCGTCTGGAAACACGTGTAATCGGTTAATGCAGCTTCGGCGGCTCCGGCGGGGGCGCCGGCAACACAACAGATACCTATAATGATGGACAGGTTACGGGACATGCTGCAATTCTCCCTGATTTCGCATCGTGGTTGCAGAACCCGACAATAACACGAGCGTTTGAGGCAATCAACGAATAAACACCTCCCAGAGGGGTAAAGCTGTGCCCGCGAAGCCGGCGCGTTGTCCTGCAGTGCAGCCGATGCTACCATGCGCGCCATGGAAGCGCCACGGCTCACGATTTCGAAACAACTGCGCGAGTGCCTCTCGTACCCCAAATTTGCGAGAACGGTGCCGCGTATTGTGATTCTGCGCAGCGAATACTGGGTAGACGGCGCCTGTGTGCATGCCTGCCGGGACTTGCATTGGGAGGTGAAGACCGTCCCGACCGTAACGGAAGGGACGCTCCCGCGGGACAACATCGCGCGGCTTCTCGAGACCTTGATGGAGTTTCGCCCTGATTTTGTCCTGACGATAAACATGAGCGGCATGGATGTGTCGGGGCTGTTTGCGCGTTTTTTCGAAGACGTACAAATACCGTACGTCACCTGGTTTGTTGATGACCCGCGCACGATCCTCATGGAACGCATGGATTATGCATCGCCGTACGCCGTGGCCTTTACGTGGGAGCGCTCGTACACGGCCAGCCTTGAAGCGGCCGGATTCCCAGTAGTCGCGACCCTGCCGCTCGCCGTCGATCCGCACGTCTTCAATCGCCCCCCGAAAGACACCTGGGAACATCCACCGTCGTTTGTCGGCAACTCGATGGTGTCGTATGCCCAGCACACCTGGGACGGTCTGCGTCAATGGCCGGAT
>DAOSJS010000593.1:0-1722 GCA_035367355.1 Candidatus Hydrogenedentota bacterium
GATATGGCTGGCCACCAGCGTGGTGTCGATACAGTCATGCGGCTTGGCAGCGTGGCCGCCCTTGCCTGTGACGGTAATCTCGAACTGGTCCGCCGAGGCCATCATCGCGCCGGGCCGGATGGCGAAATGGCCGATCGGAATGCCCGGCATGTTGTGCATGCCGTAGACCTCTTGAATGCCAAAGCGATCCATCATGCCATCGGCACACATTTCGCGCCCGCCGCCACCGCCCTCTCGAACGCCGTATCGACATCCTCCACGTATACATACAGGTTCACCGGCGTGCCGCCCAGCGTCTGCGGCGATTTGTTGCCGTATTCCAGGCATTCGCCGCCGAGCATCACCGCCGAATCGCCGATGCGGAGCTCGGCATGACCCAGCCGGCCGTCCGGCGTCAGCATCTTGTACATCTCGCGCGCGCCGAACGCCGCCTTGTAAAACTCCAGCGCCTTGACCCCGTCGCCGCACGTCAGATACGGCGTCACCGTGTGGAAATTCTCCGGAACCGGTTTGACTGCCATGACATCTGCTCCTTGCTGTTTCCAACAGTTTTCATTGGCTTTCATCCTTGCGGCCGACCCCCTCAGCCAATTCCCGCGGACCGCTTGCCGGACTCGCTTGACCGCGCGTCCGCTGTTATTTCTCTGCGTCCTTCACACACTCCGCGGTTCAGTCTGTTTGCCTTCTTGCCTTATCCACTTTGCGGATTATTCCCAGTCTTTGAATACTAGCCATTCGAATTTGTTTCGAATTTCGAAATTCGTATTTCGTGCTGCTTCCCCGTCATTTCACGCGGCGCGACTTGATCGCCACCATCTTCATCCACTCCCCGTCGGGGCCTTCGAACGACGACGTGAAGACGCGCTCATCCCTGCCCTTGAGTTCCATCACGTCCCTGAATTTGCACGTCTCCTCCGGGTTCGCCGGACTCATCCCCTCGGTCTCCAGCGTCAGCGTCTTGCCCGCGGCGTCGACCGTCCCTTCATACGTCCACAGGTGGCTGTTCATCGAGTCGACCCAGGTGCCGACGTATTTCTCCTTCGCCGGATCGTAACCCAGCGTCATGATCCCGGTGAACGGGCTGCCGTCGAGCGTACAGATCCCCTCGTTCCGCCCCATGACCCAGAACCCGCCGATCGCCTCGACCGTCTCGGTCCCGGTGTGCGTGATCGGTTCCGCCCCCGGCCCCATCGTGATCGTCGCTTCCGTCTCCCATTCCCCGACGAGCTGCTTCAGCCATTCGTGCTCGGCCGTCGGTTTCGGCATCTCCGCCATCATCGCCTCCAGGTCGATCGCCGGCTCCTCCGCCCATCCCATCGCGGCCGGAAACAGCATCAGCAACGCCGCCAGCGCGCAGGTCGTCTTCATGGTGATTCGCCTCGCTTTCTTGGATGTGGTCCGCGGGTGTCGCTTGCCGCTTCCATCTTAGGACGAACGGCGACGGGAACGGAGAATAATCCGCCACCAAAACTTTTTCGCGATGCGAATCATCAAATCTTGGAATCCACAGGTCCTGTCATCTCGGCTCTAAACGATTCAATTCCCGCGGTTGTGGGGGAATCCCGCAGGGATGCCACCGGTGTCGGACCCCGGCGGCCCTTTCAACCCACGGTCCGATCCGTCATTTTCAATTGAACTCAATCATCGGTTTGATAATCTAGTTTGTTGCGCGCATCACCCCCACCGGTGCGGGACCGCCGCCCCCTCATATCGCCGTCAATG
>DAOSJS010000594.1:0-1722 GCA_035367355.1 Candidatus Hydrogenedentota bacterium
CGTCAAACTCGTCGACACCGTGCGCCGCAACGGCGAGCCCATCACCGAGGAACTCAGCCTCAGCCGCGGCCCGTTCGGCGAGGCGGTCATCCACCTGTCGGTGCGGGTGGCGCGCCTGGGCGCGCGGTACATCCTGCTGCTGGCCGAGGACCGCACCGAGCTGAATGACCTGGCGGACGCGATGCCGGAACGCGCGGAAGCCATGCTCCAGGCGTGGGACGCCTGGGCGGAACGGGTCGGAGCGCGGAAACCGGCATGAGCGCGGCCAGGGCACAGACCCACGGCACGCCGGGGGCACATTTCGCGTGAAAACTCGTTATATCATCGCCATTGCGCTGTATTGCGCGGGGATATTCTGGATATCGTCGCAGCCGCGACCGCTGGGGTTCAGGGTCCCGGGGGAGTTCGGCATCGACAAGCTGGGGCATTGCGGCGTGTATGCGGGACTGGCCGGGCTGGTCTCCGTGGGGTTGCGGCGCTCAGGTTCCGCGTGGAGCCCCCGCTGGCAGTTCTGGTTTCCCATTCTGTTCGCTGCGTTGTACGGTTTGAGCGATGAGTTCCACCAGCTATTTGTTCCCCGGCGATCATTTACGCTGGGTGACCTGGTCGCGAACACGTTGGGCGGAGTGGCTGCGCAGTATTTCCTGTGGTACGTATGGTGGCGCCCGCCCCGCCCGGCAGCCTCGCCCACGGAGCAGGTTCACGTGAAACCCGAGTGCCCCGCCAAGGATTAAAAAGGAATGCACGAACGGTGACCGCTTTGGAGAAATGCCGGGGCGGATGATAGGATCGAGGCCATGACGGAAGAGCAAGCAGAACGGGACGAAGAACCCCGCGGACTGGAAGGCGCGCTGGCGCGAAAACCCCGCGGCTGCGGGGGCATTTTTTTTATGCTGATGCTGGTTCTCGCAGCGGGATGGGGCGTGGGCCTGGGGATGTTCGTGTGGATGCTCGACGACGCCCGGGCGAATATCCAGGCGGTGGACGATTTCCGCCCGAAAGTGGGCAGCCGGATCTATTCCTCGGATGGGATGCTGCTGGGCGAGTACACGGTCGAGGCGCGGCAGCTCGTGCGCCTGAGCGAAATTCCCCTGCACGTGCAGAAGGCCTTCATCGCCACCGAAGACCATCCGTTTTATGTGCACAAGGGGGTGCGGCCGCTGGCGATTTTGAGCGCGCTCAAAGACGCGGTTCGGACGGGCAGCGTGCGCGGAGCCAGTACGATCACCATGCAGATTGTACGGAACATCACGGAAGTGACGGGGGTGTCGGCCGAACGTACCATGCAGCGTAAGGCCAAAGAGGCGTTTGTGGCGCTGCAGCTTGAGCGCGAATTCACCAAGGATGAGATCCTCGAACTGTATCTCAACCAGATCTTCCTGGGGGGCAGTGCAAACGGCGTCGAAGCGGCCGCGCGGCAGTATTTCGGCAAATCGTGCAAGGACGTGACGCTCGCAGAGGCCGCAACGCTGGCGGGTTTATCGCGCTCGCCGAATGCCAACCGGCCCGACCGGTTTCCGGAGGCGGCCCAGCAGCGGCGCGACATCGTGCTGGCCCAGATGCTCCGGCACGGGTTCATCACGCGGGATGACTACCTCGAGGCCATAGCGACCAGGCTGGAAGATTCTGTGGTCTCGTATGAAGAACGGATGCGCCGGATGCAGGAAGGGGTTGGGTTGTGGCGACCGAACCGGTTCCAGGCGCCGTATTTTGTCGAGGAAG
>DAOSJS010000595.1:0-1721 GCA_035367355.1 Candidatus Hydrogenedentota bacterium
ATGGGCATCGCCTTCTGGCTGGGGCTGTTCTGGCGCCGCGCGACGGTCGCCGGTGCGTGGGCCGCCACGGTAGTCGGTTTTGTCGCCTGGTGGATTACCACTCAGGCGTTTTTTGTGGATTATCTGGCGGTTTCGGACATGGGACAGCGGCTGCGGTTTGTTTCCCCCCGGAATGGAGTCAGTGAGATCTACCTGCCGTGGCAGATGCTCTTCTACCTTGGCGCGGGAGGCCTGGCCGGCGTCCTCTTCAGCCTCTTCTCCCGGCCGACTTCCGAGGAGAAGCTCGACCGGTTCTATGAGCTCGTCAGCACCCCGATCGTTCCCGGAGAAATCATCCGCAAGCCCTGTGAACTGCCGCCTGAAGTCCGGCCCAGACCAATGCACAAATTGATCCCGCTGCGAAACTGGATGATACCCGTTCCGTCGGCCGTCTCCCTGGCCGGTTTCGCGGTCGGCTGGATCTTTGTGTCGCTCCTCATCATGTTTGTCTATTGGATTGCATGAGGTTCCGGCGGAAGCGGGTTATCCCCCCTGCACCCCAGGGCCGCACCTGCCCGGAACGCAACGCGATGAACAGGCAGTCGCCCCCCCCCAGCGTTGCCCCCAAAGACGGCCGCAAAACCTTCGGCTTGCTCTATGCGCTGCTGGGAACCATGGTCGATTCGAGCAATTTCGTGACGGCGAAGTACGGCCTGCGAGGGCTTCGTCACCGCGGGCCGGATCAGGGGAGGGGGGCTTGGGATTCATGAATATATCGTTATATCTATCGGCTTGGATGGCGCGGCTCTGCTTCGGAATGGCAGAGTATGGAACGGACCATTGCCCGCGATATCAGCCTTGGCTCTTTTGTTTATAAAGGAGAATGGGTCTGTATGGCAGTTGGCAGGGCGGCCCGGTCGCCCCCAAAAAAAGGGGAAACATTTTTCTTGACGAGTTCCCCGCTCAAGGGTAGATTTCATTCAAGAATATAACGCTACATGACAGTGGCGGGCTGCCGGCTGCTACCCGTCTTTAACACAGACATCGCTCGGGGCTCTCCGTTAAACTGGCGAGATGAAAAAGCAACGCACCACTCTTAAGGATATCGCCCAGGAGGTCGGCGTCAGCATCAACGCCGTCTCCAGCGTGCTCAATCCCCGTTCGCCGAATAACATCGGCGTCAGCGCCAATACGCGCAGCCGCATTATGGCCGCCGCTCGGCGCCTCAACTACCAGCGCAACATGGCCGCCGCGCACCTGGCCGGCATACGCACCAAGACCGTCGGCATCCTGCTGACCAATCTGCTCGATTACCGCTGGTTGCCCGTGGCCGACGCTTTCGAGGCCGAGGTCAATCGCCTGGGCTACCACTGCTTCATCGGCTGCACGCGCTATGATGGCGCCCTCAAGCTGGATTACGTCCGCTCTTTTCTGCAGCACCGCGTTGATGGACTGCTGCTGAACAAGATCTGGAATGAGCCCGAAGTAAACCAGGCGATGGAACTGATCAGCGACACCAAGCTGCCGATTGCCTTCGCGCACACGCGCTGGCAGGGCTTTCCTGCTCCGGTGATTCAGTGCGACAACTACCGCGGCGGCCAACTCCTGGCGCGTCATCTGCTTGAGGTTGGCCACCGGACTTTTATCTATCTGGCCAGCGCCGAGGATTTCAGCCTGGAGACGGTCCAGGCGCGCATTTCCGGAGCGCGCGCCGAAGTGACCGCCGCCGGGATCAGTCCGGA
>DAOSJS010000596.1:0-1719 GCA_035367355.1 Candidatus Hydrogenedentota bacterium
GATTGGTCATCAGGCAGTAGGCCCAGATGGCCAGGCCGTACTTGCGGGCATAGTCTTCGAGCAGGAGCAGATAACGGCGGCGGTCGCCGTCGTCGAAGAACACGTTCGCGCGGCGATTGCCGCGCTGCGTCACGTGATGAGGCATCCCCGGCACGACAACTCGTGCGATTCGCGGCATACGGATGACTCTACTCTCGTCAGTCAAGACTTGCCAAACGGAAATTCGGTATCTGTCCCCGAATTCCCCCCGAATTCCCCACCGAACATGTCCCGAACATGTCCCGCACGAATCTCGCTGGACCACTACACCATTACACGAGTCTATAACTAATCAGGGTAGATAGCTATCATACTTGGCATAGTAGATGAGTGCTTCACACATTTCCTCTATCGTCGGGTGACGACCTTGCCGCAATGCGGACCAGTTCTGTAGTACGTCGCGGGCAACAAACACCTCTAGGAAGTAGTCAGGCACAGGCCCGATTTCCCGCAAATCAGCGTACTGAGGGATCCGGATCACGTATGCAGGCGAATCCGGAGTCCAACTGGGACCGTTTTCGGCACAAATGAAATCCTCATCCGTCAGTGATCCGAGATCAGCAACAACGTTACGCAACGGCCTGCGGGCTAGTATTGGCTTCCCCATTGTGCGAATCCTCCTGTTCCCGAAGGATAATCGTGCATCAGCCACCATGTCGGCGATCCCGAAGTATGCTGAACCCGCGGCACCAGTTGCATCACGCCCGGGTGATCCACAGCGTGGTTCCATGTCCAGTCCTTGGGTGCCTTATAACTAACCCCTCCAAGGGGGCCACGCACTTCATCGACGCCTGGTATCATCTTCCGCATCTGGGCCGCAAAGACTGTGTCATTGTCCATTGCTTCGAGAAGCGCCTTGTTAGCGGCCTGGTTATGTGCTGCCCTTGTTCCAATAGGCAAAGCAGGTTTCGCGAGTTTGGTCTGAAAGGCCACAGAATAAGCATTTCCGCTTCCTACCCCGATGCCATTGTTGGCAGTCTGGGAGGGCATGATTCCGCGCCGGCCCGGAATGCTCCCGTACTCATCAAGATACAGGCTCCTCGTCTCCGCGCTGAGCCGCGAAAACGCACTTCTAACCCGGGGCGATCTGGCCAAGGCAATTGCGCCCTTGGCTACCGGCAGGGCCATCATGGCCATCTGCATTCCGCCGGCGATGCCCGTCAGCCAGCGCTGGCTGAGGGTCATGTTCAGGTACTTGCCGGTAGCGAAGTCCTCGTTGTAATAGCCGGCGTGGACCTGCGACCAGCCCGTCGCGTCGCCAAGGGCCCCTTTTACCACCTGCCAGGCGGATTGTCCAGCCGCGATCCGCTCGGCGGCAGACACCGCCCCCGTGTAGAGCCCGTACGCCCAGGCCGCCCCGACCATCATGCCCGCAGGACCGCCCACCGAACCGATGGCCGCCCCCACCACGGCCACCGTCACGCCCACAATGGCCTTGGCGTTACGGTCGATCCAGCTCTTGACTTCTTCCCACGCGTTCGAGAGCTTTTCGGCGGTCCAATCCCAGACTTCGTCTGCCACCTCGGCGGCGCCGGTCCAACTGGGCTCCACCAGGAACCGGTCCCAGGCCGAGACCTTCAACCCGGCCGCCGCCTGGTAGGCGCTGCGGGCCTCGGCGTAGGCGGTTGGCTCGGGGCGCAGGAGCCGGCCGGTGTCGTTGTCCAGCCACGTGCCGCCCAG
>DAOSJS010000597.1:0-1718 GCA_035367355.1 Candidatus Hydrogenedentota bacterium
GAACTCGATAGGCCCTTCGATGAGCATTTGTTTCATCAGGAAGTCGGCGAGCGGTTCGAGGCCTTTTTCGCGGGCGACGGTGGCCTTGGTCCGGCGTGCGGGCTTGAAGGGCAGGTACAGGTCTTCCAGGCGCGTCCGGTCCATACAGGCTTCGATTTCCGCGCGGAGTTCGCCGGTGAGCTTGCCTTGTTTTTCGATGGTCTCGAGGATGGTGTCGCGGCGCTGGGCAAGAAGCGAAAAATACTGAGCGCGCTCATACACTGCTTCGAGCTGGGTTTCGTCGAGATTGCCGGTGACATCTTTGCGGTAGCGAGCTACGAAAGGGATGGTGGCGCCCGCGTCAAAGAGCTGGACGGTGCACTGCACCTGCTCCGGATTCAGCGAGATATCTTCCGCAATTCGACCTATGAATTGTGATTCCAGCATTCCCTGAGGCTCCCCAATTCTATAAGAGGCATAAGCGGGGCGAGTTTAGCAAAATATGCGCCTATTGTACAGCCACACGACCCATTTCGTTTCATTCTGAAGGCGAAAACGCTATCCGCACGGCCACGTCTTCCGCAGCATTTTCAAATGACAGCGTAAGGGCACCGTCTTCCGCCTCATGCTGCTGTTCAAACGGTATGGGCGGCACCAATTCCACCCGGACCGGCGAGTGATTCCGTGCGTGCAGAGCCTGTATTTTGGCGGTGGTTCCCACGGGGCCCCGGGTTCGAAATGTGAGAGCCCCGTCGCTGCGGACTTCATCTCGTATCCGCGTAGAGGCGGCCGCCACCGCAGGCAGCGCCAGATGTTCCCGGGCCCATTGGGCATCATACAACAGCGCAACACCGCCAGGAAACAAGGTGACTTGTTTCTGAAGCGCCAGGGCTGGATCGAACAGGCTGATGTATGCGCCCTCAAGCTGCACGGGTTCACTGGATATCGATTCATCGAATACGGCGCCCAGGATGTAGGGGCCGCGCCGCAACATGAGATAATGCTGAAGCTCGAGCGTCGAGCCGGTGAGTTCGAGCGCAGTGCGAACCCATTGCCGGACGCGCCCGGCGCCCGTGGGCTCCTTCGTGAGCGCTGCGGGATGCTCGTTGACCACAAGCGCAAAGCCCTGACCGACGGGTTGAGGTTGCGTCACGTCCGCCTGGATGCCCAGAAGCCCGAACAGGTGGCTGCTGGGCGAGTCGGCGTTCTCCCCCTGGTTGTTCCACCACTCGCGCACCCCATGATAGGGATCGGAGCCGTCGCCGACATAGAGCAGCACGCCGCCGGCCCGCACCCATTTATCGATAGCCTGATGGTATTCGGGCTTTAATGGCTTCTGCCCCTCATAGGTGAGCAAAAGGACGCGGCAGGCGTCGAGAGCGCCCTCGTGGAGCACGTTCTCAAGCTGCACAACCTCCAGCGGGACACCGGCCTTGAGCAAAGGCAGCGCCAGGCCATAGAAGAATCCCATGGCAGAGTCGCTGGCCTGAGGCGCGGCCCGCTGGAACATCATGGTGTCGGACACGAGGATGCCAATACCACGGGAACCGCATTGGAACTCGACCTCCTCCTGGCGCATATCGTTGAGCGCATTGATGACGGCCAGGATCTCGGTTGCGTAGTCGAGAGGGATGCCCTGCCTGTCGCCGGACTGGGTGTCGAGGTCGATTCTGGGGTAGCGGCCGCGAAAGATGCGGTCGGGCCAGGGCATGACTTCGTACCGGTAGACGCCGGGCCAC
>DAOSJS010000598.1:0-1707 GCA_035367355.1 Candidatus Hydrogenedentota bacterium
CGGCCGGACGCTATGCTCCGAATGTTCGGACGGTAAACTTGCACTCAATGGCGGGTACAACCGCAACATCCGCACGAGTGTTGGCGAGTTCACGTTGCGCTTCAAGCGAGTGAAGTGCGGTAAATGTGGCGCAACTCATGTGCCTCTGCAAAAACTGATCCAGTTCAGGCGCTATCAGACCAAGACGAATGAGTTGGAGAAGCTGGTGGTCGAAACGGTCAGCGAGACCAGCTATCGCCGTGGCGTCGCCCAGCTTTCCCGCGACGGGAAAATCACGCTTCCCTACCGGACGGCCCATGAATGGGTTCTGAAAACGGACTGTGACGAGATACAGGTGTCCAGCAAGGTGATTGGCTCCTTTCCACTGGAAGTCATGGCTGACGGCACCAAGTTCAAGGGGGAGGGTGTCAACGGCAAGGCGCGTCAGGGTGACCTGAAAGCCGTCATTGGCATCACTCGCCAGGGGAGGGTTTTCCCCATGGGCACCTGGGCCGGCACCTCCTGGGCTGAGATCAACGAGGAGTGGAAAAAGCAGAGCATCAAGCTGCCTGACGGCTCCATCATCATTTGTGATGGTGAACCAGGGTTGGCCGATGCGTTCGCTGACTATGTGGATGAGCAGCAAAGATGCCAATGGCACATCAAGAGGGACTTGTACCATGCCATGCATGGGGACGGGGCAAAGATCGAGGAGATAAGGCCTTTACAGGATGCCCTTGCCGTTGCCATGGCCATCGAGCTTCCAGCCGAGGATTTCCAGAAGGTGCCCGAGGCCGACAAGGATGCCATTGAGGAGCAGATGGAAAACACCGAACGTGTCATGGTGAAATTTGTCTCGTACCTGGAAGGGAAAGGCTATTCGGCGGCGGCAAGCTACATCAACAATGCCAGACGCTCCATGTTTGGCTACGTCCGGCGGTGGCTGAAATGGGGGCTGGTTTCCCACAAGGCGTCGACCATGGTGGAGCGGGTGATGCGGGAACTGGCCAGACGTCTGAAAAACATCGCCTATGGTTGGAGCGACAAGGGTGCCCAAAAGGTGGCGGGCATCATCCTGAAGCGTTTTGCGAGTGCAACGGAATGGGAAAATGAATGGAAGGAACGGATGCGTATCTTCGAAAACGTGGTGATTTCGGTCGGTAACTACAAGTGTTCATCACAAAACTTCGCACATTAACAAAATCGCCCTTGGCGTCCGTGTATGCCACCCGGTCGTGGCCATTATCGGCTGCCAGGCGGCGTTTCAAGTCCGCATAGTCCTGCGCCACGGCGGGATGCTCCCGCAGATAATCGCGGAATTGCAGGCGCTGCCAGTGGCCAGCGAAACTCTTTTCGACAACGTGGAGATGCGCCAGACGTTCGCCATTCTCACCGCGCTTGATAAACCAGCAATACCAAGGGCCGCCGTCGTTGCCAAAGGTCGGCCGCCAGAAATAGTCGTAGCCCTCGGCCTCTAGAATAGGCGGGAGCAGCTCACGCGCTTCCGCCAGCGACTCAACCTCAAGCAGCAGGTCAATCACCGGCTTGGCCGCCAGACCCGGCACGGCCGTGCTGCCAAAATGCTCAATGCGCCGGAAATAGCCCTCGGGCACCAGACTCTCCAGATGCGCTTTCTCGGCGGCGAACAGGTCTTGCAAGCGCAGGTCGTAATCGCAGACGGCCACGTCGTCGGCAAGTACCCGCTGCACCCGCTCGGAGAGCGTCGGC
>DAOSJS010000599.1:0-1690 GCA_035367355.1 Candidatus Hydrogenedentota bacterium
GACGGTACCCACAACGAGGTCGTTAACGGTTTCTTTGAGGATGACTCCCTGCTCAACCCGGAGGCGTCGCTGGCCATCGTCCCCGCAGGCACCGGGTCGGACCTCGCCCGGACCTTGCGTCTTCCTCGAGGTGTCGATGCGCTCCCGTATGTGGTCGACAGGCGGTTTACGCGAGCAGATGTCGGGCGCGTGCGTTATACCACACCGGACGGTGAACAGGACGTGCGGTACTTCATCAATATTGCCGATTTTGGCGCAGGCGGCGAGGTGGTGAAGCGCGTGAACCGGACCTCGAAGTTCTTCGGCGGGTTTCTGTCGTTCCTGTGGGGTTCCGTCTCGACGCTGGCCTTATACGAGAACCGAGAGATTCAAATCGAGATCGATGGGGTCGAGTTGAGCGGCCGGATCAACAATGTAATGGTCGCCAATGGCCAGTACTACGGCGGGGGGATGCACGTCGCGCCACATGCCCGTCTCGACAGCCGCGCTTTCGATGTCTACGTAATCGGCGATGTGGGCAAGGCGGAGGCCGTCGTTAACCTTCCTAAACTCTACCGGGGCCGACTCTTACGCAAGCCCGACAAGGTTCGCTATTTTCGCGCATCCCGCGTGCTTGCGGATTCGTCGCAGGAGGTGTTGCTGAACCTCGATGGGGAACAGCCTGGCCGTTTGCCTGTGACCATTCAATTGCTGCCGTCGGTGCTGAAAGTAGTGGTCGGGTGAGAGGACTGGAAGGCCTCCCCAGGGGGAATCGCGCCGCGGATCTCTGGCGTTTTATTTTCTCAGAGCATAAGGTGGTGTATTCTGTGGGAAGACGCTTGTTCAGCGAATTGCGGTGGAAACAAACGAGGAGATTCTGGGATGAACATGCGAATGCTGTGTATCACGCTGGCCCTGTCGGGATTGGCCGCAACCACGGCCTGCGCGGCATTTCAGGCGGGAGTGGCGGTACGCGACGTGACTCCGGACCCTCTGCTGCCGGTGAGCGGCGGCGCGGGTCCGAGCAGCCCGGCCTCGCAACAGACCGGCAACCTGACCGTGCGTGCCCTGGTGTTTGACCGGGACGGACAACGGGTGGCCATTGTAGGGGCGGATTTTCTGGGATTTCCGGGGGCCTTATGCGATCGCGTTCGGGCGAAGGTTCCGGGCATCCCGGCGGAGAACATCCTGATCGGGTCAACCCACACCCACAGTGCGCCCGACATGTATGGGTTCCCCGACGGCCAGGGTGGGCACGGAGCGAACCTGGAGTACATTGCCCTGGTGGTCGATCGGATGGCCGACGCGATCAACGCGGCCGTGGCGTCGCTTGCACCGGCCTCGTTGAAGATCAACACAGGCGAGGCCCAGGGCAAAATCGCATACAACTATTATGCGCCAAAGCTCTATGACCCGCGCTGCCATGTGATCCAGGCCATTGGACAGGATGGAAAAGCCATTGCCACGCTGATCAACTATGCGATCCACCCCGAAGTGATCGGACCGGATCAGGGCATTTTGAGTCCTGACCTGTGCGGCCCGCTGTATGACCGCGTGGCCGAGAAAGGCGGTGGCACGGCCGTGTTCATGAACAGTGCCCAGGGCGGGATGGTCACCGCGGACTGCCGGGGGCCCGACGACAAGGACATTCAGACCTGGGACGAATGCGTGCGCATCGGGACCCTGCTGGCGGATGAGGCGCTGCGGATTG
>DAOSJS010000600.1:0-1681 GCA_035367355.1 Candidatus Hydrogenedentota bacterium
TGAGAACTACCGTCTCGACACCTGGAGACTGATGCACATCGGCGCGCAGCCGGTGCCCCCCAGCCTGATCCGCCGGTGGAAACAGGTCTTCCCTGAACATCAGTACGACACCAATTACGGTCTCAGCGAATCCATCGGCCCCGGCTGTGTCCACCTCGGCGTTGAGAACATACACAAGGTCGGCGCGATCGGCAAAGCGGGGTATCTGTGGAAGACCTCCATCGTCAAAGACAACGGCGGGCCGGTTCCCCAAGGCGAAGTCGGAGAGCTGATCGTCAGCGGCCCCGGCGTGATGAAGTGCTATTACAAGAACCCCAAGGCAACCGCGGCCATACTAAAAAACGGGTGGCTCTACACGGGCGACATGGCCCGGATGGACGAGGACGGATTCATCTATCTGGTCGACCGCAAAAAAGACGTCATCATCTCCGGCGGCGAGAATCTGTATCCCGTACAGATCGAAGACTTTTTGCGCACGCATGCCGCCATCAAAGATGTCGCCGTCATTGGCCTTCCCGATGACCGGCTCGGCGAAATCGCAGCCGCCATCATCCAGTTGAAAGAAGGCATCCGCTGTACCGAAACGGAGATACAGGAGTTCTGCCTGGGCCTGCCCCGTTATAAACGGCCGAAAAAAATCATTTTTGCGGAAGTGCCGAGAAATCCTACCGGTAAAATCGAGAAGCCCCGCCTCCGCGAAAAGTATTGCGGCATGCCGCTCGTCGAAGCGCAGACGACGCGGTAGGAATGCTGGGTTACAGGTTACGGGCTACAACCCTCTCCCGTATCCCGGATTTGTCTGTTTGCCGATCTGCCGGGAAAACGGTATGATGAACACGTCTTTAAAGGAGAGCTCCCCCTTCCCGCCTAACAGCCTAATCGCCGAACGCGGGCGGAGCCCGCAACCCGAACGCCTCACCACGAAGGCACCTAACCGCCTTCTCGGAGTTTTTCGCATGGAACCGATCGATGCCCTCACCGCCCTTTCCCCGCTTGATGGTCGTTACGCCAATAAACTCGACGCCTTGCGCCCCGTCTTTTCCGAGGCAGGCCTGATCCGGCGCCGTGTCGCCGTGGAGGTGGCCTGGCTCGAAGCGCTGTGCGACGCGCAGGCTATTCCCGAGGCCCGCAGTCTCACAACCGATGAGCATGACTTCCTGCGGACACTCGCCGACGGGTTTACAACCGAAGACGCGCGCCGGGTCAAGGCCATCGAGTCAGTCACCAACCACGATGTCAAAGCCGTGGAATACTTCATCAAGGAGAAGCTTGCGGGAACAACGCTTGAAGCGCTCGGCGAGTTTGTCCACTTCGCGTGCACCTCGGAAGACATCAACAACGTGGCGCACGCCCTGATGCTGCGCGACGGCCTGCGCGTGCTGCGTGCCGCCCAAGACAAACTGACCGGCCTGCTCGCGGCCTTCGCCGAAGAAACCCGCGCCGTCGCGATGCTCGCGCACACGCACGGGCAGCCCGCCTCGCCCACCACGCTGGGAAAAGAGTTGGCGGTGTTTGTCCATCGCCTGCGCCGCCAGGCCGCACAGCTCGACGCCATCGTCCTGCCCGCCAAACTGAACGGCGCGGTCGGCAATTTCAACGCGCACCTCGCCGCGTATCCCGGCGTGGACTGGGAGGCGCTGGCAAAAACGGTGATCGAAGGCCGTTTCGGCCTCAGCCAGAA
>DAOSJS010000601.1:0-1679 GCA_035367355.1 Candidatus Hydrogenedentota bacterium
GCTCGGGCACAGGGACCTGTTCGCCGGTTCGCGGATTTCGTCCAATGCGCGAGGCGCGTGTTTTCACCTCAAACACGCCAAAGTCACGCAATTCCCAACGTTCCCCTTCCGCGAGCGCCAGCGAGATGGCCTCAAAGGCTCCTTCGATAATCCTGGCCACGGTGCTTTGGGTTATCCCCAGCTTATTGGCCACGTCGATTACCAACTCGCGCTTGGTTTTAGTCACGGAATCCAATCCTCCTCGCCAACCCTGGCCGGGACGCTCGCTCCCTTGACGGGCTGACTTGCTGCGTCGCGATTTCGCTCACAGGCTATTATACGGAAGCATGCAATTCCTTGCAAATCTTTTCGTATAGTCATCTTATCGACGATTGCCCGTGAAGTCAACCGGCTACACACCCCGAAACCGCCCCAGTGGAAATGAAACGGCGGAACGTTTGATTCTTTCCGATGCCGTCTTTTACAATACCTCTTCGATAACTTGGCCTTTATAAGGACCTATGAGCCCGCACATCGCTGAAATATTCGCCGCCTATGTCTGTCTCCTGTTCTGCCTGTCGGTGCATGAAGCCGCACATGCCTGGGTCTCAGACTGGGCAGGAGATCCGACCGCGCGGCTCCAGGGGCGGGTCACCCTTAACCCCTTGCCGCACATCGATCCATTCGGGACGGTCCTGTTCCCGCTCATCATGCTGTTCGCCAACCTGCCTGTCTTCGGTTGGGCGCGTCCTGTCCCGTTCAATCAGCAAAATCTGCGGAGCAAACGCTGGGGGCCCGTAGCGGTAGCACTGGCCGGGCCCTTGTCGCATCTGGCGCAGCTGGTGGTGCTGATCGCCGGGGCGCGCCTGGCGTTCCTCGTGTTCCATCCGGACCTTGAAAACCAGGGAGGAGGCCCCTGGATCACGCTGCTGTGGATGCTCGTCCAGCTCAACCTTATCCTCATGCTGTTCAACCTGATACCCGTCCCGCCGCTGGACGGCCACCACGTGCTCTACGCGTTTCTGCCGCCCAGGGGACAGCACATTATGGAACGAATCGGGCCGTACGGCATCCTGATCGCAGTGCTGGTCATGAGATACGGCATGGGGCAGCCCCTGGTCTTCCTGGGGAGGCTGGCTGCGACGCTCCTTTTCAAAGGCGTTGCTGCCTGACGCCGGGCTGGGGAACTCTGCCTTTGCGTCCGGCATTGGCGTTTGCGCTCCTGAGTCGTGTACGATACCGCCTCATCACGTCAACATTCTGGGGAGACTGGTCGAATGAGCATTACCGTGGTGGGCTCTGTAGCGCTGGACACCGTGGAAACACCCGCCGGACGGAACGAGGAAGGGCTTGGAGGGGCAGCCACCTATTTCTCGCTGTCTGCGGCGCATTATGCCCAGGTCCATCTGGTAGGCGTGGTTGGCGAGGATTTTCCTCAAGCCCATGTCGACCTCTTACAGGCACACGGAATCCATCTGGAAGGCCTCGAGCGTGTGCCCGGAAGAACCTTTCGCTGGGCAGGGCGTTACCATGAAGACGTGAATGAGCGAGATACTCTGGATACTCAGCTCAATGTATTTGAGAATTTCCACCCGAGGCTGCCCGAACCGGCGCGCGAGGCGCCGTATCTGTTTCTCGGCAACATCCACCCTTCCTTGCAGCTCGAAGTGCTGAACCAGGCCAATCCAGTATTCACGGCG
>DAOSJS010000602.1:0-1678 GCA_035367355.1 Candidatus Hydrogenedentota bacterium
CCTGGAGTTTTTCTAATGTAGGGGCAGGCCCCTGTGCCTGCCCATCCGGATAGCCTCCGCGCTGGGTAATCTGGATGGTTAGGAGCAGGCACACGCGGCAGCCCTGTTCGAGAAAAAATTTGAGTTTCGTGCGTTCCATTGAGGTAAGGCGGGCATAGGGCGTCGGGACTCATTTCGCTCTTGGGTTTCGGTTGGCGCCTCCAAGAATACCGAATGGATCCTAATGTCTTCTTCACTGGCAACTCTTTCCGTAAAATTCACCTCCAGTAAAAGGGCTAAGCCCGAAGATTGTGCACATCGTATTTCGAATGCGCGCCTGGTGCTCTCGTCGTGTCGCCGGGCTATAATGCCCGGGCAATCCCATCCATGAGGAGCAGCCATGCCGGAGATACCCGCGTACCAAATCCAGCGGACAGCGTCGCAACCTGAATTTAACGGGGCCTGGGATGGGCCGCTGTGGCGCTCCGTGCCCACCGTCTCTATTGCGCACTTCCATCCCGCGAGCAGCGACCATCGCCCGGTGACGCATGCCAAATTGCTCTACGATGCAGACGCGCTCTATGCCATTTTCCGGGTGGAGGATCAGTACGTCCGCGCAACGCGCGAGGACCTCAACTCATCGGTCTGCAACGACGCCTGCGTCGAGTTTTTCTTCGAGCCCAGGGCTGGCGGCGGCTATTTCAATTTTGAAATGAACTGTCTGGGCACGCTGCATGCCGGCTATGTGGAGGATCCAACGCGCACACCCGAAGGTCTGGGTAAGGCGACGAGACTGCTCCGCCGCCAGGCGGCGATGATGCGGGTCTATCATTCGATTCCCAGCGTGGTGTTTCCCGAGCGTGCGGATCCGGTGCGTTGGGTGGTGGAATATTCAATCCCGTTTGCGCTGCTCGAAGAATTCACCGGTCCGCTCGCCGGCCCGGCCGGTCAGACCTGGCGCGGAAATTTTTACAAATGCGCGGAAGATAACTCACACCCGCACTGGGCCTCCTGGGCGCCTATTGGCGAGCAGCTCAATTTCCACGTGCCGGAGTATTTTGCGCCACTGCATTTTGCCGGATAAGTAAGACGGCTGCGTCTTTTGGTTCTCGCGAGGCGCCTGAGGGGCACTCTGTCTCCAGGCGTGCCGGCTGGGATATACTCGGGCGAGGGATACAACGCGGTATAGCATCAGGAGTCACACCATGTTAAGACTGGCCCTTACATTAGCCATCGCCGCTGTGTTACCGATCGCGTCTGCCGAGGAGGCTGCCGTGCAGCTCTACGTCGCGCCGCAGGGCAACGACGCCTGGTCGGGAAAATTGCCGGAACCCAACGCGGACGGCACGGACGGCCCACTGGCCACGCTTACGGCAGCGCGAGACCGATTGCGGGAGATGAAGGGTAGTCAGCGGCTGCCCGGGCCGGTTTCCGTGCAGCTGCGGGAAGGCCACTACCGCATTACCGAGGCGATCGTCTTTGAACCGCTCGACAGCGGCCTGCCAACGGCGCCGATCACGTATGAGGCCTATCCGGGTGAGCACCCCGTTATCAGCGGAGGCGTGCCGGTGACCGGATGGACGCAGGAAGGGCCAGCCTGGAAAGCACAGGTGCCCGAGGCGGGACCCCGGCCCGCGCCGTTCTGTGCGCTATGGGTCAACGGGGAATTTCGAGGCCCGGCGCGCAGCCCCAACGACGG
>DAOSJS010000603.1:0-1675 GCA_035367355.1 Candidatus Hydrogenedentota bacterium
CTGCATTGAACTCCGGCGCGCGGTTTCGGTGCCGGCATACGAGCGAGGTATGGTGTCGGACGCCCTGCCTCTGCTGGATCAGGCATCCGCCGTCAGCATCGCCTCGCTCGAGTCGCAGCAGCTGTGGATTACGGTCAACGCCAAAGGACTGGCGGCCGGCAAGTACGCCGCGGTACTGCGGCTCAAGAGCATCGAGCCCGATCCGACCGAAATTCACGTACCCCTGGAACTCACCGTACATGACCTGGCTCTTCCCCGCCCGCGGCCGCTGCGCTTCTGCATGTGGTCCTATGACGGCGGCCCGATGGGCACCGATCGGCCGGAGGTGCTTGCGGAGCTGGTCGAACATGGCACCACCGTGTTCTTCGGGACCTGCCCGGGCGCCGAGTGCGACGCCGACGGCAATCTGACCGCGCCCGTTGATTTTACTGCGCACGACGAATCCGTGGCCCGCCTGGCGCCCCATGGATTCCTCTTGTTTACGTCGCCGCAGGGCTATGTCAAAGGCGCGCCGTTTCTGTCGGAACCCTGGCGCAAGGCGTTCGTGGCCTATATCCGGGCCTGGTCGGCCCATATGACCGAACTCGGAGTCGATCCGGCACTCTGGGCCCTTTACCCCTACGATGAGCCGTCCGCCCCGTATTCCGATACCACGATCAACCTCGTTGAGGTCGCGAAGCTCGTCCGGGAGGCCGATCCAACCGTTCTGATTTACACCGACCCCACCAGCGGCACTACGGCGGAAAGCCTGGACATGTATAAGGAACTCATCGATATCTGGTGCCCGGCCTATGAGCTGTTGACCCGGTTCGGGCCGGAGTTTTTATCCGTGGCCCGCGAATACGCCACGGAGTTGTGGTATTACGATGCGCCCGGCCGCGCGAAAACCTTGTCCACGCTGAGCCATTACCGCCGGTGGATCTGGTACGCCTGGAACCAGGGCTTCACCGGCGCCGGCTGGTGGGTTTTCGCGATGCACGGCAACGCAGACCGCTGGGATGGACCCAACCCCACCGGCAACTTTTATCCGACGGCCTATGACGGCCCTCACGGGGTTGTGACAAGCCGCCGGTGGGAGGTGACCCGCGAGGCCATTGAGGACTACGAATACCTTTGCATGCTGCGCGAGGCGATCCGCGAGGCAGAAGCCCGCGGCGTTGACGACAGCATGCTCGCCGGGCCGCGGAAGCTCCTGTCCGAAATGCCGCCGGCGATGGAGGAAACGCTCCGGGCCACGGGGCGCCGTCTGATCCTGAGCCCGGACGGCGTACCCGCATACGAAGAAGCCACCCGCACTCTGGAGGACGCCCGAAAACAAATCGTGGAGGCGTGTCTGAAGCTCAAGAGTCAGTGAGCCCCGGGCCATTCGGCAGGCTCGTCCAGTGAAAAGGATTTTCGAGAGAGGCGTTGAGATGTCGGTCCGCATTCATTCGGAAGCGCGTTGGACACATTCGCCTCCGGCAGGATCTCCAAACCGTGGTATCGTTGCAGCCCTGCCCGGGTTCCGGGGAATACCGCGCGCCCTGGTGAATGTCTACGAAAGAAACTGTCTGTTCCGGACAGAGTGAAGGAGGCATCCATGCCTGGTAAATTGGAGGACTTGGCGCTGCAGGACTGTCTGCCGTGCGACGGCGGCGTGCCGGCCCTCGAAGGACCGGAGCTGGCGGTGCTGATG
>DAOSJS010000604.1:0-1673 GCA_035367355.1 Candidatus Hydrogenedentota bacterium
TCCGCTTTTGCAGCGGAGTCCACGGAAAGGCATCCGCCTCTTGTCTCCTGTTCTACTGCTCCCCTGCTCTAGTGCGGCTTCGCCGCACTACGCCCTACTGGCACAAGTTCGAACCGGATGATACCACGCTGGCGGCGTTTGTCCAAGTGTTCATGCAGCCATTGCCGCCGTATCTGTATGCCCTCGCACATCTTGCATAATGGACGGATGATGGCCTGCCGTTCTCCCCGAAAACAAGACAAGAACCATCTTGACGCCAGTTTGGTTTTTGTTAGGATGGCGACATGCTAATCGTTTCAGGGGCATCGAGAGAAGAAAACCGCCGGGACTTGGCGCGTCAGTTCTGCCAGTCACGGGTTCCCATCCGTTTGAGCATCCAGAAATCTCGGCTTGTGCTGGAGTCGCTCCTTTGGCGGGAATACTGGCAGTCGGCCCGCGCATTCTTTGAGGTTGATCTTCGCCTCAAACAGAGGCTCAACCGCCTTAAGAAGGCGTGGTTAGGCATCCTCCGGCATCCGGGTGACCGTCTTTCCCAGATGACGTATTGCTGGCGATACTTCGGACTGCTCCATCATGCATTGCGAATTGCCAGAGATGAGCCTTCCAGGCCTGGTGCGCTGCCGGCTATTCGTCAGATTGTCGGCTTCGAATCATTTCTTCTCGATGTAGTGGGCGAAAACGGAGCGGCAGGCGGCACTGTTACCTCCCGCAATCCGTTATTTCTCGTGGGGCAACTGGCAATTGATCCCACAGTGCCGACGCCGCGGCATGTGCCTTTACTCATGCCGACGGGGCAGGACGACGCCTTCTACCTGTATCGTCAAGTACAGCTTTCAGGCACGCCGACTACGCGGATATTTGTAAGCCCAGCGGTTGACCTGCCGCACAGGGCGAACAGCTTCATACCGATTGATCGGTTGACAAGACTGGTTTCCGAGCGAGCCGACCCTTATTGGAAGCCAAGAGTCAAGCTCCTCGCCAGACGATTGTTGGCGCCTTTACTGCTGGCGCGCAAAACCACGCAAAACGATTCCGAGCCGCTTTCAGTCCTCGACCTTGGCGCTGGGACCGGACAGTTGATCGCAAAGGCTAGGACATACCTGGAGCGTATGTCCGCCGGGCGGCTGCCGCACGCGTCGCTGCACTTCGTCGACAGCAACCCACCAGCCTTTGGTCGTTCATTCGGGCTTGCCAGGGATCGTTCTGGCGTTTCACATGTGGAATGGACGACGGCCGACTATCGTGCGCTGGCGGATGATGACCAATGGCTCCAGAAATGCGGCCCGTTCGACTGGGTATTTGCCTGCCGGATACTCGACAACGCCAGCAACTTCATGATTGAACAGATCGACGGTTGCGGTAACAGCAACGATGAGCTTTCACTCGACTTTCTTCCGCACCGATGTCTGGCTCCGCGAAGCCAACCCGATGGAATCCGCCGCCTCCTTGTTTCAACGGTCCGGAGACAGGCCGGTGGTGGCACATTCTTTCCTCAATTTTCGCTTCGTGACTACTTTGCGGGAATCCTCGCCATCCAAAACAGCACATTCGATCACCTTTCTGATGAGGCATGGCATCTTCCGGTGCGACGCTTCAATCCCGCCGCCCTGATAACGCCAAGCGGACGCAGCCTGGTTGCTCAACTGATGAAGGTATCCCGAGCGGTCATCATC
>DAOSJS010000605.1:0-1666 GCA_035367355.1 Candidatus Hydrogenedentota bacterium
AAACGATCAAAGATATCGAGTACGGGCTCGCGGTCGCAGAGCAAATGCGCCAGAAATACGCGGAAGTGCAAGGTCAGCTGGAAGACGCCAAACTCGCCGCCGAACTGGCCGAGCGTCTCGATATGACACGCAACCTCATCGCAACGAATCTCGGCTACGTGAAGCTGATTTTTGCCTATTTCGATTATTTCGACCACGAGACCGAAGCCCACCGCATCGCGCTGCAGACGGCCTGCGACGAGCTGCGCGGCGCCTGCGAGACCTTCGCGAGCACGCCCGGGTTCCACTATCAGCTTTTCGGCGTGTACCAGCTCCTCGAAAACGCCACGGCGCTTGCGGAAGACCGCGCCGCTGCCCTCCAAGCCTGGAAAGCGGCGCCCGTGCGAAGTGAAGTGGAAGCCACCGTTGCGGCACAGCAGACACGTTATGCCGAGGTGCTTGAACAGCATGCCGCCGAGGCGGTCAAGTTCGCCAGCTTTGAAATTCTGGTCGATGGACAAGAACTCGTGCATGTGACGGGAGATGAATACCGCGTCGAACATCTCCGCTGGGATCCGCCGGATGTGCGCCGCTTCGAGATCCTCGCGCCGCTGCCCAAGGAACCCGTCACGGTTGTTCCCAAAGACCTCTATTCGCGCCCGATGCACCCCTTCGTTCTCGAGCAGCCCAGCGCGGAAAATGACTACGCGACCGCGGTGTATCTGGACGACCTGCCCGGCGGCCAGGACTGGTTCCGCTGCGAGCTGTACTACCTGCCCGGCCCGCCTTCACAATATGGCCTGCAGGCGCCCTGGCAGAAATGAAATAATTTCATACGGCGCGCACACTCCGCGGCCAGCGTCCGGGCTGGCTTGCGCATGTGCGCGCCGGTTTTTATCCCGTTAGGATCCGTGTGCGGCTTCCGTTATAATCGCGCCGTTTACGGGGTCAAATTGCACGTCGCACGGAGAAAATCATGAAAAAAATTCTGGCGTCTGCTCCTTTTCTTGCGTTGGCGCCCATGGTTGCCGCAGCCGCTCTGCCGGAGTGGTCGGCATCGTGGATATGGCATGGCGGCAGCCAGAGCCCAGGCTACAACGATACGATCGAAGCGCGCACGTCGTTTGTGGCTCCAGAGCATGCATCAGCAACGCTCCGTATTACCGCGGACAGTTATTACCGCGTCTTTATCAATGGCCAGTGGGTCGGAGACGGGCCCGCCCGGAGCTGGCCCAGCCATTACCAATTCGACGTGATTGACGTGACGCCGTTCGTTGCAATGGGAGCGAACGAAATACGGGTCATCGCGAAGTTTTTTGGGATCGGGACCTTTCACCAGCTGCCGGTCGAGGCGGGATTGCTGGCACAGCTGGATTTGGCTGATTCCGCGGGACAATTCGTGCTGTCTGTCGGAACCGATCAGAGCTGGGCCACACGAAAGGCGGACGAATGGGTACAGTTTGCGCCCAAACAATGCGTCCAGATGGGCCCGTACGAGATTTACGATGCCCGCGTGGCCGGTTCCGGCACGTTTACGCCTGCCACGGTGAAATATGCTGCGAATGAAGGGCCCTGGCGAGACCTCAATGAGCGGGACTGCGCCCTGCTGACGCTCAAGCCGGTTGCGCCGCGGGCTTTCGTGGCCGCGCAGACCGTCAAAAAGCCCGCCGCAAGGTCTTACGTCTTT
>DAOSJS010000606.1:0-1651 GCA_035367355.1 Candidatus Hydrogenedentota bacterium
CAGTTGAATCCGTGGGCTGCGTCGTAGACCTGCACCTGCACCTCGGGGTGTGCGCGGGCAAAAGCCTGCACCTCTTTTTGCGGGATGTGGGCGTCGTGTGCGCCGAAATGGGCAATCACCGGGCAGCGGGGGCGGCGCGCGACTTCCGCGTCGCCGGTCATTCCGCCGCCGTAGTAGCAGGCCACGGCCGCCAGTCCCTGCAACTCGCAGGCGGCGCGCCAGGCCAGCAGGCCGCCGGTCCAGCCGAGGCCACCCAGGAGACAGGCCCGGGCGAGTCCGGCAAAGAACTCACGGCGTTCTACACGGGGTCGTTCCATTTCAGGCCGGCTCCTCTATTTTAAATACGCGCACGGTGTTCGACCGCCCATCAACAATCAGTATCCGGTCGTTTGCATCAACGGCCACGTCGAGCAGCGGCATATCCAGCTCCGCAGAGAACGGCCCGCCCGGCGTGCTTCGAAATGCATCGGGGCCGGCAACAAATCCCAGCAGTTTCTGGTCGACTGAATACAGTTTTACCCGGACCAGACCCTTTTCAACGGTGACCATCGTGCCGTCCGAACGGAATGCGATGTGAGCGGGATTGCAGCACCCGCAAAAGCCATCGGGTTCCATGGAAGGCCGGTACCAGGAGGAGACCAGCTCGCCGGTTGCGCGATACTGCTCGAAGCCGTGCCGGCCGGGATTGACCGCCCACAACCCTCCCGCGTTGTCGAACGCAACATCGAAATACGGGCTGGGCACGATCAGACCGGGGATATCCCGGGCGGCGTCTTTTTCTCCAATGCGAGCCAGGAGCTGGCCGCCATAGTCAAAGCGCAGCACGGCGCGGTTTCCCGCATCCGCGACATACACGCTGTCTTCGTCGGCTGCGATCGACGTGACATGACCGCGATCCCCCGGGAGCGGCCAGGAGCCGTCCGATTTACCTGCGGCATCAAGTACGTCAATGCGATCCACCATCCCCAGAAACACCTGGCCGTTGGGCGCGGCGGCTACGCATACCGGTGTGGCCGTGAGGGAACTGCGCGTCTGTTCGGAGCCGTCTAGACCGCAGGTCAGCAGCGTCTTATCGCCCGCGATGAGGATGCGGCCATCCGGAGTGGCCGCGATGGCGCGCAGTCCGGGGATGCCGGGGGCGATCGGCGCGAGCTCGGTGGCGATCAAGCGGCCAGGGTCAACCTGCTCAAATTCGGCGACATCATATCGAAACGATTCCGGCGGGTCAGGACGCCTGCCGCTCGAAGCAAGCCAAACGGCCGCGCCAACCGACACAAAGGCGATGGCCACCCAGACCCACAGGGGAATCACACGATGATTTTCAGCACTCATGGCTACATGGCCTCCCCTGTGGCCGCGCTGGCGTTGATGCACACCATCCGCGTGGAATCCCGCAAGAGCATCCGGGTACCGGCGACCGCAATCGGCCCCCAGGCGTCCTGTCCATCCAACACGCGCACCTGGGCCAGGGCACGGTAGTGTTCGCGGCTCTGCTGCAGCACGGTCAAGATGCCGTCATCGCTGAGGACGTAAAACTTCCCGTCCGCGAGAATGAATGGCCCCAGACCAAAGCGATTGGCCTGGCCGCTGGACCATACTAGAGACCCATCCGGGTCGTAACAGACGAATTGGCCGCGCAACGCGCCCGCAT
>DAOSJS010000607.1:0-1636 GCA_035367355.1 Candidatus Hydrogenedentota bacterium
GGTTCAAGCCCTGGCGGACCATATCGGGGGAAGCACTGGCCGATGTCCATATGCCCGAATTGCAGGTCATGATCGAAGGTGTGTTCGACAAGCACCGGCTGCTCGATATGCTCCGTCATTTCATCGTCTTTGAGGATGCGGGAGGCGGCGCGCTGCAGAAGAAAATGGCAGGATACCACCAGTTCCATGCCGTCAATGTGGCTGTGGCCGAGACGCTGAGGGCATCGGCACTTGTAAAGGAAGCACCCGGAATAAAGGAGGGGCCAGGAACGTACTTCGCCCGCGGGTTTACGGGCGGAAGCTCCGGCGACCACCGCGTCGGTGTGGTCTGGCACACGCAGGGCTCCGGTAAAAGCCTAACCATGGCGTTCTACGCAGGGCGGATCATCCGAGAGGCCGCCATGGAGAATCCGACCATCGTGATCATCACCGACCGGAACGACCTCGACGATCAGCTTTTCAACAACTTTGCCCATTGCCAGGATCTGCTTCGACAGCCACCGGTGCAGGTAGCCAGCCGTGCCGATCTTCGGGAGAAGCTGCAGGTTGAATCCGGCGGTGTCGTCTTCACGACCATTCAGAAGTTCTTCCCCGAGGAGAAGGGGGACCGGCACCCGGAACTATCCAGACGCCGCAATATCGTCGTCATCGCCGATGAGGCGCATCGCAGCCAGTACGACTTCATAGATGGCTTTGCACGCCACATGAGAGACGCCCTGCCCAATGCCTCTTTTATTGGATTCACCGGGACACCCATAGAGCTGACCGACAAGAACACCAGGGCTGTTTTCGGAGACTACATAAGCGTCTACGACATCCAGCGGGCCGTCGAGGACAGAGCGACTGTCCCGATATTTTACGAGGGCCGTCTTGCAAAACTTGATCTGGACGAACGTGAACGGCCGAGGATCGACCCGAAATTCGAGGAGGTGACCGAAGGCGAGGAGATCGAGCGAAAGGAAAAGCTCAAAACGAAGTGGGCGCAGCTCGAGAAGATTGTCGGCGCCGAGAAGCGAATCCGGCTGGTCGCCAAGGACATTGTGGCGCATTGCGAGGAACGTCTGGAGGTCCTGGAAGGCAAGGCCATGGTGGTCTGCATGAGCCGGCGTATCTGCGTTGACCTTTATCGCGAAATCGTCAAATTGCGCCCGGACTGGCACGGCGAGGACGACGAAAAAGGGACATTGAAGGTCGTAATGACTGGCTCGGCCTCAGATCCCGTGGATTGGCAACCCCATGTTCGAAACAAGGCTCGACGCGAGGCGCTGGCAAACCGGTTCCGTAACACAAAAGATCCGTTCAACATGGTCATCGTGCGGGACATGTGGCTTACCGGCTTCGATGCTCCTTCGCTGCATACCATGTATGTGGACAAACCGATGCGGGGCCACGGGCTTATGCAGGCCATCGCACGGGTGAACCGTGTCTTCCGCGACAAACCGGGAGGCCTGGTCGTTGACTATCTGGGCCTTGCCCACGAACTCAAGGAGGCGCTGGCGACCTATACCGAAAGCGGCGGGACGGGCAGAACCGCAATCGACCAGGCTGAAGCGGTTGCTATCCTGTTGGAAAAATACGAGATCTGCTGCGGACTATTTCACGGCTTCGACTGGTCGGTGTGGGTGACGGGGACACC
>DAOSJS010000608.1:0-1011 GCA_035367355.1 Candidatus Hydrogenedentota bacterium
TTACTATATGCATGCTGCGCTGTCAAATTATTGCCGGACCTTTAATGCGGCATGAATGCGGCGTGGGGGCTCCATCACGGCGGGGAATCGCCGGGTTCGGCCCGCGTAATGAGGACGACCCAGTCTCTCCCGGGTTTTTCGGGCGCGGGGCCAAGCCGCAGGAGGCTGCCCCCGGTTACGGTTGTCTCGTTTCCGGCGAATACGCCGGCGCGGGGATCGTACCAGCGCTGGATGAATTCACCCGCAGCGTCCGTGAGATCGAGGGTTCCTGTCGGCTGGGCAATGGGCAGGTAGACGGCATAGCATTCGCCGGGTTTGGCGAAGACATGTCCCGGTATGCGGTTGTATTTGCCCTGGAACACAGCCGCGCCGGTCAGGAGTTCGTTGGCGGGCTCCATCTCCCAGAAGGGCAGGTGCTCCATGATGAACAGGCGGGCATTGCTCATGTAATGCCAGAGCGCTTCACATTCCCGGAAATCGCCGGTGGGGAATTTTTCATCGCGGATAAATTCGACTTGCCCCCCGGAGAAATAGACCGGCCAGAGGTATTCCCGCCGCTGTCGATCGGCGTTTTTTGCGCTGGAATAGTCGGGATAGAATTCGTCCATACCAATGACCAGAGGGACCCCAGCGGCGCGGGATTTCTCGCGCCATGGCCTGACGACGCCGATGTCGTTGGTCTGGAAAGACGTGACGGTGAAACGGGGATCGCCGAGGAAGGGCGTCCAGCCTTTGTCGACGGTGTCGGCGTGATGCACGGTGATGGGGTGGTCGTAGGGGTCGACATTCCCCAGGTATTCCGCAAAATCTTTGACCAGTTTGGGGGCCAGTGGGTGCTTGATGTTGTATTCCTCGCAGAGGTTCCACTGGAGCGCGGGGAAGCAGGCGAACCGGGCGACAAGCTCGCGGTAGTAGAGTTTGCGTTCGACGCCGAGAAGGCCGTCGTCGAGCTCTTCTTTATTCAGTTCTTCCGCTTCGTTGAGCACGAAGTGGAGCATGATGCCCTTGCGC
>DAOSJS010000608.1:1021-1626 GCA_035367355.1 Candidatus Hydrogenedentota bacterium
TGCGCTTGGCGTGGTCAAACACGAGATCCCACTGGCGGAGTTTGGCCAGGTCAAAATGGAGGTTGTCGTTGGCGGCACTGCCCTCGCGGTCAATGGGGCCGAGGTAGGGGTATGCGTTTTTTCCGTCGCCCCCGATGTTCATGGGCAGGAAGTAGATGCTGTTCACGTTGACTGAGGCAAGGTAATTGAGCGCGCCGATGATTCCTTTTCCTTTGCCATTGTCCCAGTCGGGATCGCCGGGTTGCCAGTCGGCCACATGGGTTTGATAGGTATGGCTGGCATAGGGCGTGTTCACAAATCCCTCATAGGCGAGGAAGTCCTCGGGGCTGTTAGAGCCGCCCTTGAGCCAGTACCCATCGTCACGCAGCTTCAGATAATGGGCGCCGACATATTCCAGCCGTCCCAATCGGTAAAACCCTTGTGCGGCGTCCGTTTGAGGCCGGACGAGAAATCCGGCCGTTGTGCCGTCGAGTGCGGCCGGTTCACCTTCATCGGGATCGAGGCTGACAGCGAGGCCGGCCCCTTTCCTGAACGCGACGCGGTATCGCCACTCGCCGACAGCGTCCGGGGAGAAGATCACGCGCCAGGTGCTCCCTTCGAGGCCG
>DAOSJS010000609.1:0-1624 GCA_035367355.1 Candidatus Hydrogenedentota bacterium
TGCTCTCTTTGTCCGCGTACCAGATAGCCTCGTATCCGTCAACTGCCGTCGGCGTGGACATCTCCGCCCACCGCGCCGCCGCAATCTCGGCCTTCTTGCTGTCCCGTGCGTCCTGCAGCACGATTTCATCCGGGGCGTCGGAAATCACGACGTCCGTGACCGCGGCCCAACCAACCCGCGATCCGGCGGCGCCCCATAGAGCGATTTCCAACACCTTTTCTTCTCCGGCAATGCCCGTAAGCACGTTTCCTGTTCCGGTGGCGTACCGCCAGCCGAGGGGAGTGTGAAAGATGGTAAATTCCGCCGCATTCCGGCTATACGGCAGGGCGAGCGAACACTCCGGGTAATCCCCCTGCGCGGGGAAACTGATTGTCCTCATTTTTGTCTCCTCCTCAATATCAGAATTCAGGGGAACAGTACTCAAATCACACCTTTGCGAGGCGACCGCCGATGTACGTGCGCACGTTCGTCGCACCGCAGTTGAGATTGAGGGAGAACAGGCCGTAGTGCGGGCCGTTGTCCCAGGCGCCGCCATGATAGCAAACCTTCGTTGTGCCGTCCTTCGTGATCCAGAAATAATCGCTCCACGAGCCGGAATCGGAGGCCGCGGCCGTATCTCCGGGGATGAAGAGCGCCCCCAGGTCAAACGTTGCGCCTGCGGCCACGCTCATATCGACCACCCATCCGCTGTTGGGCAGAGTAAAGCCCGTGTTGACGAAGGCCCTCGTTCCGTCCTTGTTCCACACCCACAAGACGCCATCCCGGTTTTCAATACCCTGGACCATCATCCACACGTTACCCCACAGCTCATGCAGCGCGCGCCAGATGGCTGTAGTAGTCCCGGTCTGCATCGCCGATCCGCCGGACGGGGCATCACAGTTCCCCCGGCCCAGCGAGACCTGCGCGTCTGGGTTCCCCATCTCCACAAGGGCAAGGTACTGGATGGCCGCAAGCTGATAAATGTCGATGAGCTGAAACCCGGTGACGCCGCCGGCATTGCGCGCGGCGCACCTGCTGAGCATCGTAGTGAAATCGATGGAGACGAGGGGAGCCTTGTTGTTGGTACTGCCGACCTTGCTCCCGCCGTCATCGTACCCCTCATAGGCCCCGACATAGAATTGGTTGATTTCCACGCCGGACGAATTCAAAAATGCGGGGTGGGCCTGAGAACCGCTGAAGGCTGTTTTGTTTATGAACCGCGCCCGCTTCCCGGCATAGGGGCCTTCGGTGAGCAACACGTTGGCGTAATGGAATTTCTTGATCTCGACCATGCATTGATTATCAATCGCCGACGTGTTTAAACTATATTCCGACCGGCTGGAGAAATATCCAGGAGGGCACGCCACAGGAATGCCGTTAAGGTCCACCCTGTCCCACACGCCGGCACCGCCGCCCGCCTGGACGAGGACGACACCGATAGGCTCGGTTAGGGATGGGACGCGGCGGGGACCGGAATAGACCAGCGAATTAGACGGTATCACCACACTCTTAACATGTGCAGTCGTGGCAATCTTCGTGCTGTTGTCGCTCGCTGACTGCGTCGGTGCTGTCGGAGTGCCTGTGAGAGCAGGGCTTGCCGTCCGCGCCACCGTTGCCGGTATCCACCCGTCAGCGATCTTCCCGC
>DAOSJS010000610.1:0-1618 GCA_035367355.1 Candidatus Hydrogenedentota bacterium
TGCGGCTGTATGGCGACGAAGGCGGTCTGGTGATTGACCTGGATCGGGGCGGCGACTTGCTCGAATTGTGCGCCGGAGAGGATCGACACAAGGCGCGCTGGCGCACGGTGAAGTGCCCGCGAACACCGAACGTCTTCGAACGTTTCCTGCGTAGCATCCGCACCGGCGTGAACGATCAGCCGGACTTCGCCCGCGGTGCAGCGATCCAGAAGGTACTCGATGCCTGCTTTGAGTCGAGCTGTAAGAACCAACCCGTCCGTATTTGAGAAAGGAGATGGTATGAATGATGAGCTTTCTGGTGGTTATACTTCGTCAGTCACGGACTGATGAGGTAGACAGGTTACAGGCTGAATGTGTCGCGTGAGGCATTGACCTCGTAAAGGAGATTGGTCAGACCTGTAACTGGAGCGCCACCATAAGGGGTACGGAAGCCAATCCGGATCACCTTGGATAGGAGTATGGGGCCACCGGGAAGCACGTCTACTTCGTCGTCCGCAACACCAGGAGGACGGCGATGAAGAAGCGGTACATGGGAGTGGATCTGCATCGGAACTGTTTCACGGTCTACACGCGGATGGAGGATGGGAGCGGGGAGAGCCGGGAATGGGCGATTCGGGATCGGAAGGCGTTTGCCGAGACGGTGAAGGCGAGCGACGCCGTGGCGGTGGAGGCCATGGGCACGACGCGACTGTTCACGGAGGCCCTGAAGGAACGGGGATGTCGCCTTGTGGTGGTCAACCCGCATCAGTTCAAAGTGATCAGTCAGTCGGTGAAGAAGACCGATGAGCACGATGCGAAGGTGCTGGCTGAGTTTCTCTCGAAAGACCTGTTGCCGGAGGTTCGGATGAAAGATGAGGAGCATGCGCGGGTGGCGAGTCTGGCGCAGACGCGGGACAAGCTGGTGAAGTTGCGCACGACCTTGAAGAACAAGGTCAACAATATGCTGGCGGCCCGCGGGGTTCTGATGCGCAAGGAGAGCTTGTCGAGCGAGAAGGGCTTGTCGGCCGTGCTGGCGGCGCCGGTCTCGGACCTGGAGCGGCTGGAGCTGGAGATTTTGGTGGGGGAAATCCGGCATTTGAACGAGAGCATCCAGAAGCTCGAAGGGTTGCTGCGGGATCAGGGGCCGAAACTGCCGGGCTGGGAGAATATCACCAGCATCAAGGGCATTGGCGAGACTGGGGCCAGCATCCTGCTCTCTGTGATCGGCAACATCCACGACTTCGCCGACGAGGGCAAGTTGGCCGCCTACTTTGGCATCGTGCCGCGGGTGAGTAACTCCAACGAGACGGAACGCCGTGGCCGGATCACGAAACAAGGCTGCAAGCTTGGGCGTACGGCGCTGGTGCAGTGCGCTCTGATCGCCGCCCGGTACAGCCCCTATCTCCACACGTACTATCGGCGGATCGCCGCGACCCGGGGCACGGGCAAGGCGATCATTGCGTTGGCCAGGAAGTTCCTCGGCATCATCTATAAGACGTTGAAGAACAACTGGATATTCAAAGACTTTCCTCGGTTCGTTCTGGCGAACGGCTGAGGATCAACATGGATGAGGAAGTAGACAATCATCATAGGAGTCCACATGTCCGAGAACAACCTACTCAGCGTCCTCACCCGCGAG
>DAOSJS010000611.1:0-1597 GCA_035367355.1 Candidatus Hydrogenedentota bacterium
CTGGCGTGGTTGGCTTTTGTTCGTATGGCTCTTTATCTTCTGTAAGCCAATGGGGCTGATCTTTCACAATCGTTCCGCCCATGCGGCGAACAATGTTTATGGCTTCCTGCGTGTTCGGTATTTTTACCGAACTTCTTTTGCTTCCAAGGGTTCTCGGTGGCCCAAACTGATGCGGAACTCCAGCAGCCTTTAGTGCATTTGAAAGTCGCCCGGCCGATCTACTCCCAGCCGGAGCAAGCGCCATTATCTGCTCTTTATTTTTCCAGTCGGCGTATTTATCCCCGCGCCCTTCAACAGATGGAACTGCCAATCCTGACGGCTGTGCCTTAGGCTTTTCTACTACTGCGGGCTTCAAGTCCGGGTAGTCGGCCAGCACGGCGGCGGGGACGGGCTTCCCGGCGGCAAGGGCCTCAGAGATTTCAATCCTGTGCGCTCCTTCGATCAGCCCCTTTTCCGGCTGTCCCGGCTCAAGCGTGCGAGTAATGACCTCTTTGCCATCCGGCCCAGTAATGATGACGTAGTTGCGCTTCATGTCGCGGCGCACTTTGGCACCACGCGCATACTCCGCCCTCGTCATCTGCCATGATTCCTTTGCCGCGGAGGCTTGAACCGGCGCAACCTCGCCCCCCGCCCTGACGCTCTCGGCGTACTTGGCCAGCGCCGCCCTGTCCTTTCCGCGCAAGTCTCTGTCGGCCACGCCTGCCGCCCGCAGCTCGGCCAGCAGGTCGTTCTTGGTCATCCGGGCGACGGGGGCGGCGGGTTCGGCGGGAGAAGGGCTTACAGGGGCATCATCTGCCCGTGCCGATGTCGGTACCATTTCAGGCTTTGCGGCATCAATCCGAATCGGCTTCCATTCTCCATTGGTGTATCGCCACGCACGCACCACGTTGCTTTTTGACGCAGTTCCGGAAATCCCCTCGCCAGTCGCTTCAACCCCGTCAAACTCGACGAGATACTTATTTTGCGCTTCGCCGTACTGCCTAGCCCCGTCTGGGGTTGGTGAAAAGAATTGTCCCTTTCCAGCCCCGGCCCCGTACACCTTTTCTCCGCTCATCAGCTTGGCGTATTCCTTGGCCCCCATCGCTCGCCACGCCCATCTCTTGTTTGTCCGAAGGCGCGGGTCAGTGAAGTAGTTGTCGGTCAACCGGAAATTGCTTGGGCGCATCTCCGCTGGCTTCTGGCCGCCCTTGAAAACGTATAGGTCGCCCTCGCGGCCATAGCCGGAAGGCAACTTGATTCCATAAGCGTCTACGGCGGATGCCGTGACTGGCTTTGATTCTGCGACGGCCGCCCGCACATCGTTCGCGTGTCGATCCAAAGGAGATATTTTCGCCCGCATTTTGTAGCGCGGACCGCCAACAATCCGGTCGTTCACCTTTTCAATCACAGGCGTGATGCCGGGATATTTTTTCGCCCATTCCTTGCGCCATTCGATCAAGGCAGATTCTTCGGATGCGTAGTCCTGCCTGCGAAACTGAATTCCCGCATATCCGGGGTTCGCCGCTTGGTACTCATCCGGCGTCATCAGCTCCGGCGGCTTCGCGGCGTCCTGCGCCTTCGCCTCGCGCGGCGCGGCGGGCGGCGCGATGGGCTGTGA
>DAOSJS010000612.1:0-1596 GCA_035367355.1 Candidatus Hydrogenedentota bacterium
CGCTGCCCGCATCCCTTAGGGACGGCGTGAATCAGCCACTCCCGTTGGGGTGGCCACCTGCTGGGCCTCGCTGAAACGGAGCGCGAAGTAATGACGTTGGAAAGACGAACCAGCCTTATCGCGACCTTAATCCCGCTACAGATGCTCTGCATAGCCAACGGCGTGAACGCGCAGCATGGCGACAAACCGCGCCCGGAAGCGTGGAATGGTCTGGTTCCCGGCGGGCGCTTCATGGACAGGATCCTGCCTGCGCCCATCCACGACGGGCTGGAGAACGATACGTGGGGCGCCGACGCCGTGCGGCCACGCGACATTCATAATGGAATCGAAGATCCCGCGTGGTCGTATTGGGGCGGCAGGCCCGTTGTGGGGCCGGACGGCAAGTATCACTTGTTTGTCTGTCGGTGGAGAGAGGACCATCCGCGTGGACATGCCGCATGGCCGACCTCGGTGATCGTTCATGCCGTATCCGACAGGCCAACCGGGCCTTTTGTTGCGAAGAAAGAAATCGGACCGGGCCATTTCCCGGAAATCACTCGACTGAAAGACGGCAAGTATGCGGTCTTTCATTTCAATGGATACTATCTGGCCAACAGTCTGGAAGGTCCCTGGACGTCAGTTAAGGAGAAGTCCGGTTTCCACGGGAAGACCACATTCGGCTCGCTCGCCGTGCGCGAAGACGGGAGCTTGCTGATGCTTGACCGCATCATGCGGGTTTGGATCAAGGAGAACGGTGCAGACGATTTCCACATGGTGAATGGCCAATCGATTCGCCCCAAGATTCCCGGCAGATATGAAGACCCCATGGTATGGCGGACGGAAGTCCAGTATCACCTGATTGTCAATGACTGGTACGGCCGTACCGCGTATCACATGCGTTCCAAAGACGGCGTTCACTGGAAAGAGGATCCCGGCGAGGCGTACACCATTGACTTTGACGGGTACGAGGACGGCACGAAGGTCCGATGGTACAAGTATGAACGCCCCAAGGTGTTGCAGGACCAATATGGCCGCGCGACACATTTGTACCTGGCAGTCATTGACGTGCCGAAGAGGGAAGACAAGGGCAAAGACAATCACAGTTCGAAGAACATTGCCCTGCCGCTGGTTGTAGGACGGCGACTGAAAATCCTCAACAGTGACAAGATCACCGCGGATACCAAGACGATACGGTTGCAGATCTGTGCGGAAGAGGGCTTCAATCCTCATACGGATGTCGATGTCGATGCCTTGCGGTTCGGCGCCCCGGAGAAAGTCGACTTTGGCGGTGGCTGTAAGCGGATAGAGTCGGAAGAATCCGGCAAGAACCTCATCGTGACATTCGATGCTACGGGCAGTGGGATTACCGATGACGACTTCGCCGCGAAACTGATCGGCAAATCCACCAGGGGCAAGCTCCTGTTTGGCTATTCGCGCCTGCCGGGAGTGGACTACTCGCCCTATGTCGTCCATCGCTAAGCGTTCGAAGCGTTAGGCGGATTCACATCGTAAACGCAACGGCTCTTCGCCGACGAGGCCCTCGTCACCCCCCCGAGTGCGCATGGCGCCGTGGCCGCCTGCGCTCGGTTTGGGACCAGTGTGCGAACCGGCCTCTTT
>DAOSJS010000613.1:0-1576 GCA_035367355.1 Candidatus Hydrogenedentota bacterium
ACGGGCAACCGCAAGATGGCCGAGACCCTGTTCCCGCGGCTGCGCGCGGTGATGCGTCATATCGCGAATATGAGTCCGCAGAATGACGGACTTCCGCGGCAGACGGGGCTGTCGACGATGTACGACGACTGGGCCACGGACGGGGTGAACAGCTACACATCGAGCTTGTGGATCGCGGCGATGCGGGCTTATTCGGCACTGGCGGCGTATCTGGGCGATTCGGCGGAAGCTGCCCGGTACGCGACCCTTGCCGAGCACGCGGTGGAACGCTTTGAATCGCTGTTGTGGAACGAAGAAGAGGGCTACTATACGTTCTGCGCCCCGGGCGCCGAAAGCAGCGAACGCCTGGCCGACTGGCATCTGGGATGTCACACGGGGCAGCTGGCCGGTGAATGGTATGCGCAGTGGCTGGGGCTGGGCCCGCTTTTTGAACCCCGCCGGGTCGTCCGCGCCATGTCGGCGATACAGCGGTTGAACGAGCGGAAATTCTGTCTGGCGCGTGGCACACTGCCCGATGGCTACCCGTGCGAAAACCCTCCGGAAACGGGTGTGGAACCGCAGACTGAACACAGCTGGCCGGGAATCCTGCTGGCTCATTTTGCCTGCCTGCTTCTCCAGCTCAACCGGGAGGATCATGGCTTCTACCTGATCGAGCGCATTTTCAAAAGCGTCTGGATGAAAGGCGCCCGGGTTTTCAACCATCCGCTGGCCTGGGACTGCAACAACAACCTGCCGTGCGGGCCGGGCCAGGATCGGCATTTGAGCGCGATGTCGGTTTGGCATGCATTTGAATCGCTGCACGGCGTTTTGATGGACGCGGCGGAGCATGTACTCTGGATACGGCCGCACCTTCCGAGAGGTGTTCGCTATCTGAGCGTGCCGCTGTTTTCCCCGGCAGGCCTGTCCTGGATCCGGCTGGAGGAGAAAGGATCGGCGCGCTCCGTGGTCGAGATCCAGCTGGCGTTCCGGGATCCGGTGCTGCTTCGCGAAATTGTCATGCGCCCCCTGCACCTGGCCGCGGAATGCGAGGCGAGGTGCTTTACGGCACAGGGCGCTCTGGAGACATCCCTTCATCTTGGCGATGAGGCGGGAGAGCGCCTGCTGCATCTGCGGCTGGCCCGCCCGGAAGTGGTGCAGGGCACGTTGACCATTACGCTGGCGGCTTCGCGGCATTAGCGGACCCGGCCGGCATTTACAGGAGATTTGCCACGTGACTGCATTGGATGAGCGTTTGCGCGCCGTTCGGCTTCTTGTAGCCGACGTTGACGGCGTTCTGACCAACGGGGATATCGCATTTGACGGAGAAGGGCGCCCATTCCGCACCGTGAATGTTCGAGACGTCACCGCGTTCACCTTGTGGCACCTGGTGGGGGGGCAGACTGCGCTGGTGTCCGGGTTGGGCAGCAAGGCACTGGAGGCTGTGGCGTCCACCTGGAAGTGTGTGGAATGCCGCATGTGGGTCAAGAATAAGCTGCGCGCATGCGAGGAAATCGCCGCCAGACATGGATTGACGATGCAGGAGATGGCGTTTATCGGTGACGATATCATCGACCTGCGCGCGATGAACGCGGTTGGT
>DAOSJS010000614.1:0-1567 GCA_035367355.1 Candidatus Hydrogenedentota bacterium
GCGTGGGTATAGGTCAGCCTGTCGCCGCTTGCCAGCGTTACCTTGACGAGGTTATACGTCCCACTCCCGTTGTGATACCGGACTGTGATTGCCTGCGTGATCAGATCGACGTTGCTGATGTTGATAAAATCAACGTCTCGTACAGCGCCAGAAGCCGGAGCAGCCACGATCACAATCGCCGTCGTGCCGGTGAAGTTCTGCGAAAGCGCCCCGCCCTGATAAGCGCCAGTCGATTGATCGGACCAGCAGGTTACGCAAGTCGGAGCAACCGTGTTGGCCGCAAAATCGCAGACCGCCTCGATGCGTGAGACAGAATTTAGCCTGATCACCCGGCGACTCCGATTTCACCCTCTGCCTCGAAGGTGAGTGCCGTCGTGGTGCCTGCGCCGCCAACAAGAAAGTCTGCCGTGTCAAGACGAATCATGCCGTACCAATCCACGTATGAGTTTGCCGGAACCGACTGCGCCGTGCCCATGAATTCTGTGCCTGCCGTGTTGCTTCCAGGCGCCCCGATCCACAGGGAGAACGGTGCCGCGCTCGCCGTCTTGTTCGCAATGCGGATGTGCCGGATCAGAATGTAGGTTGCCGTGTTGCTGGTGCCGCCAGCCGATACGCCGCCGGTCAGCGTCTGTGGGTTGAGAATGTTCGTGGTCAGCGTGGTGGTGAGGGCCACCGGACCGATACGAATGTTTTTGTTTGCTGCCATGAGATGCTCCTGTTAGCCGTGCGCTGCTGAAAAAGAAAGAAGCCAGGTTGGGGGTGCGCTCACCGGAGCGGGGATCGTCCAGCCGTCCTGCCCATCAAGTCCGTCTGTCCCGGAGACTCCCGAGCTGCCGTTGGCCCCTGCCGGACCAGTCGAACCCTGAAGACCGCGAGGCCCCGGTGGGCCAGCTTCACCCGCATCTCCGTCCTGACCATCAAAGCCGGGAGGCCCGGCCAGCCCTTGGGGGCCTGCCGCTCCGGGAAGTCCCCGTGGGCCGGGAGGTCCGCCTTCCCCATCTTCGCCATCCTGTCCCGCCAGTCCGATTGGGCCAGCCGGTCCGGTCCCGCCGGTAGCTCCAGTCGCCCCGCGCTGCCCCGGCCAACCGTCCAGCCCATCCAGCCCGTCCTGGGCCGTCAGACTCTGCGTGACATAATTGTTGACCGTACCGCCGCCTCCGCCTCCCCCGCCGGCCTCGAGCACCGCGATATCCTGCGTGTTCTCATTCACCGCCTTCCAGAGCCGATACAGCCAGTCATTCACTCTGGCGTCAGAAACCGGCGGCGGCTGGGAAAGTTGCATGGCTTGGAGGTCCTTGGTTGCGGGGGGAGGCTGACGGGGACCGTTCCCCGCATCCGCCCGCCTACAATACGCCTTTCCGATGCGACTGTCAAGAACTTTCTGCGTGTACAGGAAATAACGAGATTGTGTGTTCACGCTTTACCCATCCGCAGAAAAAATGTGGGAGGGCCTAATATAAAGGGATTAGGTTAGAGATTTGCCCCCCACCCCCGGCTGCGCGCGGGCAGTGTGCGCGGGCGAGCGTGCGCGCGTCAGAAGGGCTGCGCGTGCGCGTCTAGTGGGCTG
>DAOSJS010000615.1:0-1565 GCA_035367355.1 Candidatus Hydrogenedentota bacterium
TTCAAGCCTCCTCCCTGCCCTTCCACAGAATCGTCTGACACTCCGAATTGAATCTTCGTCGGCTCACACTGGTTGCATTTTATTATACCAACAGTTGCAGCCTTCGCAAGGCAAATCTTTCCTTGCGGCGCAACATGCGGGTATTCTTGTTGCGCGCCAACGGCGCGATCTGGCAACGGCGTCATGCCTGTCCGACCCTCCTCATCTTCCCCCTTTTGACAGTACCTTAACCGATGTTTTGGTCTTCCCATTCCCCCGGCTTCAAGGCTCTCAATAGGCGTCGTCAAAGTAAAACGCGGACGGCCAATTCGCATCAACCTCAAACAGCGGCCCCCCGTAATTGCGCGCGTGCCCCGTAAAGTTAAACCACGTGCCAGGCGGCGAGTCCTCCAGCCAACGACCGCTTCCATCCATGAAAACCGCGTTGATTCCCGTGGGATGGTTCTGAATGCCGTCCTGGAAGTAGTAATACCGATCCACGATGAGGCAATGCGCGAAGTTCTCAACCTTCTGCATGTAGTCCAGGCCGTTCTTCATGCGATAGAAAAAGGTGCAGGCGCCATTGCCGCTGTTCGTCGTGGCCTCCTTCATGGGATGGCCCGGACAGCACGGAAGCGACAGGTTGTTGAAGTATCCGGCGGCGTAAAGCTGCCCCAGGCCGAACCGCAAGGCCGGGGCATAGGTGGGACGGAAATGGTACCCGTGATTCTGGTTCCAGTTGGCCGTGGCAGGCCATGCGTTTGCATTGTCGGAAGAATACGCTGACGCCAACAAGGCCAGCCCGCGCATCTGCGTAAGACACGTGACTTGGACGGCCAGCTCCCTGGCCTTCCTCAGCGAGGGCATCAGGAGACTCACCAGCAACGAGAGGATGGCGATCACCACAAGAAGCTCGATGAGCGTAAATCCGTCCCGCCTGCTTGTTCTTCCGTGACTCGGCATTGTGCTTGCTCCCTGGAGCCTGTCCCAGCAGATCCCAAAGGCCGCCTCGGCCCGGATTATGACGCAAACCCAGTCGCGCGAGGGCGACGGCTTTCTTTTTGAATGATATGCACCGTCCTGGCGACTCGGCTTGCGGAAAAGATCATGCCCGTTCCACAAGGTCGAGAACCAAACCGCCCCCCGGGCAGGGGTGAGCCCACCCCTGCCGGGGAGCAGACCATTCAAAAGAAAACGGCAACTACTTCCGACGGCGGAACAGCAGCCCCGCCCCACCGAGGAGCACCATCGCCATGCAGGTCGGCTCGGGCACGTAAGTAAGCACCAGGGCGTTGCCGGCGCCGTTGATGTCGATCGCCCACGATCCCGCGAAACTGGGAGAGAAACCGCTCGTGTCGAGGGTCCAGTTCGCGGCGTCGAAGCCGGTGATCGTGCCCGTGGTGGTCAGGATATCCCACGAGCGGATGCTCTCGGCGAACGTGGCCCCGCCGCCCGCTCCGACGTCGCCGGGGTTGTTGTTCGCCATCAGCGAGATCACGGAGAGCACGTAGCTACCCGACCCGCCCGTCAGCGCCAGGTTGCCGGTGATCTGGACGGTGTCGGCATTGGTTCCCACCGGCCCGTTC
>DAOSJS010000616.1:0-1551 GCA_035367355.1 Candidatus Hydrogenedentota bacterium
CCCCCGTGAATCACTTTGAGAATATCCAATCGTTGATGCCGATTACTATAACACGGGCGAATGGCGGCAACAACCCCGGATTGTGACAGTCCGTCATTCGCCGATTCCGCTGCCCATCGATCCTCGGCTGTTGAAATGAGAGCATCTCGCGCAGGGCGAAGTTTGTTCTGTCCATTTGCATTCATTCGCGCAATTCGCGGTTTTTAAAAAACTTGTTGCTCTTCATTGCCATTCCTGGCTTGAGCTATACATCAAGTCGGTTTAATATGATTGTGATTCTTGCTTATGATGCGCTCATGGGCATTCTTGTCCTTGTCGGGAAGGAAAGTTTGGGTTATGACGGCGGAATTTGGGGAAGTACCGGATGGAGGTTCGGGAAACAATCGGGTGGCAGACATAGTTTGTCGAGACGGGATGCGTTGGACGGCTGTCATGACGAAGCCGCGATGCGAAAAGGCTTTTGTCCGATACTGTAACGGACACCGTGTACCGAATTACCTGCCTCTACGGCGGCGGGTCGAACGTTACCAGCGGCGCAATGTCACGACTTGGCTACCAATGTTTCCAGGGTACGTGTTCGTCCAGTATGATCCGTCGCGACCGGCGGAACTGATCAACTCCCATAAGGTTGTCCACATCTTGGACATCGTGCCGTCGGCTGAAGCGGTTCTCGTGGAGGAGTTGAGGGGGCTCCAGAGGATGGAGGAGCTTGCGCGGACGGAAGAGATCAAGGTCATGCCGGAGATCGTCCCCGGTGAGGCGGTGCGGATTACCGGCGGTCCCCTTCACGGCATCATCGGTATCGTCGAGCGGCGTGTCGGTTCTGTGTGCGTCGCAGTCAACGTGGAGATCCTCGGTCAGTCCGTCGCAATCGAAATGGACATCGGCGACATGGAGGTGCAGCGTGACTGATAGCCCGTGACGGCAAGTCATGAACGCTGCGGACAACACGACGGAACCCTGAAACAATGGCAAAAAGAACGATCCAACCGAATGATGAGGAAATCGCCCGCAGGGCGAGGGACCTCGCCCGTCAGATCAGTGGCCGGGTATTCGTATCACGTGGCGGTCTCTATCTGGTTGACGGTTCGCCGGATTTTAGCAAACTCAGCCACTGCCTGGCCGGTCTGACTCATCTTCCGCAGGGCACCGACGCCCCGACTCCAATGGACCTGGGATTTTCACCCCATGAGATCACCCTTCTGGACGGCAATCGCCTGAGTTCCTGGGGGCGCGGGCTGCAAAAATGGCGCAAAATACTGGACGACTACGAGAAGCCGCGGCAAAAGACAACCGAGCGTCGCCAGAAATACCGAAGGTGGAAGGACGAAATCGAGCAGCTTTCGTGCAATCTGGAAGCCCTTTGGCAGATTGTCCGCAAATGGGAGGCGGGAGACCAGATCGATGGGGCGCCGTATGTACGAGCGGGCGCCGCCGGGCCGGAGTATCAAACAGCCGGATCCTTCTCCGAGCCGCTCTGGAACTGGCTGGAACAACTGGTCGTCTGGATAGCAGGCGAACCAGCAGGTCGCCGCTTCCATCTATCTCTGG
>DAOSJS010000617.1:0-1537 GCA_035367355.1 Candidatus Hydrogenedentota bacterium
GCGGCTGCGCGCGGTCGGCTTTGCCGTCGATCTGGCGCGCAGCGCCGAAGAGGCGGTGCGCCTCGCCCGGCTGGCGCGTGCCGCCGGCCTCGAACCCTGGGTAAAGCTGGAACTCACGCCGGAACCCCGATACCTGCTGCCTGATCCTGTCGAGACGCTGAAAGCCACTGAAATACTCGTGAAAGAAGGGTTTACCGTGCTCCCCTACATCCAGGCCGACCCGATCCTGGCCAAAAAGCTGGAAGAGGCAGGCGCGGCAACCGTGATGCCGCTGGGAGCGCCGATCGGAAGCAACCGCGGACTGCGCACCTTCGACATGATCCGCATCATCATCGAGCAGGCCTCCGTGCCCGTAGTGGTCGATGCAGGCCTGGGCGCCCCGTCGCACGCGGCGGCAGCGATGGAGATGGGCGCGGATGCCGTGCTGGTCAACACGGCACTGGCCGACGCCCGGGAACACGCGGCCATGGCCCGCGCCTTTGCGCAGGCCACCGAAGCGGGCCGCGCCGCCTACCTGGCCGGACTGGGGCCCGAACGCAGCACTGCGGAGGCCAGTTCACCGCTGACCGGCTTTCTGCGCGACACCACCTGATGACCGCCACGGACGCCCGCAGGCGTCATTCCCGCAACAGGACATCGCAGGCCAGGCGCAACTTCTCGAGAAGCCGCCGAAACAGCCCCCCCCGGCGTGCCCGCGCCCGCAAACCTACAATCAGCTTGCGTTGAAACCGGTAACGCGTTAACCGGGGCTTCGCGGGGGGGGCGATGCTGTTTCCGGCCTCCTCGAGCGGCCGCCAGAGGGTTTCCAGGGGGTAGCCGCACGTGGCAAGGTCTTCGGGGTCAAGAGAGGCGATCACCTCGCGCATCAGCGCGCGTTTCCCGGAGTCGTGGGCCAGTTCCGCCACCCATTTTTTGATCGAGCCCGTCTGGGGGCGTGCGTGCTGTGCTACGCCGATCGGATCACCCAGGCCTTCGCGTTTTGCGCCGCTTTTGTTCGCGCCGTAGTCAATGGTTTCCTGTTCAAAGGGAACCCCAATGTAATCGTATATCCGGCCCATCCACGTCTCGGCGTCTTTGACCAGGTCTTCATAGCGCACATGGCAGTGGCTTACCGCCTCCTGCCTGAGAAATGCAGCGATGGCCGGCACATACCGGTTCAAAATCGGGTTGTACTGGTTGGCCTCGGCGTAATTCCCGTCGAAAAATGAATTGGCATATGACGAAAAGGTGGCCAGCGGGTGCCGTGTGAGGACCACGTATCTGGCATCGGGGAAAACCCGCATCATGAAGGGGAGTATCAGGGCATACGCCGGGGTCTTATCGAGCAGGATGTCCTTACCGCTCGCCGCCAGTAGTCGGCCGTACAGCGTGTCGCTGTAGGCCCGGCACGCATCCCAGTAATCCTGCTCGCCGTCAGGCAGGCTATTCACGAACAGTTTTTGAGCCTCAGCCGCCAGAACATGGTCGTAGGGGGCCTTGTCGACTTTTGCCCATACCCCGAGATGGGCGAGAGGGGTCAACAGATGAGGTTCTGGCC
>DAOSJS010000618.1:0-1533 GCA_035367355.1 Candidatus Hydrogenedentota bacterium
CGCAGCGCGCCTGCCTGACCGATATCATCCACCCGCGCGTAGTCAGCGCCGCCCTGGGATGGTGGTTCCCCGAGGGCTCCCCCGAAACTCAGTACGAATGGAAGAGGTCCAATTTCAATATGCTGACCTCGGCCGGGAAACTTGGCAAAGAATTCGGTACGCCGAATATCATGAATCTGCCCTGCAGGATCCGCAAGGCGGCAGGAGAAGCAATCACGTCGTAACGTCAACTGTGATCGGTAATAATCGGGCGGGAGACGGGGCAGCCCCCGCTCCCGCCCGGCTGTATGGACTTCTTTACTTCCTCATTGATTTCTCGAAAACGACGTCAGCCTTTTTTGCCCTTTCCTCGTCCTTTGCGGCCTTTTCAGCCATTGCAGCCTTTTCCTCCGCAGCTCTTGCGGCCTGTTCGGCGCGGGCCGCGGCCTCGGCTGCTTTAGCTGCCGCCGCATTGGCGTCTTCCGCCTTCTGCAGGGCCTGATCGGCTTTTGCATTTATCTGCTCTTCGCGCTGCTGCACTTTCTCGAGGTCGCCGGTCGTTGCGCAACCTGTGAGAGTAATGCCTGCGGCGAGCAGCATTGCCATAATCCAGTAAGCCTTTTTCATTTTCTACTTACCTCCTTTCTTTATTCACACCACCTGTGAAAGTTAAACCTCGACGCATCATCACCGGGACGGCGGCCGATCTATTCATTCCCGGCAGGCTCGATCAATACGCCGTCGATTCCCAGATCGACCTTCAGCCGCCTGGCGGCATTCTCCGCTTCGCTGACATTCTTGAAGGGGCCCGCAAGGACCCGATACCCGCCGCCGCTCGGCAGCACTCTTGCCGGGATCGGCGGCCCCTGATGGTTGATCATTGCAGCGGTCCTCAAGGCGTCAACTTCTTCGCGTTCTTTCGCGGCCAGAACATACCACGCATCCATATTCAGTTCCGGGACTTCCGGTTCGCCGTGAAATTTGCCCGGGTGTTTGATTTCCACAAGTTCCGCGGCTTCCTTCATGCTTCCTTCGCGGAGCTCCAATACCGGAACAGGGATACCCCGGGCCTCGGCTACGGCCTTCTCGACTTTTCTCCAATCGATCTCCCGGTTCCACCGCTTTTCGATTTTTCTCAATCTGGCAAACGTCTTCTCCAACTCGCCCGCGTTCGAATTTTCCAGGGCCGGATGGACCTCCAGGTAAAGTACTCCGCCGCGCCGGCCTATGAGGTACGGCTGATTGACGATGAACACGGGTGTTTTAACGGGAGTGTTCTCATAAAGCTTTTTTACATTTTCGGGATAGAGCCGCATGCATCCGTTTGTCGCCTTAAGGCCGATGCTGGCCGGTTTATTCGTGCCATGGATCAGATATCCGGGTTTATCCAGGTACAGCGCGTATTCCCCCAGCGGATTCAGAGGGCCCGGCGGGACTTTATCAGGCAGAGGGTCTCCTTTTTTCCGATGGTCGTCGGCTATTGAGGCGGGCACATGCCAGGTCGGCCGCCTTATCTTGCGCCTCACGCATGTTTCACCCAGGGGCGTAGGCCGC
>DAOSJS010000619.1:0-1531 GCA_035367355.1 Candidatus Hydrogenedentota bacterium
ACAGGAGGGCATTGCCGTAACAGCCCTTCTTATCTCTGATGCAGGGCCCGGCCACCGCTTTGAGCCTCGTCCGGGCGGCAAGATAGTCGAGCTGCAGCATGCGCTCGGCGGCCAGCCTGGAATCGACTTCCTGAAGGCCGATAACGTCCGGCTGCAATTCCCGAATGACCTCCGCTGTCCGTTCGGGGCTGTACCGGCCGTCAATCCCGAAGCAGCTGTGGATATTGTAAGAGGCCACGGACAGGCGGGAAGGCAGTATTTCAGCTGCTGCGGCGGGAAAGCGGGTCAAATCTCTTTCCTCGCGATGTGTCTTGTCAGCCAGTAACTGCCTGATAGAAACAGCAGGACGATTCCGGCGAGCAGAAGCAGGCTCTGGGGATTAGGATAACGAATGGCGGCGCCCAGCCGGTCTCCGAACAGCGTAAGGGCAAAGACACCCGGCACTTCACCGATCAGCGTACCGAGGAAATAGTCCCGAAAGCGGATGCGGGAGGCTCCGGCAATCAGGTTTATAACCGTAAAAGGCGCTATGGCGGTCACCCGCAGCAAAATCACGGCAAAGAAGCCGTGCCGGACGATGTGGCGGCTGACGCGGTTCGCCCGCTTTCCGGCGATCCTGCGGATCAGATCACGGCCGAGGGTCTGCCCGATCCCGTACGAGAGCGAGGCGCTCGAGAGGCACCCTATTAAAGAATAGAAAAAGGCGTATAGCGGGTCAAAGATCAGGACGGTCGAAATGATGAGAATAGTGATCGGGATTACCAGTCCCGCCAGGGCGTAAACGGCGGGAACAAGAAAGGGGATCAGCGTATTTTCCCTGAACGGAGCTATCAGCGACGATATTACTTCAGGACGAATCCATTCGCCGAGGGGAGACCAGTGCCAGACGGCGGCAAGCGCGCCGAGCGCGGCCAGCAGGGCGACCAGGCTCAGCGGGCGCGTTCCCCGGCGGTCCTTCACTTCCTCCGGCAGCATCCGGGCAAGGACGTAATCGGCGTTCATCGGCTTCTCCGGATCGCAGATGACCTCGTCGCAGATGGCCGATCCCCGGTCTTCATTTTCCGGCTCCAATTCCTTTATTTTCCCGCTCTTGCGGCGTATTGACTCAACCGCCCCGACGAGAGAGCCTTCCGCCTCTTCAGCGGCGGCGACTTCCCCGGCGTCCGTTCCCAGGTGTTCTCCAATGAGCCGCCTCCGGAACAGCACAATGGCCTCGCGAACGCGGCTTTCGCCCCCGGCTTCGATCATCAGGTCGCACTCGGTATCAAGTCCCATGGATCTGTTGCTCATATTTGCCGATCCTATCCGCAGCAGCTCGTCATCGACGATCAGGACCTTGGAATGTATCTCCAGGCCGGGCAGAGCCGGGGAATATACGCGGAGTCTGCCGCTGATATCCGCCTTCCGGAGCATCCGGAGCAACTGGTCCCGGTAAATCCCCATTGTATTCTGCTCCAGCCATCCTGAACACCTGGCCGGAACAATCATGACGATCTCCGGCCCATTTTCGGCCCTCAGGCGGCCTGCAAGG
>DAOSJS010000620.1:0-1503 GCA_035367355.1 Candidatus Hydrogenedentota bacterium
CAGTCGCGCAGCCCCGCCACCTTCATCACCGACCGGAACATCATCTGCCAGTTCAACTCCTCGCGCCGCACCCGCGTGCACCATGAGGAGTTGAACTGGCAGATGATGTTCCGGTCGGTGATGAAGGTGGCGTAGGCCGCATCGTCCGTATCGCAGTCGTACGGCTGGCCCTGCTCGTCCCAGCGCCGGCCAATGTGCGTCGCGCCCAGGCAGCTCACGGAGGTGATGTTGCCGAAAAGGTTATCGACCAGATAGCGCCAATGGCAGAGCATGTCGACGATGATGCCTCCACCGTCCGCCTGGCGGTAGTTCCAGGACGGGCGCTGTGTGGGCTGGTCTTCGCCTGTGAACACCCAGTAACCGAAATCGCCGCGAACAGCCAGCACCTCGCCGAAAAATCCGGTATCGAGCAGGTATTTCATTTTGAGAAGCCCGGGCAGCCACAACTTGTCCTGCACCACCCCGTGTTTCACGCCCGCTTCCCGGGCCCGGCGGTAGAGATCGCAGGCGTCTCCGGAACTTGTGGCTATGGGTTTTTCGCAATAAACGTGTTTTCCCGCGGCGATGGCCCGTTTCACGCATTCGTAATGCAGCGCCGTGGTCTGCGTTTCAAAATAGATGGAGTACTGACTGTCCGAGAGGGCCGCGTCCAGGTCGGTCGACCAGGGCAGTCCGCCGTGTGCCTCCGACAACCGTTCAAGCTTCGCCGCATTCCGCCCCAGCAGCATGGGGGCAGGCATGATCGTTTCATTTTCGCTGAGCCGGACCCCGCCCTGATCGCGGATAGCGAGGATCGACCGGATCAGGTGCTGATTCGTGCCCATGCGTCCCGTGACGCCGTTCATGATGATGCCCACCTGGTGCGTTTTCATCGCAATATCCTCTCTGTTGCGTTCCCCGCAGCGGAACGGCCGCTCCCGGCCCCGCTACGCAAAAAATGTCAGATACGGCCCGCCTTGGCTCTCACGCTGAAGGTACACCGCGAGTTCCATGGCGTGGTAGTCGCCCCACATGGACGACTCGCCGAACGGCGTCTTTTTTCCCCGGGGCACGTAATCCCACCCGTTGGGGCGGTGATACACCGAATGCAGGATCAACCCCTGGTGTTTCGGGTCCTCGGAAAGATAGGGCGGGGCAAACAGCGTTTTCGCGACGGTCAAGCCCGCCTGGTAATACTTCTTTCCCGCATTTTTGGTGCCGAGCACGTGCCCCAGCCGCAGCAGTCCCTGCGCGGCGATCGCTGCCGCGGAGCTGTCCACGGGTTCGAACGGGTTGTCCGGTTTCGAGGCCTGCTGGAGATGCCGGGGCATCTGCTGCAGCCCCGGCGCCCCGGTATCCCAATACGGCACGCCGTCCGTGGGGGTGTTCTCGATGTAGAAGTCGGCGGCCGCCTTGACCGCCTTGAGCATCATCGCGCGCACCGCAGCGCGGCCTCCAACAGCGTCCAGCTCACTATCGGGCAGGGTATTCAGAAACTCGAGCTCTTCCGCATAGCCCAGGAGC